>JBDOIB010000331.1:0-1683 GCA_041082155.1 Thermodesulfobacteriota bacterium | reverse complement strand
GTAAAAAATGATTTAAAGTTAACCCCTTACGAGAACGGACCATACTCCAATCTCACTGACCATGAGAGACTGGTTCAAAAAGATTCGTGCGATTATTTTTGATTTTGATGGGACCCTTGCCTTTCTCAATATCGATTTTCTTTTGATGAGAAAAGAGGTTTTTGAATTGGTGGATGAATTTAAAGTGGATCGAGATTCCGTTCGTGAAACCTATCTCTTGGAAATCATCGATGAGGTCTATCATCTTCTTATGGAGAGAGGTTCTTCCATAGCAGAAACCTTCTATGAGAAGGCCCATCAGATTCTCTATCAGGTGGAAATGGATGCAGCCCGCAAGGGGAGTCTCCTGCCCGGCGTCAAGGAGTTGTTGAGTTCCCTAAGAAAAAAAGGATTAAAGATAGGGATTATTACACGAAATTGTGAAGAAGCCGTCAGAAGAGTATTTCCGGAAATAGATCAATACTGTGATGTGTTTATTTCAAGAGACTCGATCAAAAAGGTGAAGCCTCACCCTGACCACCTGAATGCGGTGGCAGAGAGATTGGGAATTTATGGAGAAGAGGCCGTGATGATCGGGGATCATCCTTTGGATATCCAAGCTGGAAAGAGAGTAGGGATGAGAACGATCGGGGTTTTGTCCGGGAGAACCAGTAAAGAGGAGTTCGAGAAAGCGGGGGCAAATGAAATTTTAAGGGATGTTACTGAATTGTGGAAATTCTTCTTTCCTCTTGAGCATCCCAATAGACCCTTGAACCCTGGAACCCTTGAACCCTGAATCCTCTGGAGAAATTTAATTAAAGAAGAACCTTTGTCTTCAAGTGGAGGGAAAAAATGAATAAAAAGATTATTTATACTGAAAAGGCACCTAAACCTATCGGTCCTTATTCGCAAGCTGTTCAAGCAGGAGAGTTTCTCTTTCTTTCAGGCCAGATCCCCATCGACCCATCCACAGGGGAGGTTATCAAAGGAGATGTCCGTGAGCAGACCCGACAGGTCTTGGAAAATCTGAAGGCAATCTTAGAATCCCAAGGATTAGGGATGGAGGATGTGGTCAAAGTGACGATTTTTTTAAAAGACTTAACGCGCTTCAGTGAGGTGAACGAGGTCTATAAAACCTATTTTTCAACCTCAGCTCCTGCGAGGACAACGGTTGAGATCTCAAGGCTTCCAAGGGATTGTGAACTTGAAATGGAGGCGATCGCCTTCCATCCCTCCCCTCGTTAATATAAGAGAATCAGCGGCTTTTTCCCTTTATCCTTTCCAAGAAATCTCGGTTGTGGGGGCCTCTCCATTAGTTTATAATGATTTTTTAGAGAGTCGAAAATCTTCTCCTATGAAGCCCATCATAGCGATTGTTGGAAGACCTAATGTAGGGAAATCGACCCTCTTTAATCGGATCCTCGGAGGGAGAAAAGCGATCGTGTGGAATGAACCCGGGGTCACCCGGGATCGAAACTATGCCGATGCGGAGTGGGATGGGAAAGCCTTTATCTTGATTGATACAGGGGGGTTCGAACCTATCTCAAAAGATCGAATCTTCGTCCAGATGCGTGAACAATGTGAATTGGCCATGGAAGAAGCCGATATCATCCTCTTCGTAATGGATGGAAAAGAGGGGTTGATGCCTTCGGATCGAGAGATTGCAGATATTTTAAGGCGGTTGAATAAACCCGTCTTTTATAT
>JBDOIB010000310.1:0-2779 GCA_041082155.1 Thermodesulfobacteriota bacterium | reverse complement strand
GGGTTTTAAAATAGGTTATGTTAAAAATTAAAAAAGGGATAAGGAGGAATTTCGCAGACCGTGGAGGAAAGAAATAGAAAAACCAGTTTAGGACTGGATGAAAACGTAGAGGCTTTTCTTTGTTATCTTTTTGGATTCATCACCGGGATTCTCTTCCTGATCTTGGAGAAGAGAAGTTCTTTTGTAAGATTTCACGCCATGCAATCGACCATTACATTTCTTGGCCTTTTTGTCCTTTCTTTAATTCTTGGAATGATTCCCATCATTCATCTTCTGATCTATCCACTCTGGATCCTCAGCCTTCTTCTCTGGCTCCTTCTCATGATTAAGGCGCTCCAGGGGAAACGATATGCTCTGCCCATTGTTGGGAAAATGGCCGAGGAAAAGATCTCATAGGATTTAATGGCAAAGAGAAGAAAGAAAAAAAGTTGGGTAGGAAGACTGGTCATCCTCCTTTTTATAATCGGAGGGGTCGCCTTTTTCTCGTTCCTTTTTAGAAAGGAGATCATCCGTAGGATCGAACCCCTTTTTGAAAGGGTCGAGGTCGTAAAGGAAAAGAAAGAGGTCGTTCTTTATTTCTCCAATCCAGAAGGAGAGTATCTGGTTGGGGAAAGAAGAAAGATTTCGAAAAAGAAAGAGTTAAGAGAAGAGGCAAGAGAACTTCTTAACGAACTTATCAAAGGTCCTTCAGGGAAGTTAATTCCTACCCTTCCTCCAAGAACCAAGTGTCTGAGTGTCCTGGTGAATGAAAAAGGTCTGGCTAAAGTGAATTTCGATCAATCCCTAATAAAAGACCATCCCGGAGGAAGTTCTGCAGAAATTCTGACGGCCTTCTCCATTGTCCATTCCCTGACCCAGAACTATCCGGAGATTAAGAAGGTTCAAATCTTGGTCAATGGGAGGCCCATCGAGACCCTCTCAGGCCATCTCTCTTTAAAGAATCCTCTTTCTCCGAATCCCAACCTTATTCGAAAGCCCTAATTGATTTCGGTAGAAATTGATGCTAATATTTATTCGAATTCCCTAAATTGAAAATCCCTTTAAAGATTAAAGTCTTTTATGCTTGAAGCAAAATATATCCGAGAACATTTTGAGGAGGTTCAAAAGCGGTTGGCTTTAAGGGGACAGGAGATTCCTCTGGATCGATTTCGCAACCTCGATCAAGAGCGAAGAAAAGCAGTTCAGGAATGGGAACGATTGAGAGCCCTCCAAAAGAAGGTTTCTGATGAGATCAGTCGAAGAAAGAGAGAGAATCAGGATGCTTCAGAGTTACTCGGGGAGATGAAGAAGGTGTCTCAAGAATTAAAGGAGCTCGATGGGATTATACAAGAAAAAGAAAGGGTATTAGAAGAGCTCCTGTTGACAATTCCCAACCTTCCTCATCCCTCTGTCCCTGTTGGGAAAGATTCTGAGGATAATGTAGAGGTAAGACGATGGGGAGAGATTCCAAAATTTGATTTTGATCCTAAACCCCACTGGGATATCGGCGAGGAGCTCGGGATTCTCGATTTTAAATCCGGAGCCAAGCTTGCGGGGGCCCGTTTTACCCTTTACTGGGATCTTGGGGCAAAATTGGAGAGGGCTTTGATTAATTTTATGTTAGATCTTCATACTCGAGAACATGGCTATCGAGAAGTTCTTCCTCCTTTTATGGTCAATCGAACGACCATGACAGGAACGGGACAGCTTCCAAAGTTTGCCGATGAGCTTTTTAAGATTGAAGGGTTAGAATACTACCTCATTCCTACAGCGGAAGTCCCCGTGACGAATATTCATCAGGGGGAGATTCTTGAAGAAGAGATGCTTCCCCTTTATTATACAGCTTATACCCCCTGCTTCAGGAAAGAGGCAGGCTCTTATGGAAAGGATACGAGGGGATTGATTCGGCAGCACCAGTTCAATAAGGTGGAATTGGTAAAGTTTACGAAGCCGGAGGACTCTTACGAGGAACTCGAAAAGCTCCTTAACGATGCAGAAGAAGTTCTAAAAAGATTGAAATTACCCTATCGAGTGGTGACCCTTTGCACTGGAGATCTTGGATTTGCCGCCTCCAAGACCTATGACATTGAAGTTTGGCTACCCGGCCAGAATACGTTTAAAGAGATTTCTTCTTGCAGCAATTTTGAGGATTTTCAGGCAAGAAGAGCGAAGATTCGGTATCGGATTTCTGGAAAGTCAAAAACCGAATACGTTCATACACTGAATGGTTCCGGTTTAGCGGTAGGAAGAACCCTGGTGGCGATTCTTGAGAATTATCAGCAGAAAGATGGAAGTGTGGTGATTCCAGAGGTTTTAAGACCCTATATGGATGGAGTGGAACGGATTACCAAAAGGCGTTAGAGAGAAAGTGTGGAGGGATGGCCGAGTGGTTTAAGGCGGCGGTCTTGCCCGCCTGAGGGCGGGTCCGCTTCAAGCGGAAAAACCGCAAATGGATGGTCTTAAATTGTCTTGCGTTTATATTTTATATAGCCAAAGTAAAAATAAATTTTATATAGGTTCAAGTCGAGAGGATAACGCTGATAAACGTTTAAAATCTCACAATTTAGGAAGAAACAGGTCTACAAAATCTGGTCGCCCATGGGAACTTATCTATAAAGAGATGTGTGTAGATTATACAGAGGCGAGGAAGAAGGAAAATTTTTTAAAGTCTGGTGTCGGGAGAAGATGGATTAAGGAGAGATTTAAAGTGTGGAGGGATGGCCGAGTGGTTTAAGGCGGCGGTCTTGAAAACCGCTGGACGAAAGTCCCGTGGGTTCGAATCCTACTCCCTCCGCCATTT
>JBDOIB010000296.1:0-1431 GCA_041082155.1 Thermodesulfobacteriota bacterium | reverse complement strand
GGATTGAAGGCAATGAAGCCCGTTTCCCTCCGCAGTGGGAAGAGATCGTTTCGGGACTTAGAGAAGCCCATATATTTAAACTCTTTATCCCTCCTGAATATGGAGGGGAAAGGGCTTCGGAGCAGGAGATCTATTTTATCATGGAGCTTCTCGGGTATTCCTCACCGGGGCTGGGAATTGTCTTTGTCTCCCATGGTCGAGCAATTGATATCATTCTCAGTGGGACGGAGGAGCAGAGAAGGAGGTATCTTCCACTCATGGTGGAAGGTAGATTCGGGGCCATTGCCATCACAGAAGAAGGGGCGGGTTCGGATGCAAGTGCTGTGAGTCTAAGGGCATTGAAAAAGGGGAACCTTTACTGGTTCAACGGACGAAAGGTTTTTATCTCTAACAGCGGGCTTGCTCACTTCTATGCAGTTTTGGCTAACACCAAAGGGATTCCGGGACCTCGTTCTCTCAGTGTGTTTATTGTGGAGAAGGATCTTTCAGGCCTGAGCATTAAGGGATTGCCCGAGAAGGATGGTCTGAAGATCCTTCCCACAGGGGAGCTTATTTTTAAAGATTCTCCAGTTTCAGAAAACAATCTTATCGGTCAGGAGGGGATGGGACTTCTTCTTACGCTCGAGGTGATTGATAGGGGGAGGATTCATATTGCAGGGATCTGCTGCGGTTTGGCCTATCGGATTTTTCGGGAGCTCTTCTATTTTGCTCATCGGAGAAGGCAGTTCGATCATCCTCTGACAAGCAGCCAGGATGTAAGCTTTCAGATTTCAGAGATGTTTACCCGGATCAATGCGGCAAGGAGTCTGTGTCTTTATGCCCTGAGTCAGTATGGCTCTTCTTATTATCGGATGAGCTCTTCGCAGGCAAAGCTGTTTGCCTCACAGGTGGTGATGGATGTGGCTTCGAGGGCCCAGGTATTGATGGGCGGGAGGGGGTATTTGAGAAGCGAACTGATCAACCAGCTGAGTGCGGATGCCCGTGGGATGGAATATGTGGAAGGGACTTCCAATATTCAGAAGATGATTATTGGTCGGGAGCTGTTCCGGATCTTTCATCAGGAGAAAAGGAAGGAACAGGAATTTTTCCCCGCAACAAAAAATTCAACAAAAGAAGGAGGAAGGAAGGGATGATTAAGGAAGCAATTGCAAAGATAGTCAGTGGGAGGGACCTTGAAGAGGAGGAGATGAAGAGTTGTATGGAAGAGGTCATTAAAGGAAGGGCCACACCTGCTCAGATCGGGGCCTTTGTGACGGCCCTGAGGCTCAAGGGGGAGACGGTGGATGAGATTGTTGGGGCAGCCAAAGCGATGAGATCAAATTGCGTAAGGATCTTTGTGGAGGATCATCTTCTCAATATTGATCGGGATGAGATCAATGTGGAGGAGGAGACGATTCTGGATACCTGTGGCACTGGTGGGGATACGACAAA
>JBDOIB010000280.1:0-2503 GCA_041082155.1 Thermodesulfobacteriota bacterium | reverse complement strand
ACATCTATGATCCTGAAAAAGGAGATCCCGACAATGGGATTGCTCCCAACACCCCATTTGCCAAATTACCTGACAGTTGGGTCTGCCCTTCCTGTGGCGCTCCCAAAGATATGTTTGAAAAAGTTTAGGCTTTTCAATAAAGGCATAAAAAAGGATCATAGAGCCCCTTTTTGTCGGATTTACTCATGAAATTCTAGCTTTTCTTTGTGATCGGGGTTTCGATTATGAAATGACTCCGAGACACCTATGGAGACCTTTGTTACGAAGAGGTTTCTTGGAGTGATTTATAGCCCGTCAGGACTTTTCTGATTTCTTTTGAGTGATCTCATCGTATAAGCTTCTTTTATCAATGACCCTTTTGGCTTTGAATTCTGTTCTTTCAAGGCTATTCGGCTCAAGGATTTGAATCACTGCACGAAGACCGCGGGTTCTTAACTCCGTTTCAAGTTTTTTCCTCAGTTGGGGAACCTCTCCTGAATCAACTCCTTTGGCTCGCTCCACCTGAATGATTAGTTCATCCATCGTCTTTTCTCTTGTAATTATAATTCTATACTCATCCCCAAATCCAGGGATCCCTCTAATCACATCTTCGATAGCGCTTGGATAAACATTTTCTCCCCTTACTATAAACATATCGTCGGCCCTTCCGTAAATTCCTTTTGGCAAGCGAGGATAGGTTCGACCACAAGGACAAGGATCGTTTACCCACAGGGAGATATCGCCTGCAAAAAAACGTATCATTGGTTGTGACGTCCTTTCTAAATGAGTATATACTGTTACTCCTTCTTTTCCATATGGAACTCTTTTCTTTGTTACGGGATCAACAAGCTCTGCATAAACAATATCTTGCCAGAGATGCATACCCTGGCGATACTCACATTCACAGTTTGACATCCAGGGGGTCATTTCTGCTGTAGAGCCGGAATCGATGCATATTCCACCAAATGTTTCCTCAATTTTCTTTTTAGTAGAAGGCACACCTGCTCCTGGTTCACCTGAGAAAAAGAGGATTCGAAATCCAAAATCCTTTGCTGGATCCAAGCCTTTTTCCATTGCTTTTTCTGCTATGTAGAGACTATAAGAGGGCGTCCCATAAAAAATAGTTGGTTTGACTTCTTTTATCCATTCAATAGCCCGATCGGTTTGTCCTGGAACTCCAGCACCAAAAGGAAATGCCACAGCACCAAGCCTTTCCACGCCCACCAAGGCTCCCCAGCTCCCCCAGTATAGGCTAAAGAAAGAGCCAATAAAAACAATATCATCTTGTCGCATTCCAAAACCCCACATTGTCCTCGCATGGGCCTCTGCAATACGTTCCATGTCTCCCTTGCTGATCCCAAAGACGGTAGGCTTTCCAGTTGTTCCTGAAGTCCCTTGAATCCTTGCCAATTCTGATATTGAAACACATAGGTTTGACCCAAAAGGGGGATATTCTTTCTGATCTTGACGAATCTCTTCTTTGGTTATAAAAGGGATTTGTTCAAAATCAGCCAATGATTTGATATCTTCTGGCTTTATTTTTGCAGCGTCCCATTTCCTCTTATACAAAGGAGATCTTTCATAGGCATACTTCAGTTGAGCTTGAAGCTTAGGAAGGATGATTTTCCTTTCTCTTTCCTCCGGATCCATCGTTTCAAGTTCTTTATTCCAATACTTAGAATTTGGTGACGGAAGATAGGAACGATCATATTGAGTTGGCCATTGTATTGTCATAATACCTCCCATTTTATTTAAATTGTGGAATAAAAGCAGATTAAAATACCTTATTTTTTTTCTCCATGACCATTTTTTTAATAAAGGATATAATTTCTTCCCGAGTTGCTCCGGGAGTAAACACTCCATCAAAACCTATTTTTTTGAGAGTGGGGATATCAGTAGGAGGAAACACTCCTCCAATTAGGAATACTATATTGTCGGGAAGCCTTTCTCTTTTCGCTTCTTCCATTAATTCCGCTCCTAAAGTAAGATGAGCTCCTCCTAAGGAGCTAACCCCGACTACATCAACACCTTCTTGGATAGCACTGGCAATTATTTCTCTTGGGAATGAATTCCCGATGTAGATCACTTCCATTCCCGCGTCTCTTAACTCTTTGGCTACAGTAATCAGTCCCCTATTATGGACATCCAGTCCAAGTTTGGATAGCAAGATTTTAATCCTGAAATCCATTACCACCCCCGCTTTTTTTATTCGGGTATTCTTAAGACTATAAAAGAATTACCAGAGAGAAGGAGGTTTCCATAAACCAAAAGCTTTTTTGAATACTTCAAACATTTCTCCCTCGGTGCAACCTGCTCTTGCACATTGGATTGTAAAAGACATAATATTTTTTCCATTCTTACAAGCTTCTTTAAGGGCTTTCAAAGCTAAATTGACTTGCATAGGATTACGCTTTTCTCTTAACCTTGCTAACCGCCGTTTCTGCCTTTCTTCTACGCCTTCGGGATATTGAAACACGTGAATAGGTGGAAGCTCCATGGGAGAGGGATAGAGATTATACCCAAC
>JBDOIB010000277.1:0-1112 GCA_041082155.1 Thermodesulfobacteriota bacterium | reverse complement strand
ATTCTCTAAAGCCTTCAACTACGAAACTAAGAAAGAAGAGAAACCCAATCAGCACTTGAATTCCCAGGCTTTTCCTAAAATTGCAAGAACTTCTCAATGTAGTGAAGCTATAACCTCTCTTCTAACAACAAATTGGGGAAAAACCCCGAGGACCATAGCCGAGATCAGGGAAGCAATGGAAGCGAACGCCATATTTTTCCCTAGAACAACGCTCTCAGGAGTCTTAGTCTGGCTAGTAAAGAAGAACAAACTGAGACGCTGGAGAGACAAAAAGAAGGGCTACGTCTATACATTATACGACGCAGGGGTGAACACTTGAAAGAGTTACGGGTCCATTTAAAACTCCCATTCGGAGATCTTATAATCTGTGGAACGAGTAAAGAAGAAGTCTTGGAAGCTTTAAACTCCATCGACCAAGAATTCATCTCAGAAGTAAATGAATGTTTGACAAACCTGTTGAGGAAGGAAGAGAATGATAATTTGAAAGAGATCGTCGAGATCGATCGCGATGGACCCATCATAGTCACAAAGAAAAACATGTCGCATTATGAGGCGATAGGTCTCATACTCTATTGTTCTAAGGATCATCAGGCGACCTCAAGGGAGATTAAAAAGAGACTGGCGATAAGTGGGAAGGAAGTCACCGTCCCTGCGAGATTGCATGAGATGAAGAAGCGGGGATATCTCTTTAAACCCTTGGAAAAAGGGTTTTTCTACAGACTTTCTTCAAGAGGAATCAAGTGGATCGAGGAGGAAGTTATCCCTCAGCTTAGGAAGAAGCAGTCTTCTTTGGACTCTTAGACTGAGTCTCCAATCGTTCTTGCATGTCACTAATAGCTAAAAACAGCGTGAGGAGTATCTGCTTCGAGTCACAAGAGTATGCTCCCTCGCGGAATAGGTTACGCTGAATAAGCCCCTTCTCGAAAAGCTTCGATACAGCCCTTTCGGCAGCTTTTGGAGTCAAATCAAGATCCTTTGAGAGCTCCTTTATTGTGAGCGTCTTACCTGTGCTAAGCAAATGGAATAAGATGCTGAACTGGCTAGGAGCTTTTTTTAAATTAAGCAAAGCCTCTTTTCTAACATTCATCAACCTAATATCCTTCTCAGACAAC
>JBDOIB010000266.1:0-6640 GCA_041082155.1 Thermodesulfobacteriota bacterium | reverse complement strand
GAACTAATGAGATAGGCAGTAAGGCTTGCAAAGACAATCCTGGGGGTTCCCCCAAGGACCGAGGCAAAGGCCTCCTGTCCCGAATAGAATGGAGCCGGCGGAAGAAGGATAGCCAGTTGGGTATAGAGGGCCAGTAAAAGATTGGCCATAAATCCGGCTAAAACCACCTTCTGGGCTCCCTTTTTCCCCAGGGATTCATTGATCAAATCGATGAGCGTGAAGGTCAGGGTATAAATAAAGATAGCCGCCGGTACAACGATCTTTCCAATCTGAACCGGTTTGGAGGCGGTCACATTGGCCACGATCTCGCAAGTAATATAAAGTCCAATAAGGATTGTGCTCATGGGATAAAACAAGGAGTTAGGCCTTGGAACGGATGAGCAGAATAGGTGTTTCGGCTCGGGTCAAGACCTTTAGGGCCACGCTTCCTAATACCCATCTTGTAATTCCTGATCGACCATGAGTGCACATCACGATCAAATCCACCCCGCTCTCCTTTGCATAGTCAATGATCTCTACGGCTACCTGCTGGCCCGTCTTGACCATGTATCTTGCCTGAAGACCTTTCTTCTTAAGCTCCTCTGTGAGATCAGCAAGATATCGCTCTGCGAACTCCTTCTGTTTTTCATCGACGATCAGGGGGGTCACCAATTCAGGGGAACCATAGATGGGTAGAAATGGAACAACTTGGAAAAGGATAATCTCGGAGTTAAAAATCTCTGCCAATTTTTCCGCTTCTTCCAATCCCTTCTTGGCCAGCTCAGAACCATCCAGAGGAACTAAAATTTTTTTATACATACCCCACCTCCTTTATTTTTTGGAAAGATTCTTTGAAAACCTTTTTAAAATTTATATCAATTTTTTCCCCGATAAGCAACCAAATTTATCCAACCCCTATACTCTTTGGTCCTTTTCTTATTGAGATTTCTTTAAAGAAAATGGAATCCCTATTGGGAAATTCGATTTGACTCTAAATGGGTTCATAAGGTATTTTAGTAAATTGAAGGATATAGAAAAAGGAGAGAGGATGGATAAGATTCGATTAACGGCAACTGTCCAGAAGGCAGGGTGAGCGTCTAAGGTGGGTCCAGAGGATCTGGATCAAATCTTAAAAGAATTACCCATTAAAAAAGATCCGAAGGTATTGGTCGGAATTGAAACCTCTGATGACGCTGGAATTTATCAACTCACCGATGAAGTGGCTCTGGTCCAGACCGTTGATTTTTTCACTCCGATTGTCGATGACCCCTTTACCTTTGGACAAATCGCGGCCACCAATGCCCTCAGCGATGTATATGCAATGGGAGGGACTCCTTTGACTGCAATGAATCTGGTTGCCTTCCCGATCCATTCTCTTTCCTCAACCATCTTAAAGGAGATTCTACGGGGGGGACTCTCTAAGATAGAGGAAGCCCGGGTTGCTCTGGTAGGGGGACATTCCATTGAGGATAAAGAGATCAAGTACGGATTGGCCGTTACAGGGATTGTCCACCCCCATCGATACCTGACCAATGCCAAAGCCCGAGCAGGGGATCAACTCGTATTGACCAAACCCCTTGGGACCGGGATTATTTCTACTGCTTTAAAAGCAGAAATGGCCTCTGAGGAGGCTGTTCGTAAAATGGTGGAAAGCATGACCGCTTTGAATTGGAAGGCCTCGGAGTTGATGAAGGAGTATGAGGCCCATGCTTGTACGGACATTACGGGTTTCGGTCTCATCGGCCATGCCCTTGAGATGGCGAAGGCAAGTCAGATTCAGCTGTTAATCCAATCCCAAAAAGTTCCAATCTTTCCAGAAGCTCTCGAATATGCCAAAAACGGGTTGATCCCAGGAGGAGCCTATTCGAATCGAAAATACTTCTCCTGTCATGTGGAGGTGGATTCACGGGTTCCAGAAATTTTGGTTGATCTCTTCTACGATCCACAAACCTCTGGTGGGCTGCTCATTTCTCTTCCTTCTGAGAGGGCCCAGAAACTGGTGGAGGCCTTAAGGAGGGAAGGGATACTGGATTCATCCATCATCGGAGAGGTGATGGAAGGCCCCCCTGGAAGGATCCAGATCATTTAATCTTTTTAAATTCTTTCAGTTCCCTTCGATCCTTACCCCTCCATAAGAAATTATAAATAAATCATGAAACCCATTGTTTAGAAATGGATTTTATGCTAACATATCGAATCAAATTAAAAATACAAAAATAAAGGAATGACGAGCAAAAGGCTTTGGGGAGAACGTTTCCACAGGCTCCCAAATCAGCAAATCACTGAATTCCTCTCCGGAAGAGACATAAAGGGTATTCCTCCTGCGGATGAGCGTCTGATCCCCTATGATCTATGGGGAACTCAGGCTCACGTCATCATGCTGACTCACCAAGGGATTCTCTCCAAATTGGAAGGTAAAAAGATTTTAAAGGGATTCCTGCAGTTAGAGCGCCTCTATCTAAAAGGGAAATTAAAGGTGGATCCTTCTTATGAAGATATCCATAGCCAGATCGAAGCCTTTCTGACGGAGAAATTAGGCATAGAGTATGGAGGCAAGATCCATACAGGAAGAAGTCGAAATGACCAGGTGGTTCTGGACATGTGTCTATATCTCCGGGATCAGGTGTTGGAGGCAGCCGAAGGAATTATTGAGTTAATAGAATCCATCCTCCAAAGGGCTTGGGAGCATCGGCATACCCTCATGCCCGGTTATACTCATCATCAACATGCCATGGTCACCACTTTTGGCCACCTCCTCCTCTCCTTTGGAGAAGCCTTTCTTCGAGATGTCCATCGTTTGATTCACTGGTATGACCTTTTCAATAAAAACCCTTTGGGAAGTGGAGCAGGCTATGGAACTTCCTTCCCTTTGGATCGAAACCTCACTTCAAAACTTCTCGGATTTGATGGCCCTACGGAGAACGTGACGGACCCCATCACCCAGCGTTGGGAACCAGAAGCGGAATTGGCCTATGCGATGACTATCACCACGAATCATCTCTCTTCTATGGCACAAACGTTGATCCTTTTTTCAACCCGTGAGTTCAATATGATTCAACTCGACGACCGGCATTGCTCAGGAAGTTCTATCATGCCTCAGAAAAGAAATCCTTGCTCACTCGAGGTCGTGAAAGCAAAAGCCTCCCTTTCGCAGGGACTATTGGTGAGCTTACTCTCCATGGGAAAGGCTCTTTTTATAGGATACAATCGAGATACCCAATGGACAAAATATTGGATTATGGATCTCATGGAAGAGGTGAAACCTATCTTCTTTGTCATGAAGGATGTGGTTCAACTTCTCCGAGTCCACCCTCAGAGAATGGAGGAGCTTGCCCGAAGAGACTTTATTGGGGCCACTCCATTAATGGAATGGATCGTCCGCTCCTTCCATCTTCCCTTAAGGAAAGCCAAGAAGGTGGTGGAAAAAGCCGTAAAATATTCTGAAAAGGAAGGGAATGAAGAAGTCTCCTACCAGGCTTTAAAAAAGGCCCTTTCGGAGTCAGGTCTCGATCTTCCTATTTCAAAGAGAGAGATTGAGCAGATCCAATCGCCTGAAAGAGTCCTCTCTCAACCTTCTCCCATTGGGGCTCCCTCTCGAAAAAGGATAGAGGAGAACTATCTGTCTCTTCGGGAAAGGGGGAAAAGGGTCCGGAAATGGGTGATCGAGAAAAAAAGAAAGTTGGAGAAGGCAAAGGAAATGTTTAAGGAGATGAGAAAACAAATCGTTTTCTGAAAGGAGGAAGCCATGGGAAAGGTTGAATCGATTATCAAATCAGAAATTGTCCGTTTGGCAAAAAGGGAAGTGAAAAAGATGACCCTTCCCCTAAAAGGGGAGATTAAGTCCCTGAAGGGAATCGTTTCTCAGCTCCGGAAATCTCTTCTCAGCATCCAACGAATCTCACCCCCCGAGTTTAAGGGGAAAGAGATTCCCACCGAAGTTTCTCCAGAGGAGGTAAAGAGTGCGCGGTTTTCACCTCGTTTGATCCGAAGCCTTCGAAAAAGGTTAGGCATTACTCAGAGAGAGTTGGCCCTACTCACCGGGGTTACGGTAGGAGCAATCCATCAATGGGAGAGCGGTAAATTTAAGCCTGCGATGAAAAAGAGAGAAATCATGGTGACTCTTCGTAAGATGGGCCGTCGAGAAGTCCGAAAGCTAATTGAAGCTAAAAAATCTCAAAAGATGGATAAGAAAACCGGTCAATCAAAACCTCCTAAAAGAATGACAAAGAAAAAGTAATTTTCTTTTGACTTTGTATCCATTTTTCGAAAAACCAAGAGGAATTTTTAAATGGATCTTAGAATTTTTGAAGAAATGAATATTCACGATCTGAGGAATTATATTCAATTCCTCCTCTGGCATTACCGAGTCATTGATGCCTTCTGGTTTCTTTATGTGACGGAAAGGTTTGACCAACCTACGGCTGAACGAATTAACGAACGGGTATGGGGAAGAGTGGCAGGTCTGGCTGCGAGGGACCTTATTAAACGATTTGATATCCAGGAGAAAGGCCTGAAGGGTTTTGTCAAAGCGCTGGGATATTTCCCTTGGACGATTCTCATTGGTTACCAGATCGAAGAAAGGGAGAAGGAGGTTTTAATTCATGTTCCAAGCTGTGCAACGCAGGAGGCCCGTTTGAAGCGGGGACTGGAAGAATTCAATTGTAAAGAGATGCATCGGGGAGAATTTGAAGGTTTTGCAAAGGTGATCGATGATCGAATCCAGGTCGAATGTCTTTTCGCTCCACCCGATCCTCACCCAAAGGATATGTTTTGCAAATGGAGGTTTACTTTAAAAGAGGAATGAGGGGGTAAATCATGGGTATAAGCCGTTCGATTCTCTATTTTGATAAACCAGGGATTGACAATACGGATGCGGTCATTGAGGTGGTCTATGGGAGGTTGAAAGAAGGTGACATCAAGAGTGTGGTCGTTGCCAGTTCTACCGGAAAGACAGGGCTTATATTTGCAAAACGAATGGCGGACGAGACAAATCTAGTGATCGTCAGCTCTCAGCCAGGGTTTTCTTCGCCCGGGGTCTGGAAATTTGACCAGAAGATTTTAAAGGAATTGGAGTCGATGGGATGTAAGGTCGTGAAACAGAGCCATATCCTTTCAGGGCTGGAGCGGTCCTTTACGAATAAATTTTCGGGGGTTTCTCATAGTGAAGTGGTGGCGGAATCCCTTCGATCTCTCTTTGGAGTAGGAGTGAAAGTAGCCATCGAGTGCACCATCATGGCTGCCGACAGTGGTGCCATTCCGATTGAGAAGACCATTGCCGTGGGAGGCACAACCACTTCTAAGGGAGGAGGAGCAGATACAGCCCTCGTGGTTTGGCCTTCTCATTGTAATAACTTTTTTGACTTTCGAGTCCTTGAGATTCTGGCTAAACCATTCAGAAGAGAAACACGATAAAAATCATCAGAGTAATTTTTTCAACCCTCCGCTCACAATCCCTTTCCCCACTCATTTGAATAGGAGGGAGAGATGGAGAGCCTGACCAGCTCAGATGAAAAGATTATGAAAAGTCATTGCCGGATCTGTCACGGGGGCTGTGGGGTCCTGGTTTATGTCAAAGGGGGGAAGGTCACAAAAATCGAAGGAGACCCGCAATGTCCGATCAATAAAGGAACCCTCTGTCCAAAAGGAATAGCCACTCTTCAGTTAGTTTATCATCCCAATCGGTTGCTTTATCCGTTGAGGAGAAAAGGGCTCAAAGGAGAGGGGCGATGGGAGCGAATTTCATGGGATGAAGCCTATGATCTTCTGGCTTCCAAAATAAATGAATATAAAAACAGCTATGGAGCCGAATCGATTGTCTTAGGTTATGGAACCGGACGGGATAACGAGGCCTTCATCTATCGATTCGCTAATCTTCTCGGAACCCCAAACGTTCTTACTGCAGGTCATATGTGCTATGGACCAAGGGTCTCTACGTCTATCATGACCTGTGGAAATCTTCCGGTCTGCGATTATGAAGGAAATCCAAAGTGTATTATGGTCTGGGGGAATAATGCGATCATCTCCAATCCAGACGAATATAAAGGAGTTTATCTCTCCGATGCCCTGGCAAGAGGGGCGAAGTTGATCGTGGTAGATCCTCGGTTTACGAAACTTGCTGATCGATCTCATCTTTGGCTTCCACTTCGCCCGGGTACCGACGCAGCCCTTGCCCTTGGAATGCTTCACGCCATTATCGAAGAGGAACTCTATGATAAAGAGTTTGTGGAAAACTGATTTATGGATGGAAAGAGTTTGTGAATCGAGTAAAGGAGTATCCCCTTAAAAAGGTTTCTGAGATCACCTGGATTCCCGAAGAGAAGATTCGAGAAGCGGCCAGGCTCTTTGCGACCACTAAACCTGCCTGTATTCAATGGGGAGTAGCCATTGAGCAAACCATCAACTGTGTGGATAACAACCGTCTATTGATTACCTTGGCCGCTATTACGGGAAACCTGGATGTGCCCGGAGGGATGGTCTTCTATGTTCCTCCACCTGTGATGAATGCCAGTCAGTTGGGACTCCATCGAATGCTTCCTCCCGATCAGAGAAAAAAACGATTAGGAGGAGAGATCTTCAAACTTGCTGATGCCTTCGCCATCCTCAACCCCAGATTTGTATGGGAGGCCATCCTTTATGAGAAACCCTATCCGGTTAAAATGGT
>JBDOIB010000178.1:0-1495 GCA_041082155.1 Thermodesulfobacteriota bacterium | reverse complement strand
GCTCTTGGGAATATCCTTCAGAGGGATGAATTAGTGACTGAGATTCAAATCCCAAAATCAACAAATCAAGCGAGACAGACTTTTTAAAATTTACTTTAAGAAAGCCTATTGATTTTGCCATGGTGAGCGTTGCCTCCGTCCTTTGGTTCGAAGATAATATTTGTAAGGATGCGAGCGTTGTTCTGGGAGCTGTGGCTCCTTTCCCTTGGAAGGTTGAAAGGGCGGAGGAAGTTTTAAAAGGAAGACTCCTCAATAGGACAGCAGCAGAAGAGGCTTCTGAGGCTGCTGTGGTGGGTGCAAAACCTCTAAGCAAGAACCCTTACAAGATTGAGATTGTAAAGGCTCTTGTAAAGAGGGCAATCTTATCCTAACTAACCAATTTTATATCAATCCATAGATCACAATTTGGGGGCTTGACTTTGGCCCTCTTTTTTATCAAATTAGATAAAAAATTATCAACTTTTTAGAATCAATTCCGTTGAGGAGGAAGAAATGAACATTTCCAATATTTTGGTACAAGGGGCGATGTGTTTCCCTAAGAAAAAAGCCTTAATCACTCCCAATCAAAGTTATACATATGAAGAATTGAATCGAATTGTCGATGGAATAACCCTTTATTTGAGGAATCTTGGAGTGACTCGAGACCAGAGAGTGGGTCTGTTTCTCCCCAATATTCCCGAATGGCCCATGTTCTATTTTGGGACAGCCCGGTTAGGAGCCGTCTCGGTCTGTATTGCTTCGGCTCTGAAGAAGCAAGAGGTGATCCGTCTGATCAATGACTCTTTGCCTTCGGTGCTAGTGACCTCTGAAGAATTACTTCCCCAAGTCCCGGATCAAAAAGAGGTGCCTCATGTAAAGGATATTATTGTGGTTGAAAGAGATCAAACATTAAGGTCCATCATTGAAGGTAGGGAGATGAAGGAGGTTCCAATCTATCGGATAGAATGCGAAGGGGATGATGTGACCACAATTCTCTTTACGGGAGGTACTACTGGAATCCCTAAAGGAGCCATGATCACCCATAAGAATCTTTTATATAGCGCTCAAACGGTTTGTTATTATGAAAGAACCGTTCCTGAAGATGTAGGGATATGTTTTATGCCCTTAACCCATGTGTTTGGTCAATGCCACATCATGAACTCCATCTTTTATGGCTGTGGGACCCTCGTCCTTCTGAAAGGATTTGATATGGATAGGGTGTTAGCCACCGTCTTTGAAAATAAAATAACCCGTTTTTATGCTGTCCCCACGATCTACATAAGATTCCTTAATAACCCCGAATGCAAGAAGTATCTCCAAACTCTCACCTATGTATTTTCAGCAGCTACAAGTATGCCTGAAGAAGTGGTCCGGCAATGGTATCAGGAATATCGGCTCCCTATCCATGAATCCTATGGAATGACTGAATCTGCCTCGATTACTACCTTTAATCATAGGTATCGCCATAAGGTGGGGTCTGTTGGTGTTCCAGCCGGACTTTCCGAGATTAAACTTT
>JBDOIB010000234.1:0-2158 GCA_041082155.1 Thermodesulfobacteriota bacterium | reverse complement strand
TTATCCCTCTTTCCAATATTTTTTTCTGAGTTCCCTTTTTAGAATCTTCCCCTGGGGATTCTTTGGAAGGAATTTAACGAACTCAACCGATTTAGGGGCCTTGTAATGAGCTAAATGTTGTTTGCAAAATTCAATAACCTCTTCTTTTGTCGCAGATTGTCCCTCTTTTAATACCACTTCTGCATGAACTCGTTCAATCCATAAATCGTCGGGTACTCCAATCACCGCTACCTCTGCGATGGCAGGATGACAGTAAAGAACCTCCTCGACTTCCCTCGGATAGACATTCTCTCCACCGGTGATGATTAAATCCTTCTTTCTGTCCACAATATAGAGGTAACCACGGTCATCATAATAACCCAGATCGCCTGTATGAAGCCACCCATTGATCATAACCTCTGCTGTCAGTTCAGGTTTTTTCCAGTAACCCGACATCACGGATTTGCTCTCAACGATGATTTCACCCACCTCAAAGGCTTCGACATCCCTCCCCTGGTTATCCACAATCCTCGCATGGACCCAGAGACAGGGCTGACCACAGGAAGTGAGGATTTTCTGTTCGGTCTCAGGTTGAGAGATCACTCTGTGAGCCTCCTCAGGAAGAATGGTGATGTCAGGCCCTGATTCGGATTGGCCATATCCTTGGCCAAAGATAGGGCCGAATCGGGCTATTCCTCTTTTAAGAAGTTCAAGAGGCATGGGAGAGGCAGCATACCAGATCTGTTTGAGGCTGCTCAGGTCATACTGATCAAGATCTGGTAATGAGAGAATGGAGACCAGATGGGTGGGGACGATATGGAGGTCTGTGGCTTTCTCATTCTGAATGGTTAAAAGGGTTGCTGATGGATCAAAGGATCGATTGACCATGATGACATTGGAGGCGCCGATCAGAAAGAAGGCCCAGAAATGGGACCATCCTCCTATATGGAAGAGAGGGAGGATCATCACATGTTTGTCCTGGTGTCTCAGGCCTGCGGTGATGATCTTTGTCCTTGCCTCTTCGATTTTTTTATAATGGGTATAGACAGCGCCCCTCGGAATTCCTGTGGTGCCACTGGTGTAGAAGATAATGAAAGGGTCATCTTCATTCACGTCGGTGTCTGGTTCAGTCTCTGGAGAACTTTTTAGGAGATCGTTGTAATCAATCATTCCCGGGGCCTTTTCTTCAAGGGAGATATACTGTCTGATGTTTGGGAGGCGTTTTTTTAGAGAATTCAATAGGGGAATAAGCTCTTTTCCTACAAAGAGGACCTTCACTTCGGAATCGTTGATAATATAATGAAGCTCCTCAGACTGTAATCTCGGACTGAATGGGACAACGATGAAGCCACCCTTCATAGCTGCGCCGTTGATCTCAGTACACTCGATGCAATTCCAGGAAAGAATGCCGATACTATCGGCCTTCTTTAAACCCATCGCTTGAAGGGCATGGACAAGCCTGTTCACATTGGCGTTAAATGCAGAAAAGGTGACCCTTTTGGAACCGTAGATAAATGCCTCTTTATCAGGATAGAAGAGCGCGTTCCGATAGATGACATCGGCATAAGTGCCGATCTTATAACGACTCAATTCTTTGAGAAGTAGCTTTTTGGACATCCGGATTCTCCAAGCTGACCAACAAGAAGGCCAAATAGGGGAATTTGACTTACCGATTTATCCGCAGAATCTTATAGCACTCAAATAGCGACTTGGCCATATTGAGCCTGTCTTATAACTCATGGCTCTAAGTAAGATTTCTGCTTGGTCAATTTTTACAAGAAGAATCAGAATATCCGGGTCGAAAGCCCCCTAACCCAACACCAAATTCATCACTGATATATTGTGATTCACCTTTCTTCTGCTTTTTTAATAAGCTATGCAGGCGCACCCCCTTTACAGGTTTTTCCATTGCGTTTATTTCTATCTTATATTTAAAAATTTTATGATTCAAACTTTTGCCTGGTATATTTCTCCGTGATTATGGCAGCTGTTTAACTATCATTTCTCCTGGAAGAGCCTCACTTATTGTGTGGCACTGTGACATTGACCGTGCTAATGGAACTATTGCCAGAGGCATCCGTACATTTCACCTCTACTGTATACACCCGTCCCTTCCCAGTGCCCGAACGTTCGGCCCGGAGTTTAAGGGTTAGTTTTCCTGTAATCTGATAGTCGGGTG
>JBDOIB010000230.1:0-1773 GCA_041082155.1 Thermodesulfobacteriota bacterium | reverse complement strand
CTTGTGAGGTTCATTTATCACACGATCGGCAAATTTTTGGTGAATTTAACAAAATTTATTAGAGATTACAAGGGATAAATTAAAGAATTTCTTTTATATAACTCAAAGCCTTAGCCTTGAGTCCGAGGGAATCCGCTTATAAGGTTTGACTACAGAGGGATACAGGAGGATGTTGACTCCTCAACGAGGGAGGATATAATAAAGTTGAAATGAAAAAGGTTCAAGAATTGATTCCCCCTGCGGCCCTCATCGCTCCCTACCCCGAAATGGCTGAGCTAGCAAGAGAGATTTGCAGGGAGTTTGATAAACCTGTAGCGGTTGAAGTGGGAGACCTGCAGGAGGGGCTTAAAAAAGCCATTCTGCTTTCGGAGAAGGGAGTGGAGGTTCTCATCAGCCGAGGGGGGACAGCGCGACTCCTTAAACAGGAATTGACCCTTCCAATTGTCGAAATCCAGGTTTCTGCTTTTGATATCCTTCGGGCCCTTAAGAGGGTTTCCACTCATAGTCAAAAAATCGGGATTATCGGTTTTGGAAATGTCGTTTTCGGGTCAGATCAATTGGCGGGCCTGCTCAATCTTGATCTGAAGCTTTTTATTGTGCAAAGTGAAAGAGAGGTTCCCCAAAAAATAGAGGAGGCCCGAGAAGAAAAAGTCGATGTGATCATTGGAGATAAAATCGTTGTCTCCCAATCCCAGAAGATGGGAGTCCCTTCGGTGTTGATTGAATCAGGGAAGGAAGCCATCCTGCAGTCCTTTCACGAGGCCTATCGAATTCTTGAAGTCGTTCGAACTGAAGCAGAAAAGAGTCGTCAATATCTGAGTACCCTCAACCAACTCCGGGCTGTCCTCAATTCTGTGGATGATCAGATTGTTTTACTCGACAGAGAAGATCGAATTCAGTCCTGTAATCCCGCAGCCCTTCAATTCCTAAAAATGAAAGAGGACCAGATTAAAGGAAAACCTCTTTTCATTTATCCTAGGGATCCCTTAAAGGAAATGAAAAAGGACTGGACTCCTCAAAGAAATCATCTTGCCTTTATTCAGGGGAGACATCTCCTTCTGGATTATCTTCCTGTAGGAAGTGAGGAAGAGAAGATCGGAACCCTGATTATCGGGAGAAGTATCTCCAAACTCCAACAGGCTGAGAGAAAGGTAAGGAATGAACTCTATTTAAAGGGACATGTGGCCCGCTATACCTTTTCCGATATCGTTACAGAAGACGAAGCGTTTAAAAAGGTGATTCAGAGAGCAAAAAGTTTTTCTCGGTCTCCTTCCACCGTTTTGATTCAAGGGGAAACTGGGACAGGCAAAGAGATGTTTGCCCAGGGCATTCACTGGGAACGATTTGGCCGAGAAAGACCCTTCGTAGCAATCAACTGTGCCACTCTTCCTGAACCTCTTCTGGAAAGTGAGCTGTTTGGATATGCCCCAGGGGCTTTTACCGGTGCAAGGCGAGAGGGAAAGAAGGGACTTTTCGAGTTAGCTCATGGAGGAACCCTCCTTCTGGACGAAATTAGTGAGTTACCTCTTAATCTCCAGAGTCGTCTTCTAAGAGTGATCGAAGAGAAAGAGGTTCAACCGATCGGTGATGACCGGGTTATCCCTGTAGAGGTTCGCATCATTGCTACTACCAATAAAGACCTTTCAAAAGAAGTGGAGGAAAAACGGTTTCGGGGAGACCTCTTTTACCGTTTAAACGTCCTCCAATTGAGTCTCCCTCCTCTCCGAGAAAGAGGAAGAGACCCGTTTGTGCTATTCAAAAATTTCGTTCAGA
>JBDOIB010000228.1:0-2741 GCA_041082155.1 Thermodesulfobacteriota bacterium | reverse complement strand
TTGAAAGGAAATATTTTAGCCACTCTTTTTTTTGAGCCAAGCACCCGAACTCGGCTTTCCTTCGAAACGGCGATGCAACGACTCGGAGGGGGTGTGATTAGTTTGGGTTCAGTAGAAGGATCCTCTGTAGCCAAGGGTGAAACCCTTACAGATACTGTTCGCACTGTTTCACAATATGCTGATGTGATTGTTATTAGACATCCCCGCATTGGGTCAGCAAAGGAGGCTGCAGAGGCCTCCAATGTACCAGTCATTAATGCCGGAGACGGAGCAGGACAGCATCCCACCCAGGCCCTCCTTGATCTCTATACCATTCGAAAGGAGGTTGGAAAACTGAAGGGTTTATCCATTTCGTTGGTCGGAGACTTGAAATATGGTCGAACGGTTCATGCCCTGGTGGAACTCCTCTCTCACTATCAGCCACGATTCTTCTTTGTTTCTCCAAAGATCCTGAAGATGCCCGAAGAGATTACCTCAAATTTGAAAGCCAAAGGGTTAGAGGTGGTTGAGACGGAAAACTTGATGGAGGCTTCCTCTAAGAGTGACCTCATCTATATGACAAGAATTCAAAAAGAGCGATTTTCAGACCTTTCTGAATATGAAAAGGTGAAGGGGAGCTTTATCATTAACCAAGATTTTCTCACTCAATTAAAGAAGAAAGTCATACTCCTTCATCCTCTCCCCAGAGTCGATGAGATTCATCCAGAAGTGGATACCTATCCAGGGGCTGCCTATTTCCGTCAGGTTCGAAATGGAATCTTCGTAAGAATGGCGCTTCTGGCAATGATTTTCGGGAAGCGATAGGGAGAATGTATTTTTTTCTTGACTTCTAAAATCGGATTTTATAAAAAAAAGGCAATGATTTTGGGAATCGATGAGATTGAAAAAAGGGTCTGGATGGAGGAGAAGCTCTTCCTCATGAAACAGGTGGGAATCCTTCTCATTAAGAATGATGCTATAAAATTTGGGGATTATATTTTAGCTTCCGGAAAGCGAAGTCCTTATTACATCGATTTAAGGCTGACAATCTCAAGCCCCATTACGATGGATTGGATTGCTAATTCTTTAACCCGAATTGTGATCAACGAGATTGGAAAAAATAAAGTGGACAAGATCCTCGGGGTTCCCACCGCCGGGGTTCCCTTTGCAACGGTGGTCAGTCAAAAATTGGGAATCCCCATGATCTATTATCGTCAGGCAAGGAAGGAACACGGGGTAAGAAAAAAGATTGAAGGGATTCTTGAACGGAATGACCGGGTGTTGATTGTAGATGATCTGATCACCACGGGGGAAAGTGTCATTGAAGCCGCTGAGGCGGTCAGGGATCAGGGAGGAATCGTCAACGAGCTGGTGGTCTTATTGGATCGTGAGCAAGGAGGAAAGGAAAGACTTCGGGCGGCCCGCATTGAGCCCCACGTCCTTTTTAATATCTCTGATGCGATGGAGTGGCTTCATCAGGTTGGTTTGATAAGCGATAAGGTTTATGAAACGGTAAAAAACTATATTGAAGAAGAGAATAGGGCCTTCCAGGGAACTGCCAGTTAATCAAATTTCATTTGAAAAGGATAGGGATACTCCCCTGTAAAACAAGCATAACAGAAGTGCTCTTCTTCCCCTTTAACACAACTTTTTAACCCCTCCAAACTTAAATAATTTAAAGAATTGGCGTTAATAAACCTCTGGATTTCCTTGACCGTATGGGTTGAGGCGATTAACTCCTTTTTGCTCGGAGTGTCGATTCCAAAAAAACAGGGATCCGTGATGGGGGGAGAACTAATCCTGACATGAATTTCCTTTGTTCCAACATTTCGAAACATTTTAACAATCTTGCGGCTCGTGGTGGCTCGTACAATAGAATCATCGACAATGACGATCCTCTTTCCTCTTAAGAGCTCCTTCACCGGATTTAATTTAATCTTGACTCCAAAATGCCGAATCCTCTGTTCGGGTTCAATAAAGGTTCGACCCACATAATGGTTTCGAATCATCCCGAGTTCAAGAGGGAGATTGGACTCAAAGGCATATCCCAAGGTGGCTGGAAACCCGGAATCTGGGATGGGAACGACCATATCCACCTTGGCTGGAGACTCTTTTGCGAGCTGGATTCCCAGAGACTTCCTGACCTCATAGACATTGTGATTGAATATGAAGCTGTCAGGACGAGCAAAGTAAATGAATTCGAAGATACATTGATGATGGGGTTTGGTTGGAAAGGGTTTAAAGGAATGGATTCCTTCCTCATTAATGAGAAGAAGTTCGCCCGGTTCAATTTCTCGAATAAATTTAGCCCCGATGAGATCAAAGGCACAGGTCTCAGAAGCCACGACCGGTGAATTTTTAAGGGCTCCTAATACTAAAGGACGAAACCCATAGGGGTCTCTGGCTGCAACCATCTCTTTCTCTGTAAGGAGGAGAAGGGAGTAGGCTCCTTCCACCTGTTTCAGGGCGTGGACCACCCGTTCAATAAATGTCCTCTCTTTGGCCCGGGCGATGAGATGGACGATGACTTCTGAATCCATGGTGGATTGAAAGATGGATCCCTTTGATTCAAGTTCGCTTTTGATCAGGTGGGCATTGGTCAAGTTTCCATTGTGAGAAATGGCCATCATCCCTTTGGCATAATCTACGACAAAGGGCTGGGCATTCTTCAGTTCGCTTGACCCAGCGGTGGAGTATCGGACATGTCCAATGGCACTCTTTCCGGGAAGTTTCTTGAGAACCTCTCGGGAGAAGACCTCTGC
>JBDOIB010000224.1:0-2154 GCA_041082155.1 Thermodesulfobacteriota bacterium | reverse complement strand
GCTCCTCAAGCCCCGCAATGATTCGAAGGGCGGTGGATTTGCCACAGCCCGAGGGTCCCACCAGGATCGCAAACTCCTTGTCCTCGACCACGAGATTAAACTCTTTTAAGGCCTGAACGGATCCAAAATTTTTAGAGATGTTCTCCAGAATCACCCTTGCCATAATAAAGCCATTCCTCTCTATTTCCTTTATTTTTTATTTACTTAAGACTGAATCCCCCATCCACGAGAAGCACTTGTCCGGTAATAAAATTCGCATCATCAGAAGCAAGAAATAAGATTGCCTTAGCAATATCCTCGGGTTGTGCCATTCTCTTGAGATAAGATCCCTCAATCATCGCTTTCTTTACTTCCTCCGGAAGGGGTTGGGTCATTTCCGTTAAGGTGTGGCCAGGGGCCACCGTATTCACATTGATATAGGGGGCTAATTCTTTGGCCATGGTCTTCGTTAAATTAATGACAGCTGCCTTGGAGGCGCTATAATCCATGATACCTTCCCGGCCACAATGATCGATTCCACGAATGGATGAGATATTAATGATCTTACCTGATTTTTGTTTTAACATGTATTTGGCCGCGGCTTGAGAGCAAAGAAATACCCCGATCAGATTGACCTCTAAGGTTTTGATCCAATCCTCAACCGTTTTTTCCATAAAAGGCCTTGAAATCACAATGCCAGCATTATTCACCAAGATATCAATTCTCCCAAAGTCATTGACGAAAGCCTCCATAAAGGCCTCGACTTGATCTTTCTTCGAGACATCCCCTGAATAGGCTTTTAGAGAATAGCCCCTCGATTGAGTGGTTTCAATGGCATGTTTTCTATGGGCTTCGTTTATCTCTACGATCCCCACTCTTCCTCCTTCTGCAAGCATTAACAAGGCTGTGGTCAGTCCGATGCCCCTTCCTCCTCCTGTAATTAAAGCCGTTTTATCTTTAAATCGCATAAAAGACCTCCTTTCTGTTAACCTTTTACTGCTCCAGCCCCCCAGCCTCGAATTAAATAACGCTGGATGGTTACAAAGAAAAGGAGAGCCGGGATGGTAATCATCATTCCCGCAGCCATAATCAAGCCCCAATCAATAAGGGCTGAATGAAATAGATCTTGAACTCCCACAGGTAAAGTTTTCAATTCGTCTGAGGTAATCAGAATTCGAGTAAAGATATAATCGTTCCAAGCCAAAATAAATGTGAAGATAGAAGTGGCGATAATACCAGGGAGGGCGAGAGGAAGAACCACGTGAATGACTGCACGAATACGGTCTGCCCCATCCACCAAAGCGGCTTCTTCCAACTGGATTGGAATGGTTTTGAAAAAGGCCCGCATCAACCAGAGGGTAAAGGGAAGGCAGAAGGAGGTAAAGGCCAACACCAGGGCGAAGTGAGTATTCTCAATTCCTATTTTCTTCGCAAGAATAAAGAAGGGAATTACAATCATAATGGGAGCAAACATATAGGTGCATAGGATAAGAGCAGCAATTTTTTCTCTCCCTGGGTATTGGTAGCGAGTAAGACTATAAGCTCCTATGGCACTTACGATCATGGTAAGAAGTACCGTACATCCAGAGACCACAATACTATTTTTAAAATAGATAAGAAAGTTTGTTGAGGTAAAAAGGCGTTTAAAATTGTCCCAGGTCACCTGTTGGGGAATAAATGAAGGGGGTTGAGCAAATACCTCCGAAGGAGGTTTGAATGAAGTGGAGGCCATCCAGAAGAAGGGAAAAGAGGCCTGTAGAGCAAGAAGGATTGCTCCTCCATATAAAAAGAGTTTATTTGAGAATTTTTGAACTCTAAACCGATTCACCCGATGTCAGCCTCCTCTCGAAAGAGACCAAAATAAAGTATCGTGCACACCACTAAGATAGCAAACATGATGACTGCAAGGGCTGCCCCGAGGCCTGCCTGATAATAAGTTAATGTTCGCATATAGGCATATACCGGTAACGTCCGGATAAAACGCCCTGCTCCTGCTCCCTCACCCATTAACCAGACGGTATCAAATTTTGTAAACATCCATATGCTACGGAGGAGGATGACCACAAACAGAATTCCTCGAATCTGGGGAAGCGTAATGTGGATAAAACGGCGAACGGCAGAAGCCCCATCCACCTTTGCTGCTTCATAAAGCTCAGGAGGGATCGTTTGGAGTCG
>JBDOIB010000222.1:0-1253 GCA_041082155.1 Thermodesulfobacteriota bacterium | reverse complement strand
CTCGGGAAGACCCGATGAAGAGATGAATGTAAAGCTCAAGATTGAATCTATGAAAGATTTCGAGCCTGAATCCATCGTGAATCAGGTTCCTGAGTTGAAGCGGCTTTTGGAATTGAGAGAAGCTCTGAAAGCCCTCAAAGGTCCTCTCACCAATATTCCGGAATTTCGAAAGAAGATTCAGGAATTGGTGAAGGATGAAACCGCTCGAAAACAACTCCTAAAAGAGTTAGGAATTGAGGAGTAAGGAGGGAGGCCTATGGCAGAAGAGAAAGAGTTGGCAATGGCTAAAGAGGAAGAGGTCCTTGAAAGACCTTCCCTGATCGAGGAGATTATTCAAGCGACCAAACTCAAACCCACCGATGAAGCTTACAGTCTCACCCGTCGAGGAGTGGAGGCCTTTATTTCACAACTTCTGGAACCTGGGAAGGAGGCCCTCAAGGTTTCTAAAGCCGCTCTCGATGAGATGATTGCGGAGATTGATAAAAAGATGAGTCTCCAGATGGATGCGATTCTTCACCATCCCGAATTCCAAAAATTGGAATCCACTTGGCGGGGCCTCAAATTTCTGGTCGATCGAACTGATTTTAGAGAAAATATCCGGATCGAAATCCTCAATGTCAGCAAAGAACAGCTTCTCGAGGATTTCGAAGACTCTCCAGAGGTGGTGAAATCTGGCCTTTACAAGATTGTCTATACCGCCGAGTACGGGCAATTTGGCGGAAAACCCTTTGCAGCGATGATCGGAAACTATGAGTTTGGGGCAGGGCCTCAGGATATGAAACTCCTTCAATACGTGGCCAGTGTGGCAGCAATGGCCCATGCCCCCTTTATTACTGCGGCGAGTCCCACATTTTTCGGGATTGTAGATTTTAATACCCTTCCCCATCTAAAAGACTTAAAATCTATCTTCGAAGGTCCCCAGTATACAAAATGGCAGGCTTTCAGAGAAACCGAAGATGCGCGCTATGTGGGTTTGACTCTTCCTCGTTTTCTCCTTCGCCTTCCCTATGGTCCCGAAACTCAACCCGTCAAGGCTTTCAATTATCAAGAGGATGTCTCGGCAAGCCATGAGCATTATCTCTGGGGGAATTGTGCCTTTGCCTTTGCCACTCGGCTGACGGATAGTTTTGCCAAATACCGCTGGTGTGCCAACATCATTGGTCCTGCTGGAGGAGGAGCGGTTGAAGACCTTCCTCTTCATCAATATGAGGCGATGGGAGCGATCCAGACCAAAATTCCCACAGAGGTTTTAA
>JBDOIB010000217.1:0-4567 GCA_041082155.1 Thermodesulfobacteriota bacterium | reverse complement strand
AAATCATAAAGATGTTCTTTATCCTGGCGATTCAATCTACTATGATTCGACTATTCCCCATCGAGTTCAATGTCATCAAAATAAAGTCACAAAAATCCTGGCTGTCCTTTATGCCCCGAGCCCTTAACCCTCTTTAAATGAAAGAGGATTTTTGATCATGGGGTGGAGATGAAAAGAGTTTTCTTAATCCTTCTCTTTTTTATTCTCTCTTTAATCGTAGATCTAAATCTCGTTTTTTCTCAAACAGTTGTAAAGGTTGGAGGATTAATTCCTTTTACAGGACGATGGGGAGAACTTGGAAGAGAATGTGCAAGGGGAATGCTGGATGCGACGAAGTGGTTCAATCTTCAGGGAGGATCCCGGAGTTGGCGATTGGAGCTCATTTTGAATGATGACTCCCAGGAACCTGCAGAGACCATTGCGGCCTATCGAAAGATGAATGAATCAGACCAAATTCTTCTTCTCTACATCTATTCCTTTGAAACGGCAATTTCCTTGCATCCCCATATCCATCTCCACCGACTTCCAACCCTCATCAGTTTTGTCCCGCCAGCCTTAAGCGATCCTGTCAGGTATCCATTTATTTTCTCCCTTACCCCCTCTCCTCTCGATCTCTCCAAAATTGCAATGAAATTCATTTCGGAAAACTCAGGGGTAAAACTCAGGAAACCAAAGATGGTCTTCATCGGCTCCCCGGATCGTTTCGGCAACCATTTCTTAGAAGAGGGACGCAGTTTTGCAAAACAGTTGGGTTTGGAGGTAGGACCAGACATCTGGATCCCAGAGCCTCATTCTCAAAGGAATATCCCCCTGGCACTGGCGGCTATTAATGCCTATGGAGCAGATTTTGCTTACGTGAGTCTCACTTCAAAAGAAGCCTCTCTCCTTCTCCAGGAATCCAGGAAGTTGGGGTTGAAAACCCGTTATATCGGAGGGATGAGAGCCTTTGATGAAACCCTTTCCACTTTTGAGGGGGTTTTGGGTGTTCAACCCGTTTCTCCCTTTGGGGAGGATGTTCCGGGAATGACAGAGATCATGGAAGCTCATCGAAAATGGCACCCTTACGATTCTCATACCCTTTCCTATGTAGAAGGTTGGGCAATAGTAAAAGTCATCGCAGAGGCACTCATTCGTTCTCTCCCTGAGCAGGGATACTCCCGATTGAGGGTCAAGATGGCCTTTGAAACCTTCAGAAATTTTATTACGGGAGGCCTCATTCCTCCCATTACGATTACGGCCACCGATCATCGTCCCAGTGTTGAATCAAGGATTTTCGTCGTTAAAGAAGGTAAATTGGCCAGACAGAGTGGTTTCATTTCAGTAGGAAGATAGAAACACTCCCTGCCCTATTCGTTAAAACTTGACCATTCATTTTTAAAATGATAGAAAATAAAACTTATGAATCTTAAGGAGACCCTTGAAAAATTCCAGGATCGAATTGTGGATGAGTGGATTTATCGCCTTCATACGGAGGTAAGCGAGCGTTATAGCGCCCGTCCACTAGATGAACTCTTTCAGACTGTTTCAAAAGCCAACGAAGCCAACTACGCTGTTCTCATCCATCAGGATTTTTCAAAAATTAATGACCATATTCAATGGATTACCAACTTACGCCTCGAGGGTGGGTTCTCTCTCTCTGAAGTACAGAATGCCTATGAACTTTATCGAACCGTCCTTTTACCCATCCTTCCTAATGAATTAGATGAGAAAAATTTTTTAGAGACCATGAATCATCTCAATCACTGCCTCTTCTATACCATTACCCGATTTAGCAATTATTTCCAATCCCTCCATGAAAAACACATCAGAGAGTATGCGCAGAACCTTGAACGAGAGGTGGAAAAGAGAACCAAAGAGCTGATGGAGTCAGAATCAAAATATCGACTTCTCATCGAAGAAATCAATGATGGCTATTTTGTCATCCAGAATGAAAGGATCACCTTTGCCAATCAAGCTTTTTGTGAAATGCATGGATATTCCCTGGAGGAAGTGATTGGTAAACCCTATATTGACTTCATTGCGCCCCATTCCATTAGAACGGTCAAAAGGATTGTTGAGAAGGTTGTGGCCGGAGAAGCGCCAGAAGATATTTTTACATATTTCAGGCGTCATAAGAATAGCATTCCCCTTCCTACCGAGAATAAAATCAAGGCTATCCGATACCAGGGAGAGTTTGCTATTGCTGGAATCTGTAGGGATATCACAGAGAGAATAGAGGCTGAAAAACGAATTCGTGAGTCTGAACGATTGGCCCATATCGGAAAGCTCACCACCTCACTGGCTCATGAAATCCGCAATCCCCTTTCTTCAGTCAAAATGAACAGCCAGATAATTTTAAAAAATATGAAATTTCAAGGAAATGATAAAAGACGAATGGAGATTATCGTCAATGAAATTTCTCGATTAGAGAGAATCTTGGATGAAATGCTCGATTTTGCAAGACCAATTAAACTGAACCTTCAATCGATCTCCATCCATCACATAATAGATTCTTGTCTGGAAGTGCTTGATGCCAAAATTTTAGAAAAGGGAATAAAGGTTAAAAAGTTTTATGAGGATGGGCTCCCTGAAATTTTTGCAGATCCAGAAAAAATGGAACAGGTGGTGATTAATATTCTTCTCAATGCGATCGAGGCCTTACCCGAAGGTGGAAATATTGAGATTTCGACGAAACTCCTTAGGACCGAAAAAGGAACAATTAAATTGGAGATAAGCGATGACGGACCAGGAATGGATCCTGAAGACCTTCCCTATATTTTTGATCCCTTCTTTAGCAATAAGAAGAAAGGAACAGGGTTGGGTCTTTCGAATGTAAAAAAGATTATCGAGGCTCATGGAGGGAAAGTAGGAGTCACCCTTCGAAAACCCCGTGGAATTCAGATCAGTCTGACTGTTCCTGTAAGGGAGGCAGGATGAAAGAAAGGAGAATTCTCATTATTGATGATGAGCGTTCCCTTCTGGAAACCCTCGAAATGTTCCTGATGGAGAAGGGTTACGAGGTTCAGTGTGCTCTCACGGCAAAAGAGGGTTTAAGACAGAGCATCCTTTTTGATCCCCATGTGATTATCCTCGATATCCGCCTTCCCGACCTGAATGGGCTTGATGTCCTTCAAGAACTCATCCGAGAAAATAAAAGGAACATCATCATTATTACAGCATTCCATGACATGGACATTACAATTCAAGCAGTAAAATTAGGGGCGTTTGATTATATCCCAAAACCCATCGATGTTGAAGAGCTCGAACGGGTGATTGAAAAAGCATTAAAATCTTCAAACCCAGGGCGAACGCTCGAAGACCTAGGTATGGACACCTCCCTTTCCTATCGAGATGGAAGGATTATCGGTAAAAGCAAAGGGATGAAGGAGATTTTTAAGGCCATCGGAGTTCTCTCGGAAAACCGGGTGACTGTCTTGATTGAAGGCGAAACCGGTACGGGAAAAGAATTAATTGCGAGGGCGATTCACGAAAACAGTCCATATCGGGAAGAACCGTTTCAGGCCATTAATTGTTCGACCATCGTTGGAACTCTTTTGGAGAGTGAGCTTTTTGGTCACGAAAAAGGAGCTTTTACAGGCGCCTTTGGTCTAAAAAGAGGAAAGTTTGAGCTTGCAGGAAATGGAACCATTTTTCTCGATGAAGTGGATGATATTCCTCTTGGACTTCAATCAAAGATTTTAAGGTTCCTACAGGAAAAAGAATTTGAACGTCTCGGCGGAGAAAAGAAGATTAAATCCAATGCAAGGGTGATTGCCGCAACCAATAAAGACCTCTGGAAAATGGTGAAGGAAGGAAGTTTTCGAGAGGACCTTTATTATCGACTCAATGTGGCTAACATAAAAGTACCTCCCCTCAGGGAGCGTAAATCTGATATCCCTCTTCTGGTGGAATACTTTATCGGGAAAATCAACCGAGAATTGGGGAAAAGGATTAAAAAAGTTGAAAAAGAAGCTCTAAAACGGTTGATGGATTATGAGTGGCCGGGTAATGTAAGGGAATTAGAAAATGTATTAACCAATGTTTCCCTTCATACCCCTGGAGAGATCATTCTTGAAGAGGCGATTGCCCCGTTGTTGGGCCAGAAAGGCCTATTGGATCAACATCAGGATAAACTCCAAGTCAAAAACAAGAACCTTAAGGAGATCGAAAAGGAACATATTATTGAGGTTCTTCATCGAACCAACGGGCATTTAGGGAAAGCCTGTGAGATTCTCGGGGTTTCACGCCCCACCCTGCGGCATAAACTTAAAATTTACAACATTTCACATAATCGGAGCGACCTATAGCTCCTATCAGTAATTGGAAAATCTTTTTCAAAAATTAAAAGGTTTTTTCAATTTAATTTTTACGCTAAATCTTAAGAACTCCTTAAATTTATTGATATCCTTTAGTTTTTTAGTTATAAAGGGATTGGCACACCTATTGCTCAACTAACAAGGTTGTTCTCTTTCTATTGTGAATAGAGGAAATTGAGGATGTTAGACGTTAAAAATTTGATGGTTTTTTATGAGAATGCTCTGGCAATTAACAATATCAATATGAGTGCCCAAAAGGAAGAGATTACCGG
>JBDOIB010000205.1:0-3815 GCA_041082155.1 Thermodesulfobacteriota bacterium | reverse complement strand
CAGTTCTGGGAAATTCAACATTTTTATATCAAAGAGATATTTTCCCCAATTCTTCTCGGTTTTTTGACCCTTCTTCCTTTTCTGATGGCTTTCTTTCTTTTCTTTTTTTGGAAACTCCATTATCGCCTGTGGCATTTTGGAAAGGATGAGAGGAGAATAGGCGATATCGGTTTCAGACTTCAAACCCTCCTCATCACCACCCTTACCCATTCTCGGTTCTGGAAAAAAGGATATTCTGGTCTCATGCACATTCTAATCTTATGGGGAATAGGTCTCATCTTTTTGGGTAAATTTATCAGACTCTTCTCTCTCCCATTTGGATTGACCAGTCCCCCTCAATCCATATTTTTATACTCCTCCTTTGTTTCCGAAGTGGGAGGGGGGCTGGTTTTAATTGGGGGTTCTCTGGCCCTAATTCGTAGATACCTTTTTAGACCTTATCGTCTGGAAACCCAACCCGATAGAACCCTGATCTTCATCTGGGGTTCTGGAATCTTGATTACAGGCTTTCTCATAAAGAGCTATCGAATGGCTGCAGCCGGATCACCTCCTCCTGATTGGTTTCACTGGGCACCCCTCAGTTATCCAATCTCCCATCTCCTCCCAGTTTTTCCAACAGAACTTTTGAATGAACTTTTCATATGGCATCGACTCTTCATCCATGTCCTTCCCGCTCTCATTTTGTTCTTCTATATTACCCTTAGCCACTCCTCTCTCCAGCATCTCTTCTTATCCCCTCTCAATATATTTTTCCGCCCTCTCACCCCGAAAGGAGCCCTCTCTCCTATTCCTGATTTCGAGGAAGCCGAGACCTATGGAGCAAAAGATCTCTTTGAGTTTTCCTGGAAACAACTCCTGGATCTTGAGGCTTGCACCCATTGTGGACGGTGTGAGGGACAATGCCCTGCTCATCTGAGTCAAAAGCCTCTTTCCCCGAAGAAGGTGATTAGCGATCTTAAAACGGTTCTCTACGAGAAAGGAAAGACTCTTCTCTGGAATCCCTCCTCTTCATCAAAGGAAGGGCCTTCTCTCCTTGAACTTCTTTCGGAGGATACGATTTGGGCGTGCACCTTCTGTCTTGCCTGTTATGAACATTGTCCTGTCTTTATCTCGGTTTACGACAAGATTCTCGAATTAAGGCGATACCTGGTTCTGATGGAATCTCGGTATCCCGTAGAGGTAAGGGAGGTATTCAAAAACCTGGAGAGAAGGGGCAATCCATGGGGTGCCGAAAGGCATCTTCGTTCGGATTGGGCTTCATTATTAGAAGTGAAAGCCCTTCATGAAGATCCGGAGGTGGAAATCCTTTACTTCCCCGGATGTTTCAAGAGTTATGATGATCGAAGTAAAAAGGTGGCCCTCTCTCTTTCTCGAATTCTCAAGCATGCCGGAGTGAAATTTGGAATTCTTGGCAAAGAGGAGGGATGCTGCGGGGATTCCGTACGAAGAATCGGCAATGAGTATCTCTTCAAAAATATGGCAGAAGCAAATATCCGGACCTTGAGGCAATACGGGGTGAGGAAGATTCTTACCTCCTGTCCCCACTGCTTTAATACCTTAAAAAATGAGTATCCTCAATTTGGAGGGACTTTTGAGGTCATCCATCACACCAAATATCTGGTCCAGCTTATTCAGGAACAAAGGCTCTCTCTAAAAAAGGGAACTCCCATCACCGTCACCTATCATGATTCTTGCTATCTTGGTCGATATAATGGAATCTATGAGGAACCGCGAAAAATCCTAACCAGCATTTCTGGAGTAAGACTGAAAGAGATGGAAAGGTCTCGTGTTAAAAGCTTTTGTTGTGGCGGTGGAGGGGGAAGGATGTGGATGGAAGAACATGTGGGTAAGCGAATCAACGAGATCCGTATTGATCAGGCCCTCGCCGTCGGAACCCAGCAGATTGCCACAGCTTGTCCCTACTGCCTCACGATGCTCGAAGATGGGTTGAAAGCCAAAGGAAAAGAAGAGGCTGTGAAGGTGTTGGATATAGCTGAACTCTTAGAAAAAGGGGTGGAAGGGTTATCCCCATAATCTTATTTCCTCAAATCAGTATCTACTCCTCTCTGAGCTTTTCTTTCACCCTTTCTATTTTAATATATGCTTCTTCCTTCTCCGCTGAAAAAGCCCTAACATCCAGAGGTTCAATATTCACAAAGTTCTTCTTCGCCCACTCCAGGTAGTTAGATCCTTGAATGGCCCGTTTTAGAGCTCCTTCTAAAACCATAACAATATGGGAGGGAGTATTGGGAGGGGCCTCCAACACATGACGGATCGAGATCATCGGAATATCGTATCCAAGTTCCTTCAGGGTAGGAATATTTTGGAAATATGGGCTCCGCTTTCCGGACTTTTCGGGAAGCATTGCAAGAACATTTATTTTGCCTGTTTTCATACGCGAGGGAAGAGTACTTGCTAAAGAGATCATAAAATCTACTTCACCTCGATTCAGGGCGACCATACTTGAAGCTAATCCCCCATAAGGCATCCAATCCACCTCAATTCCTAAACCTTCGGACAACAATAATCCGGAGAGATGGCTGATTCCTCTTTTAACAGGAATGGCTGCGGAGAGCCTCCGGGTTTTGGCCTCCCTCATGAATTCGTCAAAAGTTTTAAATTTCTCAGAGGGAACGATTAAGAATTGATTTCCGGAGGACCAAGCAAAAATGGGGGTAAACTCTCTGGTGTTAAAATGGCTTTCCCCCATCAGCTCTATCATAATACTTCTTGGAAAGGTATAACACATTAAGGTATATCCATCGGGTTCGACGGTCTGAAATTTCTCGAAAGGAATCCTCCCCCAGAAGCCAGCAATGTGTTCAATGATAATCTCTACTCCGAGGTATTTCTGAAGATAGGGAACCATCTGTCGAATATCTTCATCCTCACCCCCGGGGCCCGTAATAATCTTAATGGACTTCTTCGGATAGGCAGGCTGGATGGCTTCCCATCCTATTCTGAGATCGGGAGGAGAAACTTCCGCAATCTTCTGAGACAGCTTTGGCCCAATAATTAACTTGGTAAGTGAAATCACCGCCCGGGTGGCTTCGTCCGCCTGTTTTAAATCCCGAAGATTAGCCATCTTCATGACCTGCTCAAGAAATTCCTTTCGGGTCATCATCTTCTACTCACCTCCTATATTTTTAAAAAGGTTAGCTCCTGAAGAAATCAATGGTAAAGAGAGAGTACCGATATGTTTAAAACAAAATCCGATCTAGATTGTGGGCAAGAGATTGAAATGGTCAAAATCTAATCCATTTATATCAAATATCCTTATTGCCGTCAATTTTTTAATTCATCACCCCCATCCGTTTCCCTCGGATGCTTTAATAAGGAGTTTTTTGTTTTTTTAAAAGCCACCTGGTTTGCTTGACATATTTTTTAAAATTGGTAATATTGCATTAAAATTTAAGGATTCCCTCAAATTGAAATTCAGAATTTGAGCTTTTTCACCCAGGTGAGAATGGAATCCTTTTAAGAGAGATCATTTTGAGAAAAGGGTAAGATTAAAAGGAGATTTCATGAAAAGGAGAATGTTTGAAGTTTTTGTACTCTCTATTTTTTTAATTTTCTTTCTAAATAGCTGCTCTCATCTTCCCCTGATCGGGAAAAAGAAATCAGAGGAAAAAATTCCAGAGGGAAAAACCGTCAGGGTGGAAGGAATGGAAACGATTAAAGGTGTGAATCCTCCAATCACTGAAACGCCTCCTCCGACCAAACCCTCTCCTCCTCCACTTAAGAAAGAACCTGATTCAAAGATCGCTTCTATACCGAGTCGTCCTTTTTATGGATCTCCCCTTCCCTACTTTCAG
>JBDOIB010000197.1:0-1745 GCA_041082155.1 Thermodesulfobacteriota bacterium | reverse complement strand
GGTAAAAATATCTTTTCAAGTGTAAAGGGTGAACTCCATGAAGCTGAAAGATCGGGTGGCCATTGTGACGGGAGCCGCAAGGGGAATTGGAAGGGCGATTGCCTTAACCTTTATCCGAGAGGGTGCACGAGTAGGTTTGGTAGATGTGGATAAAGAGGCCTTAGAGAAGGTGAAAGAAGAGATTGAAAGTAGAAAGGGCGAAGCCCTCGCTATTCCTTGTGATATTACCCAAAGTCCTCAGGTCAGAGAGATGGTTGATCGTGTCCAAAAAACATTTGGCCGAGTGGATATTCTGGTGAATAATGCTGGAATTATCCGGCGAGGGACGATTGAAACGGTCACCGAAGAGGACTGGGATCGCGTCATCGAAGTCAATCTGAAGGGAACTTTTAATTGCTCTAAGGCTGTAGTGGGGATCATGAAACAGCAGGGATATGGAAAGATTGTAAATGTTTCTTCTATTGCTGGGAAAATGGGGGATATCACCTCTGCCCCTGGATATGGACCTTCGAAGGCAGGTATCGATGCATTGACTAAAACACTGGCGAGGCAGCTCGCTCCCTATGGGATCAATGTAAATGGAGTGGCCCCTCATGCCATTGAAACGGAGATGAGTGCCCAGTGGTCGGAGGAGAGACGAAAGGAGATCATTGCCTCCATTCCTCTGGGGCGGTTGGGAAGACCGGAAGATGTCGCTGAGGCTGTTCTATTTTTGGTCTCAGATGAAGCCTCCTTTATCACGGGTGAAATTCTGGATGTCAATGGCGGAGCCTTGATGGATTAAACTCCTAAAAACAGGAGGAATCAATAATTTGAATCGAGATGAAATCATTGGTGGAATGGTCATCTTCATCTTCGGGGTTGTAACTACTATCTTATCTTTAAGAATGCCGGTAGGAAATTTCCGGATGCCAGCAACAGGATTGTTTCCCCTTCTTTTGGGAATACTCCTGATGGTGCTTTCAGGTCTATTTATATTAAAACTCTTTTTTCAGAGTAAAAAAGGGAGCAGTCGAGAAAAATTATTTTCCATAGGTCAACTCTTTCCATCTCAGTTGATCTTCTTCTTCGGAACAATGGTCATTGCAACCGCTTTTTTCAAACAATTAGGATATCCACTGACTTCCTTTCTATTAATAATTGCCCTTTTAAGAATACTGGGGACAAAACATTGGGGCTTCATCCTTCTGCTCTCTTTTGTCACCGCAGTGATCTCCTATTTTTTATTTGTGCAATGGCTAAAGATTCCTCTCCCTAAGGGGTGGATAGGATTATAGAAGACCGTAGGGGAGTGAAATGTTTGAATCCCTTCAAAATCTGGCCAATGGGTTTGTAATTGCTACCACAATTTATAATCTCTTCTATTGCTTAATTGGCGCTATTGTGGGGACATTGATCGGGGTTCTTCCGGGGATAGGACCGATTGCTGGAATTGCCCTTCTCATTCCAGCCACCTTTGGTCTCAATCCCACCTCTGCCATCATCATGCTTGCGGGTATTTACTATGGAGCGATGTATGGAGGGTCTACCACCTCCATCCTTCTCAATGTTCCCGGTGAAACCGCGTCTGTGATAACCTGTATTGATGGTTATCAGATGGCTCAAAAGGGGAGGGCCGGACCTGCTCTGGCTATCTCTGCCATTGGTTCTTTCATTGCCGGAACGATTGGCATTTTTGGGTTGGTCTTCCTGGCTCCTCCCTTGGCCCAGGCAGCCCTTGCCTTTGGGCCTCCCGAATACTTTTC
>JBDOIB010000176.1:0-8334 GCA_041082155.1 Thermodesulfobacteriota bacterium | reverse complement strand
GGATAGTTCTGATATGCTGATGACCCGATTGGCCAAGAATGAAATCTATTTCGAATCCTATTTCCCGGTAGAAGCGATCCTTAAAGGCATCGACGAGGTCGATGAGGAAACGGTTCACTATCTTGCGAATGATCTCTTTAACGAACGATTTTTCTGTCTCGCCATTCTTGGACCTGTAGATCCGGAGAGAGTCAAACCCTTTAATGATCTTTTAGGCCTTGAAACGAGTTAAAGTCCTGATCAAGCGATTAAAGAAAGGGGTCGTCCATCTTCCTGAATACATGACTCAAGGCTCTTCAGGAATGGATCTTTTCGCTTCCCTTGAGGAAGACCTCACGCTTCACCCTGGAGAAAGAAGGATGATCCCCACCGGAATTTCCTTGGCCTTACCAGAAGGATATGAGGGTCAAATTCGTCCTCGAAGTGGGCTGGCTACCCAGAAAGGAATTACCGTTCTTAATACCCCTGGAACGATCGATTCAGACTATCGGGGAGAGATTAAAGTCCTTTTGATCAATTTAGGAAGCGAACCCTATACGATCAAAAATGGGGATCGAATCGCCCAAATAGTGATCTCTCCGGTCTCACGAGCCATCCTCATCGAGGTTCAGGAGCTTCCACCGACTAAAAGACAAGAGGGGGGATTTGGTCACACAGGGATTTAAGGGATGATGCTTTCTCTTTTAGACCGATTTCTTAATTATCTTATTGTAGAGAAAGGACTTTCTCAAAATACGATCGAAGCCTATGGCCATAATATCCATCGCTTTCTGAATTTTCTGAACGATAAAAAGATCGACCACCTTGAGGAACTCTCTAGGCTAGATCTTCGAACCTTCCTCCATTTCTTAAAAAAGAAAGGGCTTTCCACCCGGAGTATCGCACGAAATCTTATCGCCGTCAGGATGTTTTTTCGTTTTTTACAACAGGAGGGAGTGATTAATATTAACCCCGCAGAGGGTTTAGAGCTGCCCAAAATGGCTAAGATCCTTCCTGAGGTTCTCTCTTTAGAAGAGGTGGATAGACTTCTTTCTCAGCCAAACCCTCACACCTCTCTTGGTGTAAGAGACCGTACGATGCTTGAAATCCTATATGCCACAGGGATGAGGGTTTCGGAGTTAATTCATCTATTAACCCATCAAATTCAATTAGAGGGAGGGTATGTCCTCCTCCGGGGGAAAGGGTCAAAGGAGAGAATTGTTCCGTTAGGAAGGGAAGCCATCCACTGGCTCAAAAAATATTTAATGGAATTTCGTCCTCTCCTTCTTAAAGAAAAAGAGAGTCCCTTTCTTTTTATTAATCGTTATGGGAAACCGATGAGCCGGCAGCAATTCTGGAAATTGATCAAGGCTTACGGCCGAAAAGGAGGAATTCAGAAAAGGATCACTCCTCATGTGCTCCGTCATTCCTTTGCGAGTCATCTTCTTGAGAGAGGAGCCGATCTCCGCTCCGTTCAAATGATGCTTGGGCATGTAGATATCTCAACCACGCAAATCTATACTCACGTGACAGGCGAAAGATTAAAGAAGGTTCATCAACGGTATCACCCCAGAGGTTAACTCTAAAAAATGGTGGAAGTGATCACGACTCATATCAATGCTGATTTTGACGCCCTTGCTTCGATGATTGCTGCAAAAAAGCTTTACCCTCAAGCTGTTTTAGTCTTCCCTGGATCCCAGGAACGGAGTCTCCGGGACTTCTTTATCCATTCGACTCTCTATGCCCTAGAGGTGGAGAAGGTTAAACATATCCCTCTTCAGGATGTCAGGAGGCTTATTTTAGTGGATACCCGACAGGTGAGTCGAATTGGTCGATTTTCCGAGATTATCTCCAAACCTGAAATGGAGATCCACATTTATGACCATCACCCCCCTTCCTCCGATGACATCCATGGCTCTTTGGAAGTCATCTCCGAAGTGGGAGCCACTGTCACCCTCCTCCTCGAAATCCTTCAGCAAAAAGGAATCGAAATCACCCCAGATGAAGCAACGATCATGCTCCTCGGGATCTATGAAGATACTGGAAACCTCACTTTTCCTTCTACCCGAGAAGAAGACTTCCGAGCCGCGGGATATCTGGTTCGAAAAGGAGCCAACTTAAATATCATCTCCAATGTCATCACCAAGGAGCTCACTTCGGAGCAAATTTTTCTTTTAAATGACTTGATCCAGTCGGCCAAACGTTATCGGATTCATGGAGTGGAGATCGTGGTAGCCCAAGCTTCCACCGAACGATATGTGGGGGATATCGCCATTCTGGTTCATAAGCTGAAAGACATGGAAAATCTTAACGTTCTCTTTGCTCTCGTCCAGATGGAGGGGAGGATTTACTTAATTGGAAGAAGTCGGATTGAAGAGGTTAATGTCTCGGAAGTGCTCTCAGAATTTGGGGGAGGAGGGCATCCCACTGCTGCTTCGGCCACCATCAAAGGGATGACTTTAATTGAAGTCCATGATCAACTTCTGAAGATATTAAGGGAAACGATAAAGCCTAAAAAATTAGCCCGTGAAGTCATGGTCTATCCTGTAAAGACGATTGAACCTGACCGGACATTAATGGAGGCTAAGGAGATTTTGATCCGATATCCTATCGATATCTTACCCGTCGTGGAGGGTGAAAGAGTGGTAGGCCTTATTTCCAAAGAGACAGTGGAGAAAGGAATTTATCATGGTCTGAATGAAGCATTGGTGAGGGATTATATGACGAGTGAGTTCTCTATGGTTTCTCCTGAAACCCCTTTCTCCCGAGTCCGGGAACTCCTTATCAGTCAGAATCAGGCCTTACTCCCTGTGGTGGAAAAAGATCGTTTAGTGGGCATTATTACGATCCAAGAACTCATGCAGGTCATTCATCAAGAGGCGGTGAAGGCAGACCAGGAAGGTCTTCCTCTGATTCCAAGAAAAAAGATGATTTCCAAATTAATGAGAGAACGATTTCCTGAAAGAATTCATGAACTTCTTGTTCAGTTTGGAAAGGTGGGGGACGATCTAGGATATTCGGTTTATGCGATTGGAGGGTTTGTCAGGGACCTCTTGATGAGGGTCGAAAACTTCGATATCGATATTGTCGTCGAAGGGGATGGAATCCGATTGGCTGAAGAGTTTGAGAAACGATTTCCTCCCTGTCGCATTCGAACCCATCGAAAGTTTGGAACTGCCATCATCCTTTTCCCAGATGGATTGAAGGTCGATGTGGCTACGGCCCGTTTGGAGGTTTATGAATCCCCGGCTGCTCTACCCAAAGTAGAGCGAACCTCTCTCAAAGCCGATCTCTATCGAAGAGACTTTACCATTAATACCTTAGCCATTCGGCTGAACTCGGAGAACTTTGGTGAGCTCATCGATTTCTTTGGAGGGATCAAAGACATCAAGGACAAGGTGATTCGAGTCCTCCATAACCTTTCTTTTGTCGAGGACCCCACTCGGATCTTTCGGGCTATTCGCTTTGAACAACGATTCAAGTTTCAAATTGCAAAACACACCCAGAATCTGATGAGGAATGCGGTAGAATTGGGCTTGATCGATCGACTTTCAGGAGGTCGAATCTTTTCTGAACTCGTGCTCATCCTCGAAGAAGGAAATCCCATTCCGGCTTTAAAACGAATGAGAGACTTCAACCTCTTTCCTCTTCTCCATCCTCACCTTCAATTGGATGAAGAGAGGATCTTACTCTTTGAGCAGATTCACCAGGTGATTAACTGGTTTGATCTTCTCTTTCTGGAAGAGAAATATGAGCGTTGGCTCATCTACTTCTACGGGCTGATCGAGGGTCTCAGCGAGAACCATTCTATGGAACTCTGTGATCGATTAAACTTAAATGAAAAACTTAAAAAAAAGGTGCTGGAAGGGAGGCAACAGGCCCATCAAGCCTTACTTCAATTCTTTTCATGGAATCAACAAGGAAGAGAACCTAAACGATCCGAGATCTTTACCCTGTTGGATCCCCTTTCTACTGAGCTAAAGCTCTTTATGATGGCCAAAACCACCCAAGCGACCACTCGTCGATACATCTCGCTCTATTTTACTCAACTCAAAGATACCAGGCCTCTGTTAAAAGGTTCGGATCTCATTCAATTGGGAATAAAACCTGGCCCTTTAATCAAGAAATCTCTGGAAGAGCTTCGAAAGGCACGATTAGATGAAGAGGTCAAGACTCGAGAGGATGAGATCAAATTTTTACTTGAAAGTGGAGAAAGCCGATGAAGGAAGATTCGTCTTACACCATTCGGCTTAATGGATTTGAGGGCCCACTCGACCTTCTTCTTCATCTTATTCGGAAAAATGAGATCGATATCTTTAATATCCCGATCGCTCTTATCACAGAACAGTATATGGAGTATCTTCGTATCATGAAGACCTTGAATCTGGATATTGCTGGAGAATATCTCTTAATGGCTTCAACCCTCCTTCATATTAAATCAAGGATGCTCCTTCCTCGGAGGGAGGAGGAGGAAGAGAAGGGTCAAGAGGAGGACCCCAGGGCAGAACTGGTCCAGAGACTTCTGGAGTATCAGAAGTACAAAGCAGCGGCTGAAGAATTAACCCTGCGGCCGATGCTCTATCGAGATGTTTTTATACGCCTGATTCCTCCAGATACTGAAAATGAAGAAGAGCAAGAGGAAAGAATTGAAGTGACTCTGTTTGACCTTTTAGAAGCTTTCCGACAGATGATGAGACGAGCCAAAGAGGAACCGACCCATGAAATCGCGCTCGAACGAATCACCGTGGAAGAAAGAATTCAAGAGATCCTGAGCCTTTTAAAAGAAGAGAAAAAAAGCATTGCTTTCCATCTTCTCTTTCCAGAAGGAGCGTCAAAGAGGATGATTATTGTGACCTTTTTAGCCATCCTTGAATTGGTCAAGATGAAATGGATAAGAATCTTTCAAGTCGCTCCTTTTGAACCTATTAGAATTACTCCTATATAAGGAGAATCCTATATCCATGAGCAGGAGGAGTCTATGAAAAAGAAAAAAATAATTTTAGGTTTGGGAACCATCGCTTCGCTCTTGGTGGTCTTTTTTATTCTCCTTTTCTTGTTGGGCCGACTGATCGGAGGCCCTAGTCCAACTCGATTTGCCTTTGGAGATAAGATTGCGGTAGTCGAGATTCGAGGGGTGATCACCCAATCCTCTGGGATTATCGAGGAACTTCAGCATTATGAGGAGGACGAAAGGGTGAAGGCGATTGTCCTGAGGATCGATTCTCCAGGAGGGGGGGTAGGTCCTTCTCAAGAGATTTACCGGGAGGTGATGAAGATTCGATCCAAAAAGAAAGTTGTCACTTCCATGGGATCTGTAGCTGCTTCGGGAGGATACTATATCGCTTGTGCCTCAGACCTCATCCTTGCGAATCCAGGTACAATTACGGGTTCTATTGGAGTGATCATGGAATTCACCAATTTTGAGGAGTTATTAAAAAAGATCGGAATCAAAGGGGTCGTCGTCAAGAGTGGAGAATATAAGGATTTAGGTTCCCCTCTGAGGGAGATGTCTCCCGAGGAAAAACGAATCCTTCAATCTGTCATCGATAATGTTCATCAGCAGTTCATTCAGGCCGTAATGGAAGGAAGAAAACTGGATCGCGAAAAGGTGGCTCAGGTAGCTGATGGTCGAATCCTCACAGGCCAGCAGGCCAAACAACTCGGGTTGGTTGACCAGATTGGAAATCTTCAAGATGCGATTGATGCAGCTGCGAAACTGGTGGGTATTGAAGGAAAACCCACGGTCCTTTATCCTAAAAGGAGGATATCTCTTCTCCAGTGGTTGCTTGAGGGGATCGGTTCAGGAATCTTAGAGAAGCTTCAGGAAAAAGAATTCCAGTTAAACTTTCGTCTTTCACTACCCACCTTCTCTTAGAGCTTTTGCCACCTTTTGGATATCTTCCCAGACCTCTATTTTCTTTTCTGGATTACGGAGGAGAAAGGCGGGGTGATAGGTCGGAAAGATTTTAATCCCTAAAAATTCAAAAGATTTTCCTCGAAGGGAGGTAATCTTGGCATCCGTTTGCAGAAGCGTCTGGGCCGAAACGGTTCCGAGGGCACAGATAATTTTGGGTTGGATGGTTTGAATCTGTCTTAAAAGGAAAGGGAAGCAACTTTTAATTTCGTCGGGTTCAGGAGTTCGATTTCCAGGAGGCCGACATTTCACCATATTGGTGATATAGACCTCACTTCTCTCTACCTGGACGGATTGGAGGATTCGAGTTAAAAGTTGGCCTGCCTTCCCTACAAAAGGTCTTCCCTGAAGATCTTCATCATATCCCGGACCTTCCCCAATGAGCATTAATTTAGCGTTTTCACTTCCTTCTCCAAAGACAATGGTCCTTCTTGAACGATGAAGTTTACATCTATTGCAATTTGTTAATTCCCTCCGAATCTCTTCGAGACAGAGGCTCTTTCTCTTTTTCATGGAGGGAAGAAAATATATTCCCTTTTCCTTAAGATATTTAAGATACTCAATCAGATCTGAAATAACCTCTTTCCTATGCTGTGCCATCTTTTATCAGATAGCCTGCTCTGGCTTCTTTGTCAATGCCCTCTCCTTAAGTGGGATCTTAAAATTTTAGCATCCCATCCCCGAACCTCATTCAATGCTTTGGTGTTATTCTTTTTGTCTAAGCCTTGACGAAAAGTTTCATACATCATATATTAAAGGCATTGCCCCTGTAGCTCAGGTGGATAGAGCAACGGATTCCTAATCCGTGTGCCGCCCGTTCGAGTCGGGCCAGGGGCGCCAATCATTTCCATAGCTTAGCCTCCATCCCCGGTTTGGGACCCTTCTGATTGTGATAAAATTGTGATAAAATTTCCCCTCATTCTATCTAAAGTCTTTATTCCTTCCCTAAGACTTTCCGGGTAATGGTGAGCATATCTCATCACCATCTGGATGTCCTTCCATCTACCAAGCTTTTGAACTGTGTAAATGTCAACTCCCCCTTGAACAAGTCGCGTCGCAAAGGTATGCCTCAAATCATGCCATCTTAGATTCCTAAGATTTACTTTATTCATCGCTGAATGGAAAGCCCTTATTAAGGTGCTTGATCCTATCTTATTTCCGTTCTTGTTAAAAAACACGTAATTCGTCTTTATGTGTCTGACTTTTGCTCTTGCTTTTAGCACCTCCAGAGCTCTTTCATTCAGGGGTAAGACGTCTTTCCTCTTGTTTTTCTGTTCCAGGATGGTGATGGTTTTTCTGAAAAGATCCACCTGGGACCACTGAAGATTCAACACTTCTCCCTGCCGAAGTCCGGTTTCAAGGGAAAAGATGATAAGCTCCTGAAGCCATCTTGGAGAAGCCCGAAGGAGTCTTTCCTCTTCCTCAAAGGTCAACCACCGCTCTCTCATATTGTTGACTTTTTCTCTTGAGACTTTACTTACCGGGTTTTCATTGATCCACTCCCATTCCCTCCTTGCCAGATTGAAGGCATGGCTCATGAGGGAGAGCTCGTAGTTGATTGTTCGGGGAGAGGCCCCTTCCTTCCGTCTCAAGACCTTATATTCGTAGATTCGTCTGGGGGTGACTTCCGTAAGCATCAGGTCTCCAAAGAACTGATTGAGATGACGAGCAAGCTCTTTGTCTCGATCGTAGGACTTCGGAGTCTTATTTATCCTGGAGTGCTCATCGAGGTATTTTTCGATCATTTCTTTGAAGGTGATCTCTTCGCCCGGCAGTTTCTCGAGCCATTTTCCTTCGGCGATCAGGGTACGAATTTTGTAATAAATATTTTCAGCGGTCTTTTTGTCTTTCGTCTTTGTCGATTTTCTGTAGTGTCTTCCCCTGTGAGTGAAACACATCCACCAGGTTTGGCCTCTAAGATAAAGACCCATATTCTCCCTCCTTTCCGAGGCCCTTGTCTTTCCCTGGTTTCTCCAGAGTGGCAGTATAGCCTTTTCTTTTCTCCTCTTCAATACACCTCTGGACGAGTTGATCGATATTGAGGTTAGGTCTCTGAAGGGATCGAAAGATCTCTTTTATTCTTCTCTCTTCTTGGTGATCGTCTTCGAGTCGGTGTCTCTCGACCCACTCTTCAAGGTCTCTTTTTCGGATCCTTATCAATCTGCCGAACTTATAGCAGGGTAGTGTTTTTGCACTCGTCCATTGGTAGACGGTGGATCGTTTGACGTGGAGGTAGGAGGCCACCTCCTCGACATCCATGAATTCGTTCTCTCGGTTGGGTTCTGGAGGGGGTTTCCGGGTGGGTTCTTTTTTAGTTCTCTCCGCGGGTCTCTTTTCCACCAAAGTCTGGTAGAAGTGCAATGCTTTTGGTTCTTTCATAACCACTCCATAACCAATTTGATCATGCATTTGATCATGCAAACGTATATGAGACAGAATAG
>JBDOIB010000145.1:0-7868 GCA_041082155.1 Thermodesulfobacteriota bacterium | reverse complement strand
TTGAAATTTAATGAGTCTCTATCAATATCCCCTTCTATGATTTCTACCTCAGGATGATGAATTTCCTTACGGCCCCGAAACCATCGGACCTCACCGGAAAAGATGATTCGCCGCCCTTTTTTAAATCGCTCTCGGAGATATCGTTCGTTTCCTTGAAACCATTTGAGAAGGATTCTCCCGCTTCCATCTCCCACGGTGACTTCAAAAACCCTCTTTCTCTGGTTTTGATAGAGAATCACTTCGGAGAGGAGAATCTCTCCCATACCGGTCTCTTTTTGGCCAATTCTTAATTCGGAGATCTTCTTTAGGATTCGCCGATCCTCGTAGGCCCGTGGTAGGAAATAGAGGGCATCCTCCACCGTCTGGAGTCCCTTCTTTTCAAAAAGCCTGGCTAATTTGGGTCCTACTCCCTTCACATATTGAATCGGGGTCAGCAGGCGGTTCTCCAAAGGAGGTTTCCTGAAAGGAGTGCTCATCGAGAATTATTTCTTTCTCCTGGAAGAAATTTTTTTATTGTGAGGAAGGATGGGGGTCTCTTTTGAAATGACTTTGATAAACTTCTTTTTACAAAAAGGACATACCATCTCATTTTCTCCCACTTTCAATGAATAGGCCTCATAGGAAAGAGCTTGATCACAATAAGGACAGCGATAAGGAAATTTTTGAACCACTATTTCTCGAAGCTTCTTTTTCATCCACCGCTTCTCCTCCCGTCTTCCTGTCTTAATGAACTATACTAAAACTCGCATTAAGAATCAAATGGGACATTAAATTTTTGACATCCGATATGAAATTTGCCATAATTTTTGTTCATGAATTGGATCCATCGAATCGGGGCTTTTACCCTCTTCTCGATTGAGCGAATGGGGAGGATGGGCCTCTTTCTCGTGAAGATCTTTTTCTATGCAATCACCCCTCCTTTTAAATCCTCTTGGATGGTGAAACAGATCTGGTTTATTGGTTCTCAATCAACACTCGTCATCTTCCTCACCGGGGCGTTCTCTGGAATGGTTCTGGGACTTCAGGGATTTTATACCCTTAATCGATTTGGTTCGGTGGCCCTCTTAGGGCCTATGGTGGCCCTTTCCTTGATTAAAGAACTTGGCCCCGTCCTGTCGGCCCTCATGGTGACAGGAAGAGCTGGTTCTGCCATTACTGCAGAGATTGGAATTATGAGAACGACCGAACAGATTGATGCCATTGAATTAATGGGGCTTAATCCATTTCGATATTTGATTGTCCCTAAATGGATCGCTGGAATCATCGCCCTTCCCCTTCTGACAGCCATTTTCGATGTCGTGGGGATCTTCGGGGGTTATCTCATTGGTGGAAAACTCCTGGGTGTAGGGAAAGGGACCTATTTTGGCGAGATGGCCGCTTATGTAAGAATTCAGGATGTATTAGAAGGGGTTTATAAATCTCTTAGTTTTGGAATTCTAATGACTTGGGTCTGCTGTTATAAAGGTTATTACGCAGGGTTCGGGGCGGAAGGAGTGAGTAAGGCGACCACCCAGGCCGTGGTTCTTTCGTCGGTCCTCATTCTTTTCTGGGATTATATCATGACTTCTCTTCTTTTTTAGAGAAAAAAATGATTCTGGTAAAGAATATTTATAAATCTTTTAATGGAATTCCGGTTCTTAAAGGAATTACCTTTCAGGTTCAAAAGGGTGAAATCTTGGCGCTTATCGGTGGCAGTGGCCAAGGAAAAAGTGTGATCCTAAAACATATTGTTGGACTCATGAAGCCTGATCAGGGGCATGTCTTTATAGAGGGAAAGGATGTCTGTCATCTCAAAGGGAAACCCCTTGAAGAGATCAGAGGTCGAATCGGTTTTCTTTTTCAAAGCAATGCATTATTTACATCTTTCACCGTTTATGAAAATGTAGCCTTTCCTTTACGGGAGAAGACCCATTTAAGCGAAGAGGAGATTCGGAAAAGGGTGATAGATCAGCTCGAGCAGGTCGGTCTCTCAGGAGCAGAGAATAAATATCCCGCCGAACTCAGCGGTGGGATGATGAAACGTACAGCCTTTGCCCGTGCCCTCATTCAGAATCCCGAAATTATGCTCTTTGATGAACCTACGACAGGACTCGATCCGATCATTGCTCGAACCATCCTGGATCTTATTCATTCCCTCCACGCTCGTCTCGGGTTCACAGCCATTATTGTGAGTCATGAACTCTCAAGAATCTTTCAGATTGCTCATCGAGTGGCGATGATCTACCAAGGAACCCTTCGAATGATTGGGACACCCGAAGAGATTCTGACCTCAGAGGATCCCATAGTCAGACAGTTTATTAGTGGGGCTTCTGAAGGAGCTATCCCCTTTTATTGAGGGAGAGAGATGAAGAGATTGAATATTGAATTTGCTGTAGGGCTTTTCGTGATCGCAGGGATACTCTGTCTGGGCTACCTTTCGATTAAATTAGGCCGGATGGAGATCCTCGGAGGGAAGGGATACGAAGTTTACGCCATCTTCTCCAATACGGGCGGGATTAAAACAGGATCTGCGGTGGTCCTTGCTGGGGTGGAAGTAGGAAGAGTAAAGAGTATCTCTCTCGAAAACTATCAAGCCAAGATCACCCTCACTCTTCAACCCGAGGTTAAAATTCAGGAGGATGCGGTAGCAACGATCAAGACCAAAGGTTTGGTGGGAGAGAAATATATCGAAATTATCCCCGGTGGGTCAAATGAATATGTCCCTCCCGGAGGAAGAATTCGTGAAACTCAACCCCCCGTGGATCTGGAAGACCTGATCTCAAAAATTCTATTTGAAAAGATATAAAGGGTGAAAGGAAGGGCAAAGATGATCCTGATCCGAGTCTTCATCGTTTTTTTATTATTTGGAATGGGAACTCCTCTGTTTTCAGGAGAACCTCGAGATCAGCTTCAACAGACGACCGATAAGGTTCTGGCCATCCTTTCGGACCCAACACTAAAATCCCCTGAAAAGGCCAAAGAGAGAAGAGAATTGATTCTTAAGACCGTGGATGAACGATTTGACTGGGAGGAGATGGCCCGACGGTGTTTGGCAAGGCATTGGAGTCAGAGAACTCCTGAAGAAAGGAGAGAGTTTATCATCCTTTTCAAGGAACTTCTTCAGCAGGTCTATATGGATAAGGTCGAAGGATATTCTTGGAATAAAATCCAATATGAGGGGGAGGCCATTGACGGAAATTATGGGATTGTAAAAGTGAAAATCTTTACTCCCAAAGAACAACCTATTCGCGTGGAATATCGACTCATTAAAAAAGGGTCTACCTGGCTGGTTTACGATTTTTCCATTGAGGGAGTAAGTCTCGTTAACAATTATCGAACCCAATTCAATGAGATTATTGTCAAATCTTCTTATCAAGAATTGATCAAAAGACTTAAGGCAAAAGTTTCTCAGCCTTAAATGAACCGGTTCCTTTCGAGGGAAGTAAATGAAGAGAAAAAGGGCTTTCCTTTTTTATCTTTTCATCGGATTGGGACTGATCTTCCTGTTCTCCGTGGAAGGAAAGGCTGAATCCCCTGAGGAGATAGAGATCGAAGAATTTAACTCTACCTTTGAGGATAGATTCCCTCGGGATTGGATTGCTCGTTCTGATGGGAGGGTGGAAGGGATCGAGGACACAGAATCACCTTTAAAGGGAGAGGAGGAGGAAAGCGAGGATCAGATTTGGGACCCCCTTGAGCCCCTCAATCGTCTCTTCTTTCAGGTGAATGATAGGCTTTACTTCTGGGTTCTTAAGCCCGTAGCGATGGGATATCAGAAGATCCTCTCTGAAGAGGTTCGAAAGGGGGTTTCTAATTTCTTCTCTAACCTTGCCACACCTATCCGTCTGGTGAACTGTATGTTTCAGGCTAACTTCAAAGGAGCAGGCCTCGAGGCACTGCGTTTTTTGATCAATACTCCCTTTGGCTTATTTGGATTTCTTGATCCCGCTCAAAAAGAATTCGGGATTGAAAAAAGAGAAGAAGATCTTGGCCAAACCCTTGGCGTCTGGGGATTTGGTCCTGCCTTTTATCTGGAATGGCCTATTTTAGGATCATCCAATCTCAGGGATACTTTGGGCTATGTGGGTGACCTTTTTCTGGATCCCCTCACCTATGTTCCCTCCACCTCACTCCGGCTCAGTTTAAAAACCTATGAGAAGGTCAATGAAACTTCGCTTCGAATCGGTGAGTATGAAGATTTTAAAAAAGTGGTATTAGATCCTTACATTGCTAAAAGAGAGGCCTATTACCAGAATCGAAAATATAAGATTAAAGAGAGAAAATGATTCGGCTATAAAATATTATTTGACTTTTCTTTTCTAACCAGATAGCCTTGGGGAAAAATAAAGATGGACTTCCCAAGGAGGTTTTGATGAGTCCGAAAAAGAAAGCTTCCTCCTCCAAAAAAGAGAAAACACCTATCCAAAAAGGAATCCTAGCGATCGAGAGAAGAAGATTTCCAAGAATTTATGTCGAACTTCCATTGGATTACTCCAGGAAGGGGAAGAAATCGGATTTTGGAGGTTTTGTCAAGAATGCGAGTGAGGGAGGGATCTTGGTTTATCTTCCTGAACGATTAGAGATTGGTGAACTTCTTAAGGTCGAGATTTTTTTCCCTAAGGGATTGGAATTAAATTCAATCCGTGGGGTAGCTAAGGTGGTATGGGAAGATCTTGCAGCCAAAGAAAGCTGGAGGGAGCACCGATATGGTCTGGCTTTCCAATCCATGCCCAAGGGAATGCTTCAAAAATTAAGAAATCTGTTAGAGGAAGTTGGAAAAACTCCTAACCCATGAAAAGATTTTTTTCCTGCTGGAGAATCCACCATGGACTATAAACGTTTTGTAGAAGAACAAATTAATGAAATTAGACAATTAGTCGGAAACCATCTTGCAATTAATGCGTTAAGTGGTGGGGTGGATAGCTCTGTGGTCACTGTTCTTGGGTATCGGGCCCTCGGTGAAAGGCTTAAGACCGTGTTTATCGAAAATGGCCTCATGCGGGAGGGAGAACCTGAACGGGTCGTAAAAATCTTTGCAGAGATGGGGATCCCTGTCCAACTTATTCAGGCCAAGAAAGAATTTTTAACTGCTCTCAAAGGCCTGACAGACCCAGAGGAAAAACGGCAGGCCATCACCAAAACTTTCTACTCTCAAGTCTTTGGAAGATTGGTCCGGGAGAGTGGAGCAAAATTTCTTCTTCATGGAACAATTCTCACAGATATTGAAGAAACAGTCGCCGGAATTAAACGTCAGCATAACATTCTCACTCAGATAGGGATTGATCCTGAAAAAGAATTTGGCTATCAGATTATCGAACCGCTCAAGACCCTGAGGAAGGATGGAGTCAGAGAAGTGGCCAAGGTATTGGGACTCCCCCGGGAGATCATAGAAAGGATTCCTTTCCCGGGTCCTGCCCTGGCCACCCGGATTGTGGGAGAAGTCACAGAGGAGCGTCTGGCCACTGTCCGGGCGGCTACGGCCATTGTGGAGGAAGAGCTCAAAGAGACTGGAGCTTTCCAATACATGGCCGTTCTCCTCAATGACCGGGCCACGGGGATTCATGAGGGAAAAAGAGAATTTGGTCAGATCATTGTCGTCCGTTGTATTCAAAGTGTCGATGCAAGAACAGCCACTGCGGTGGAGCTTCCATGGGAAAAGCTGAAACGCCTGTGTGAGCGGATTACCTCTCTCCCTGGAGTCAATCGATGTCTTTATGATCTGACACCAAAACCTCCCGCGACGATTGAATATGTCTAATAAATCAAATTCAACCAAGGACTAACCCAACGAGGAGGGGGGCAATGGAGGATCAAAAACGCCTGGCTATTCTCATTCATCATTGGATCGAGCATAATGAAAGCCATCAAGAAGAATTCCGCAAATGGGCTGAACGAGCAGGGGCATTAGGGCTCTTGGTCGTAAAGACCAAAATGGAGGAGGCCATTGAAAGACTCCATCAATGCAATCTTTCTCTTCAAGAAGCCTTAAAATTCCTTTGATTCCACTCGCCAATTTTTCCTAATTCAGAGGTGAGGACTCCCAGAATTCCCAAGACTTTCATTCCTTCCCTTCTTTTTTTCTAAATTTTTTATAGCCTCTTCTTGTCGATTCGCTCACTTTCTGAGGTCCCATCTCCCTTGACAAGATGTTTAATTTTTAATACATTTAAATAAAGACGAATTCCTAAGGGAGAGATTCATGAAAACTCAAGTCAAGAGTAGACAATCCAAAAGAGGAAGGCCCAAGAGTCCGAAAGTGGAGATTTTAGATTTAAAGGAATTAAAGAGAAGGGTGGAACAGATCAAAAAGAGAAAGTCAGGGCTCTATCGAAGAAAACCTAAGAGCAAATCTGGGAGTTAGAGCCTGAGATTCACTCGAAACGAGATGTGAATGGATTGGATGAGATCACCCCTCCTATTTGAAAGGCCATGAAAAAAGGGAAAAAGAAAGAGGATAAAGTAGGAAAAAACGGCCCAGCGCCTCAAGGTCAGTGCCTTTTCTCCTGGGAGAAATTGGTGGAAATGAAGGAGATGAAGACCCAGTTTTTTGCTGGAGATGGATTTAAGCGGTTAAGAATCCTTGATGTGGATCCTAAGACAAAAAATCTTCACATGATCTGCGAATTGGGGAAAAAAACCTGGCCTTTGAATTTCAAGAAGTTAGAAGAAATCCACCAAAAAGTTCATGACGGAGAGGTTCGTCTGATTCCCTATGAGATTGATCGTTTGATGCCGACGTGGGGGAATTTTATCACCGGCCTACTCAAATATCTTGGCTGCGAGAAGGAATGAAATTTTTTTAGAGTTAGGGGGAAGTCGTTTTAAAGAGTTTCATGAGGGTGAGTAACTCTTCTTTAGTCCATGCCCCTTTTTCTTTGAGCCAATCAGAATCCCCCATAAAATTTGATTCCTTGGGGACCACAAAAAGATCTTTTTTATTTTTTGCCAGATGACCGAATTTTAACTTAGCCCATTTGAGCCCAGACTCGACGGGGGTCATTCCCCTCAAGTCCTTCCTTCGCTCTATAAGCATCCCGATGAGCTCACCTTTTTTGAGGTCATAATTTTTTAGGAAAACTTTATAAAGGATCATTCGAAATCCTGGTGCCTGAGGCCGGAGTTGAACCGGCACGGTGGGGGACCACCGAGGGATTTTAAGTCCCTTGCGTCTACCAGTTCCGCCACCCAGGCACCTTAAACATTTCTTCTTTACTTTTCATTTATACTCTTTGACGAATTTTGTCAAGATGTGTTATGGAATTTTTGAATGAAGAGACGATTCTTTCATCTTTAGAAAGGAGTCCCTCATGAGATCGGATAGAATGAAAAAAGGGTTGGAGCGAGCTCCTCACCGTTCTTTATTTAAAGCCCTGGGTTTGACTGACCAAGAAATAAACCGACCCATGATCGGGATTGCCAATTCAGCCAACGAGGTCATCCCGGGCCATCTCCACCTTCATCAAATTGCTGAAGCTGTAAAGATTGGAATTCGAATGGCTGGAGGAACTCCTCTTGAATTCTTCACCATAGGAATCTGTGACGGGATCATTATGGGCCATGAAGGGATGAAGTATTCCCTCAGTTCAAGGGAATTGATAGCAGACTCCATCGAATCCATGGCTATGGCTTATCCCTTTGATGGTCTGGTCCTCATTCCAAATTGTGATAAAATCGTTCCAGGGATGATGATGGCTGCAGCCCGTCTGGATATTCCCTCCATTCTGATCAGTGGTGGACCGATGTTAGCGGGTGAATTTCATGGGAAAGAGATGGACCTCATCACCATTTTTGAATGGGTGGGAAAGGTAAAGACCGGAGAAATAAGGATAGAAGAATTAAGAAAAGCAGAGGGGTGTGCCTGTCCTGGGGTGGGTTCGTGTGCGGGAATG
>JBDOIB010000142.1:0-1654 GCA_041082155.1 Thermodesulfobacteriota bacterium | reverse complement strand
GGAAAGATTCGATTATCAGTAAATCGATTGATAATCGGGCCGGTTGTGCAATCCTGATAGAACTGGCCGAACGGATGGAACAAGAAAAAATGGATTATCAACTATTACTGGTGGCTGCGGTTCAGGAGGAAGTTGGGTCGAGGGGAGCCAAGGTGGCGGCTCAGACACTTCAACCAGATATTGCTATCATCCTTGATACCGTGCCTGCCAGAGATCCCATCACTCCACCTCAACAAGCCCCGGGGGAATGTGGAAAAGGCCCTGTGATCAGAGCTATGGATACGAAGGCTCTCGGACTGGGAACAATCTACTCAAAGAAGATCTCACGGAAACTGATCGAAAAGGCCATTAAAAACCAAATCCCATACCAGAAAGATGTCTTTTCGACCTGGACAGATGCCTCCACCATCCATACTTCAGGGAAAGGGATCCCATGCGGAGGAGTATTTATCCCGAGACGCTATAGCCACTCTCCATGTGAGTTGGTAAAATGGTCTGATATAGAAAGAACTTCAGAGTTAATCTATCTATTTTTAAAGGATCTCACCTCGGATGAAATCGAAAATCTTTGCCAGAAAATCTAACTATCACTTTATCCTCTATCCTCAAACCTCCAACCTCTTTATCTCAGTCCGTCCTCCTTTTTGGCCTCCTCTTTTTTGAGTCCACCGATTCTTGGATGAGGCCGGCCCGAATCTGTGACGACAATGGCTACCAGAATCTCATCCGAACGAGGAGCATCGGGAACCTTCACTGTCATGGCATCAAAATGGGATCGTACAAAAGCCGCATCTTTATAGTGGAGGGGAACGTCAATTTCGGTTCCGGGGCCACCCATCTTTTTTGCTGAAGGAATGATGGCCTTTCCACCTCCCACAGCTTCCCTCAAGGGGCCTCCCAATTTTGGGTGCAAGATCGCAGCGGCATGCTCCAGTTCACCATCCACTCCAACAATGGCGGCCTTCCCGTAGCTCTCGGCATTCTTGGGAGAAATTTTTAATGCCTCCACGGCACGCTTTCCAAGAATCCCTCCTAATTGTTCACCGATATCGATCAAAGGCGTTAAGTCTTCCACATATTTTCCTGCAAATGGGTTCTTAATCACTGCAATGGCTGCAGCCTTCCGTGTCGGTGGATCAACCTTCCTTCCTCCCTCAAGGAGGGTTTCTTCAACAATGGTCACATATTTTCTGACTTCCATTTTACACCTCCATTAAATTATTAAATTCAAAATCCTAATATCGAAATCTGAAACAAGGAGTAAATCTAAATTTATAATTTTTTTAACAATGGCCCCAAACCTTCCGTCCATACCACATTTCCCTGTACCGAGATAAAAGCGCCTTTAATGATATCCTTCTGACATAATTGAGTGGCTTTCGATAATCCCCTTTTCAGAGCTTCTTCAATCTTTTCCTGAGAGAGTTTGCCCACCTGAACGGTCACCCATTCGCCCGCAATGTCCGTATCCGGATAGATCGTTTCTGCAGGAATTCTGAGGATATTAGAATCTTCAATATTAGTAAAGTTTCCGATGGTCGTTGCGGCGGCATCAGCCCATGAGGCAGTCTCTGCAATAGCAGTTGCCGCCTGGGCAATCCCTTTCGTAAAACTTCTTCCCCCGAGACCGCTTGTGGCGACCCCGCCGATTTGC
>JBDOIB010000078.1:0-2979 GCA_041082155.1 Thermodesulfobacteriota bacterium | reverse complement strand
ACGATCGTCCAGTATGTGACCCATCTGGTGAGACGAATCAATCTTCTTAAGGCCCGGATCGAAGGTCAGTCCTTTTCTGCCCTTCAATCGAAACCTCAACCCTCCTATGAACCCACGATCGAGAGCGAAGATCTTAAGAAGGGTTCTAAAGTGAAGGAGAAATTTGGGGAGCTTTATCTCTATTATCTGGTGTGGCGTTATGATCCTGGAGAGATGAATAAAGAGTTAGCCACCCTTCAGGCATGGCTAAAAGAGCTTCTAATGAGTCGAAGAGGAAATCTTCGGTGGCTTGTCCTTTGGGTGGATCAACAGGGGACTATCTCTCGGATTACCCTTCAGGATTTTTGGGGAGGGACTCTTTCATCAGGGGAGGAAAGATTCATTTCGGCCTCATTCACTCGAAAAGGGAAAGAGGCCATCGATTCCTTCATTAAGGAGATCGAATCTGCTCTCGGGGATTCCAATCTATTAGCTCAACAGAAGAGCGATTTTGAGAAATGGTATCCCACGGTCTCCTTTGAAAACTGGCAAAACTTTTTAGCAGCTTTTCCAAAAGGAGTGGAAAGACTTAAAGGCTTTAAAGAATGGCAACCGGTGGCCTCCAAAATGCCTACCGACCAGGGTCCATACTTCGCCCTACTCAATCGGACTGCCGTGGAGCTTGAACCCTTAGCTCAGTTTGAAAATCCTCCTTCTTGGTTGAGACAGATTTACCATTTTCAGGTGGTCAAAAATCTCAGTAAAACGATGAAAGAAGGGGGACTCTTGGATAAGGCAGCAGAAGAGGCAAAGAAGTGGATTTCTCAGGTAGAGAAGATTGTAGGAAAGGAAGTGGGACAGATAGAGACCCAGTCGCAGGCTGTAAAAGCTTTTCAAGAATATCTTAAGGGATTAACGGAACTCTCTCAGGCCACTGCTTCAAGGACTCAGGCATTCCAATTGGCCTCCCAAGTCTTCAGTGAAGATCCAGCAACCAGCAAATCCCCATTAATGATGGCAGCAGGAGCTTATCAGCGAATGAAAAACATTATGTCGAGAGGAAGACCGGGAGAAGAGGTCTTCTGGAGGCTCTTAGCTGGACCTCTTGATTTCCTCTGGTCCTTCATCCGGAGAGAAGCAGGCCATTATTTACAGGCCCAATGGGAAGAAAAGGTGTTGGCCGAGGTTCAGGGAATGCCTTCTCAGCAGGCCGTTCAACTTCTTTTAGGACCCGAAGGCCATGTTTGGAAATTCATAAAAGGACCCGCGGCTCCCTTTATCGTTAAAACTCCAAAAGGGTACATGGCCAAGGAGATTCTTGGGGGAACGATCCCCTTTGATACTTCTTTTGTTAATTTTCTGACTCGAGGGGCACCTGCTCCTACCTTAACCAAACAGAGTTATACAGTGGTCATCAGAGGACTCCCCACCGCAGCCAATCCGGAGGCAAAAGTACAACCTCACAGCACAAAATTAGAGCTTCAGTGTGGAGGAGGGACCCAAACGATTATTAATTATAATTATCCAGTAAGCAAAACCTTTCAGTGGTCCATGGAGACCTGTGGGGATGTCGTCTTCCAGATCGAGGTGGGAAATCTCGTCTTGACCAAAAGATATTTAGGGAACCAAGCCTTTCCTGAATTTCTACAGGAATTTAAAGAGGGTCAGAGAGTATTTCTTCCTTCGGAATTTCCAAATGAAAAGGCTGCGCTGGAAGGTATGGGGATTAAACAGATTAAAGTCAATTATCAATTTGGAGGAGATTATCGAGTTCTCGTGGGACAGATTAAACCTATTCCCGGACAGGCTCCTCCAAAGATCGTTAAGAGTTGGGAGGAATGAAGACCAATCTCTCCTGGCAATGGTCCATTTATGGAAAACATCCTATTGCTCCAGACTTCTTTAAATTGGGGGAGGAGACCCCTTTGTTTAAACTTTTCTCTGATTGGATGGAGAAGGGATATCAAATGTATCTTCAAAAAGGGGCCCCTACGCGAAATCTTTATTCCTGGAGATTTTGGGCCAGAGGATCTCAGAAAGAGCATCTTGTCTGTGGAGTGATTAAGGATAGTAGCGACCGGCTAGGGCGTTGCTTTCCTCTCCTGATATTGGGGGCGGGTGTCCTTCCCGGATGGGAAGAACATTGGGAACTCCTACCCCTGGCCTGTGAAAATGCTTGGAGTCAAATTGAATATTTTTCTACTTTTTCTGGAAGTGACCTCAAGAAATTGGGAGAAGAACTCCGGCATCTCAGGATTCCTCATTCAGAATGGGGAGAATTGGCTAAGAGAGGGAGGGATCTTACCGACCATTGGATGAATTCAAATCATTTAAATTTCGATTTGAAAGAGATGGAAGAGAATGTCTTAAGGACTTCTGATCAGAATAGGGTCTTTCTTCGCTTAATCACTCGTTCTTCAATCGACCAATGGGCTCAGGTAGGATTTTATCACCTTCTTATCAAAAAAAAGATCAACAGGATTCCTAATGCAATCTTTATGGGAGGAAGTGGAGAGACCCTTTTTATCAGTCTATTCAGGAGACCCCTTCAGGTTACCGATTTTGTCCAACTGTGGACAATTTCGACCCAGGAGGACCTTTCCTCCATAAGAGATTGAAAAGAGGTTAGATCACTCATGGAACTTATCTCATTAGGGAAAAAACCCATCCGTTCAGAAAATCCTACGGGTGCGGATATACGATATGATCCCCTTTTTGAAGAGCTTCAGGCGGAGGTAGGAAAACTCTCCTCCCCCGTGGGCGCAGGCTCTATGGACTGGGCAAAGGTCGTGCACCTGGCCTCTAAGATCTTAGAAGAAAAATCGAAGGATCTTTTGACTGCAAGCTATCTTGCCGTAGGGCTCATCTATACTCAAAAAATGGAAGGGCTTTCCCTTGGATTAAAAATCTATCAAGATCTGATAGAAACCTTCTGGGATAACCTTTTCCCACCCAAGAGCAGAATCAGGGCCCGAGGAAGTGCTATCGAATGGTGGATAG
>JBDOIB010000076.1:0-9122 GCA_041082155.1 Thermodesulfobacteriota bacterium | reverse complement strand
GTAAAATTATTAAAATAGGAGATTGATTAAGGAGATATTAGGTCACTTTATTTTTTAAGTTTTTCTAACGCAGAGATGAGCTCTTCCAAAGGGGGTCTTTTATTAATGTCGTGAACATCGATATACCGGATGATTCCCTTTTTATCGATCACAAAAAGGGCCCTTTCTGCTGTTCCATCGGAACGCAATACCCCATATCTTTTGGCTACCTTTCCATGAGGCCAGAAATCTGAGAGCACTGGAAACCAGAGCTTTCCCATCTGATTGGTCCAGGCAAAAAGGGTAGGGAGATTGTCAACCGAGATTCCCAGGATGATGGCCTCATGTTGTTCAAAAATATCCTTCACAATATTGTAACCAGGCCATTGATCTGAACAAACAGGGGTCCATGCGGCAGGGACAAAGGAAAGGACGACGTTCTTTTTCCCCCGATACTGTTTAAGGGAGATTTTTTCTCCCGAAATGGAGGGAAGTGTAAAATCAGGGGCCTTATCTCCCACCTTAACTTTTAATTGGCTGTCGACTGGCTTAAGAGTTCCAACGGGATAGATATTTTCTTTAAATGTCTCAGAGAGTCCAAATATCCTTTGAGTGAAAACCGAAAGAGAAAGGATGAGAACAATTAGAATCGATAAAAACATCTCTCTTCTTTTCATTTAAATCCTCCTAATTTAGTCCGGAGACCTTCCGAACCAATTCGAGGAAAGGCTCAGCCCCAGGATACCCTCCCAGCTGGGCATGGACAATTTTGTGGGTTCCATCCTCGTTAAATTTCACTACTATAAAATAAGGGGTTCTTACCTCTCCAAAGAGTTTATGAAGGGTATAGTCTCGGTCGGAAAAGAGCGGGAACGGAATCTTGTAGGTCTTTTTAAAGGTTTCTACTTCGAATGGGGTATTCCCCGCTCCAATTCCAATTATTTTTATCTTTCCTCTGAGGTCTGAATGCTTTTCGATCAACTCGTAAAGTTCATTTATCCGGGGTGCTTCTTTTTGGCAGTGAGGGCAATACATGCTGAAGATCTCAATGATGAGAACCTGGGTCTTAATCTCTCGGATTCTAAATAAACCTTCTCCGGATAAGCCAAGGTAGGCCTTTAAAGAAGGATCCTTGGGAATGGGAAGGGAGAAAGCTGGAAGAGTTCCTCCTGCCTCAGGGAGGTTTTCAGCCAAAACCACTGAATGGATAAAAAGATTCCCTATAAAGGAGAGGATTAATGTGAACCATATCATTTTTTTCATATATTCTCTCATTTAAAGGCATTTTTGAATGGCATGGAGAACCTCATCGTAGTCTGGTTCTTGGGTGAGTTCTTTGACCAGTTGAATATATTGGATCACTCCCTTACGGTCCACCAAAAAAATCGCCCTGGCTAAAAGCCTCAGCTCCTTTATTAATACTCCGTAGGACAATCCAAAAGAGGCATCCCGGTGATCTGAAAGGGTTTGAAGATGAGCCACTCCGGTAGCAGCACACCACCTTTTCTGGGCAAATGGAAGATCCATACTGATGGTTAAAATAACGAGTTCAGAGCCCAAACGAGATGCCTCCTCATTAAACCTACGGGTCTCCAAATCACAGACAGGAGTATCCAGAGAAGGGACAGAGGAAAGGAGGCAGGTTCTCCCCTGAAAGGTGGAAAATGAAACAGGATTGAGATTGGTGTCTATGGCTGTAAACTCGGGAGCTTTTTCTCCTACCTTCACTTCGTTGCCTATTAAGGTGAGAGGCTTTCCTCTCATTGTGATCCATCCAGTTCGTTCTTTCATGGGGTTGCTCCTTTAATTAGATTCGATGGATCGATTTAAACGGGAGTGGGCCCGCACGCATGGCTGGCAGGGGTTTTTAATTTTTCTCTGATCACATCCACAAGAAATCGTAAGGCACCCTCTTTATCCCGATCTAAGATGATAGCCTGAATTTTTTGGACCTCTTCATCTGTAAGTTTAATTACATGTTCAGCCATCTCCGATACCCTCCTTTCCAATCTATGAAGATTTCATGATCATTTATTCGATTTTTCGAAATTTCTCTCCTTTCACGCCACAGACGGGACAGGTTCCGGGAGCTTCTTTCTCGGCCGTATAACCGCATACGGGACATACAAAATAGGGAAAACTCTCCTGAGTTTTCCCCAGATTGTTTAAAAGATTCTGGTATAAGCTGGCATGGATTTTTTCCACCTCGTTGGCATAGTGGAAGGTTCTTTCTGCCTCTTTGTTTCCTTCCTGTTTAGCCGCCTCAATCATCTCAGGATACATCTTCTTAAACTCGTGGGTCTCCCCAGCAATCGCTTCCTCCAGATTCTCTCTGGTACTCCGGATCCCTTTAAGGGCCCTTAAATGATTATGGGCATGGATCGTTTCAGCCTCTGCAGCCGCTCTAAAAAGACGGGCGACCTGGGGGTAACCCTCCTGCTCCGCCTTGATCGCAAAGGCCAGATATTTTCGGTTTGCCTGGGATTCCCCGGCAAAGGCTTCTTTAAGAAATTGTTCTGTTTTAGTAGTCATAGGGGGTTCCTCCTCTTTCGATTTATTTCCTTTCGGATTTTTTGCACTTTGGGCATCTTCCGTAAAATTCAATGTGGGTTTTCAGAATTTGAAATCCCTCTTCTTCAAGCTTTGATAAGGGAAGAGGAAACTCATGAAAGATGTCCACAATTTTATTACATTTAACACATACGAGATGATGGTGGGGTGTTGTGTTTGGGTCAAAACGCTTCTTTTCAGGATCCAGGTTCAATTCGATGAGATAGCCCCGTTGCTTCAAATGTTCCAGGGTATTATAAATGGTGGCAAAGGACATGGTCGGAAATTTTTTGGTCACCGCTTTATAGATCGTCTCAGCGGAGGGATGTTCCTTATTCCCATCCAGATAATCCAGGATGGCCAGCCTCTGAGGAGTCAACTTCAATCCTAAGGTCTTATATTTTTCCATCTTTCTATCCGTGTTATTTTTATCATTTTAGAATTATTCTTGTCAAGTATTTTTTAAAATTTATTGGGGATTTCTCAGGAGTGGGTTACTTTTTGGTGAAGAATGTGATATAGTTTAATTACGAAGATTTTAATCTGAATTTTTTGGAGGGGATAAAAATGAATTCATTTTTCTTAGGGATAGCCGTAGGGGCCTTTGTCCTCTTGGTTCTGGTTTTTATAGTCGTCCTTTTAGAATTAAAGAAAACGATCAAAGGGCTTAAGGCATTTATCGAAAACACCGATCGGTCTCTCAAACCTGCTCTCGCTGAATTCCAGGAGGCCCTTAAAGAAATGAAAAATTTTGTAGAGCATTTAGATGAGATCACAGAGGATATCAAGGGATTTACAGAGTCGGTCAGGGAGGTAGGGGATGGAGTGAAATCCATGGGGGAGAAGATCAAACATTTGAATCAATATGTGGAAAGGGTGACTTCATCCACCACCACCGAGGTTTCAGCTCTTCGGGCGGGGATTCAAACAGGATTCTTGGTTTTTTTGAAGAATCTGTTTAAAAAGACCAAAACGGATTCAAAAGGAAAGGAGGAAGATTATGTTACATGAACAGGAAGAGAAAAGATGGGGTCCGGGTTCCTTGGTCATTTCTTTTTTCTTGGGAGGATTGATCGGAGCAGGAATTGCTCTCCTTCTGGCTCCACGAACAGGAAAGGAAACCCGAGAGAAAATTAAAGGATTGGCTGGAGAGGTAAAGGAAAAGGTCGGAGAAGTCGTTGAAGAAATCAAGGAAAAGGTGGGAGAGACAATCGAGAAAGGAAAAGATCTTTACGAGGAGAAAAAGTCAATCCTCTCGACAGCCATTGAAGCAGGAAAAGAGGCCTATCGGAAGGAAAAAGAAAAGGTGAGCAAAGAGTGATCCCTTAAGAGAGATCCCTTTGCTCGTTGCTCAGATTTTTGAAGACCTGGTTGAAAACCGACTGAAACATCTCTCGAGTTAACCTTCCTGTTTGAGTATTCTGTTGACTGGGATGGTAGGTGGTCATGAGGGTGAGGATAGAATCCCCTTTTGAAATCTTATAAGTTTTTCCATGGCCAAAAAGAAGGGAAGGGATATTATATCCCTTTATTCTTAAAGATTTTAACGTCTGGGTAAAAGCGAGTTGACCCAATGGAACAATAATTTGGACTCTTCTTAAGAGATCGAGCTCCCTTAGAAAATAATTTCGACAATTTTCTATCTCTTCTGGAAGGGGTTTGTTCTTAGGAGGGGCGCAGTGAATCGTCGCTGTAATGTAACAATCGATTAAACGAAGTCCATCTTCCCTTTGATAGGAGGTTGGTTGGTTTGCAAAATCGAATTGATAAAGGGTTTGAAAAAGCCACTCCCCACTGCGGTCACCCGTAAACATTCGTCCTGTTCGATTCCCTCCATGAGCCGCAGGAGCAAGACCCACAATGAGCACTCGCGCTTCAGGGTCTCCAAAACTGGGTAGAGGTTTTGCCCAGTAGGTCCAATCCCTGAATCTTTTTGGCTTATGAGTGGCCAGGAATTGAAGATAATGGACTAATCTTTCACATTTTTTACACGAGACGATCTCTTCCTGTAATTTTTTTAATTCCGGATTCATAGTCTTTTTTTTCGTATCATGATCCTTTTAGTTCTTCAAGAGATTTTTGACAGAGGAGGGTTTTCTTGTTAAGAATAATTTAAAAGAGTTCATAAAGGAGTTAGGTTATGCCGACTTATTCCCATTCTCAGCTTTCCACCTATGAGAATTGTCCCCAACAATATAAGTTTGCCTACATTGATAAAATTAAGATAGAGACCGAAGGGATTGAGGCCTTTATGGGAACAAGGGTTCATGAAGCCCTGGAGAAGCTTTATCGAGACCTTAAAGTGACCAAGCTCAATACCCTGGAGGAACTTCTTGATTATTATCATCAATCCTGGGAAAAGAATTGGAGCGGCACGGTTCAAATCATCCGAAAGGACTATAGTGCTGAGGATTATCGCCGACTTGGAGAGAAATGCCTCCGAGATTATTACAATCGTTACTACCCATTTGATCAAGGGAAAACATTAGCCCTGGAGGAGAATGTTTATTTTCCCCTGGAGGAAGGATACTGGATTCGAGGAGTCATCGATCGTCTCACCCTTTCTGATCATTCGATCCTCGAGATTCATGATTATAAAACGACGAATCGACTTCCGACAAAGGCTGAAGTCGATTCTGACCGTCAGTTGGCCTTCTATCAGATGGGAGTGGAAGGGAGATGGAAGGATATTCGAGAGATAAGATTGATCTGGCATTACCTAACCTTTGATCTCGAAATTCAGTCGTCTCGAACTCCGGAAGAGCTTCAACGACTCCGTCAGGAAACGATGGAGCTGATCAGGAGAATTGAGTCAGATCGAGAATTTCTACCCAGAGAAGGTCCCCTCTGTGACTGGTGTGATTTTCAGGGATACTGCCCCAAAAGGAAGCATTTGATCCTGGTAGAAAGTTTACCTCCAAATGAATATCTGCAGGAAGAAGGGGTGAACCTGGTGAACCGATATGTGGAGCTCAAAGAAAAAAAAAGAATGATGATCGAAGAGATGGACGCGGAGTTGGCCAGGATCGAAGAAGCCCTATTTGCCTATGCCCAACGGAAAGGATTAGATGCCATTTTTGGAAGTGATCACGTGGCAAAAATTAAGATTGAAATAAAAGAGAGGTATCCTTTAAAAGGCGATCCCAATCGAAGATTGTTGGACGATCTCATTAAGAAGGCAGGAAAGTGGATGGAGGTCTCCGATTTAAATCCATGGATGTTAGCCAGGGTCATCGAACGTGGAAATTGGCCATCTTCTCTCGTTACTCAAATAAAAGAATTCTGCTCCTTAGAAGAGAGTCGTTCGATTACCATTCAAAGGCTGAAAGAGATAGATTAGGGAGGAGAGTATGGAAATTCGGATCGAAAAGGCGGAGGCCGAAAAGTTCCCGTGTGAACTTCTTGTCCTGTTCTCCTTTGAATCTCCTCATCCTTTAGAAGGAGTCACCGAGAGAGTGGATCAAGCTTGGAAAGGATGGATTTCACAGGTCATCAAAGAGGGAGATTTTAGAGGAGAGCTTTTTGAATGTAAACTTTTTTATACCCATGGCCTTTTTCCAGCCAAACGAGTTCTCCTTACCGGACTTGGAAAGAAGGAAGAATTTGACCTGAATAAATGGCGAGAAGCTTCTTCAAAGGCTGGCCAGTTCATTCGGGATTCTGGGTTAAAACGGTTCGTTTTCCAAGTCACAAGATTAGAAAATTTTTCTGAAGAAGTCCTGGCAGAAGCCTTTATTATTGGCCTTCGGCTTGGAACCTATCAATTTAAGGAGTTAAAAACTCAGGAGCGGGAGAAGATCAAAGAAATAGAAGAAGGGATTCTCCTGGGAAGGAGTGATGAAGAAGTCCGGTCCATTCAGAAGGGGTGTCATATCGGAGATGTTGTTTCAAAAGCAGTTTATATGGCCAGGGATTTAGTCAATCGACCGAGTAATCAAGTGACACCCACCTTATTAGCAGAGAAAGCCAAAGAGATCGCGCAAATGTATGGAATGGAAATTGAAATACTGGAGAGGTCTCAGGCAGAGGCCCTGGGGATGGGTGCCTTTGTGGGAGTGGCCAAGGGGAGTCAGGAACCCTGCAAGTTTATCATCCTTGAATATAATAAAGGAAAAGGTTTGGACACGATAGCCCTGGTGGGCAAAGGGATCACCTTTGACAGTGGTGGAATCTCTATAAAACCCTCTGAAGGGATGGAAAAGATGAAGGGAGATATGTCTGGGGCGGCAGCTGTTTTGGGAATCCTTCAGGCGGCTTCGGAGCTTCAGATTCCTCTTCACCTTGTGGGAATCATTCCCGCTACAGAAAACCTCCCGAGCGGGAAAGCCTTAAAGCCAGGAGATGTTTTAAAAACCCTTTCCGGTCAAACGATAGAAGTGATCAGTACCGACGCAGAGGGTCGACTCATCCTCTCCGATGCTTTAACCTACAGCCTTCGCTATCAACCCCGAGCAATTATTGATCTGGCCACACTTACCGGAGCCATTGTGATTGCCTTGGGAGATTATGTCATAGGTCTCTTCGGAAATGATGAGGCCCTTCTCCAGAGGGTGGAGAAGGCCTCTCAACAATCGGGGGAAAAAGTTTGGAGGATGCCGCTTTGGGATGAATATTTTGATTATATTAAGAGTGATGTGGCTGACTTCAAGAATGTGGGCACCCGAGCAGCAGGAGCTATTATCGGAGCGATCTTCTTAAGTAAATTTGTAGACAAGACACCCTGGGTCCATCTTGACATCGCAGGCCCGGCCTTTATTGAAAAGGAGAAACCGTTACTCCCAAAGGGAGGAAGTGGAGTAGGCATAAGGCTGTTGATTCAGATGCTGAGAGATTGGAAGAGTGGTTAAAACTCGAAACTCGAAATTCGACATCCGCAATAAAAAAGTGACGAAAAGATTAGAACCTCAATCTCCCTTTCTGTTAGCTTGTTACAGAAAACCTACCCCCTATACCCCTATCTGGTTAATGCGGCAAGCCGGTCGGTATATGAAGGAGTACCGGGCATTCCGGAAGAGATACTCCTTTTTGGAGATGTGCAAAAATCCGGAGATAGCTACAGAGGTGACTCTCCTTCCGGTCAAAAAATTCAAGATGGATGCCGCAATCATCTTTTCAGATATTCTCCTTCCTTTGGAACCGATGGGAGTGAGTTTGGAATATAAAAAAGGAGAGGGGCCTTCGATTCATCCTGTTCGTGAGGAAAAGGAGATCTCCCGACTTCGGATCTTCGATCCGGAAGAGTCTCTCTCTTTCTTATTGGAAGCTATCCGCATAGTTCGAAGAGAATTGAATGGAAGGATTCCACTGATAGGATTCTCGGGAGCTCCCTTTACCCTTGCAAGTTACCTAATTGAGGGTGGCCACTCAACTCATTATGTAATGACCAAAAGCCTGATGTATCGAAATCGGATGGGCTGGGATACTCTGATGGAGAAGCTTTCAGAAGTATTAGGCCGTTGCCTCCAAGCCCAGGTTCAGGCAGGGGTTCAGGCTGTTCAGATCTTTGATTCCTGGGTCGGGTGTTTAAGCCCGAAGGATTATCAAGAGTTTGTGCTTCCTTACTCAAAACGAGTGATCGAAAGAGTAAAACATAGAGTTCCGATCATCCATTTCGCTACCTCTCATGCGACTCTTCTCCAATTAATGAAGAAGGCAGGAGGAGACGTGATTGGAGTGGATTGGCGGATAGAGATTGCAGAGGCATGGGCGCGGGTGGGTTACGATGTTGGAATTCAGGGAAATCTTGATCCTGCGGTTTTATTTGGGCCTTTGGATCTCATCAAAAAAGAGGTCAAGAGGATTCTTGATTCGGTAAAGGCTCGACCGGGCCATATTTTTAATCTTGGACATGGGGTGCTCCCCAACACCCCTGTGGAAAATGTTGACGCATTGGTAGAGGTGGTCCACGAATATAGTTCAGCCTTAAGAGTTAAAGAAGGAAGCTAACAGTTTTAGATAGATGAAAGTGCTTCTCCTATTAGCCTTTGGGGGGCCTCGATCTCTGGATGAAGTGGAGCCCTTTTTAACTCGCCTTTTTAAGGGGAGACCTCCTTCACCGGACCAATTAGAGCGAGTGAAAGAACGTTATCGAAAGATTGGAGGGTTTTCGCCTCTGTTTGAGATCACCCTGAAGCAAAGCAGGAGGCTTGAACAAACATTAAGTGAGAAGGGCTTTGAATTCAGATCTTATATCGGGATGTGCTATGGAGAACCTTTAATTGGAAAGGTGCTGAGAGAGATTCGAGAGGATGGTTATGAAGAGATATTTGCCCTTCCAATGACCCCTTTCCGGTCAAAATTTAGTACAGGAATTTATCAGGAAGAGATGACTAAAGAGAATGAAAGGATGGGTCATCCTTTTAAAATCTATTTTATGGAGGGATGGCACCGGCATCCTCTCTTTTTGGACTCCTGGGCTGAAAAGATTAAGGAAGGATTAGAGCTTTTTCCATCAGAGAGAAGAAAAAAAGTTCATCTCATTTTTACAACCCATAGTCTTCCGGACTCTGTCATCCAAAACGACCCCTATGTGAAAGATTTTAGAGAATGTGTGGAGGGACTCCTCGGGAGAATGGAGCCCCTTTCATGGCACC
>JBDOIB010000071.1:0-9626 GCA_041082155.1 Thermodesulfobacteriota bacterium | reverse complement strand
TTTAAAAAATTGCTATTTTTAATTTGTAAAGATTTCTGACACCTTTACAATCTTAATACCCAATTCTAAAAAGCTTTCTTGATGAGATGAAATTGATTTTGAGTTTTTTTAAATTTAGAGTAATAAAAATTGATACAGAAATTTTTTAAATTGAAATAATTTAGGCAGGAGATCTGGTGTCCAAATAGTGTCCAAAAGAGAGCTAAAATGGCCTAAAAAGGGCTGAGAGAATCTAAAATAGAAACAATAAAAAAATTCTTGAAAAACAATGAGTTATATCAATTTTTAACTAATTTCAATTACTTGCCAAAATCTACTATTTCGGAGTCAGAGTCCGTTGTCCTACCATTGAACGATCCCCCAGTTTAAAACCAAAAATATCATAGCATCAAAAGCTCAAATGGTCAACCCATCTGTCCCCATGGCCTTACGTCTTCCTCATTTGGAAGGGTTGGATTTTTGAGGCGATACTCTCTCTTTAAGGATTTTTAATAAATCAGAGATGGAAACCTCTTCCTGAGTATGAGTGTCCATATCTCTCAGTATGGCTTTTCCTTTTCTTATTTCTTCATCTCCAAGGATGAGGGTATAGCGGGCTTTTAACTTATCTGCTCGACGCATTTGACTCTTCAGGCTCTTTCCCTCATAGTCTAATTCAGCCCAAATTCCTTCGAGATGAAACTGATTGACCAGACGATAAGCCTCCTTCTGAGGTTCTTCACTTAAGGCAGCAATGAAGAGGTGAGGACGAGAGATCGTGTCTCTCTCTTTAGGGAGCAACGAGATTAACCTCTCCATTCCAACCGCAAACCCGATTCCAGGAATGTCAGGGCCTCCGATCTCTTTAAAGAGATTGTCATATCGTCCTCCTCCTGTCACTGCATTCTGAGCCCCCAAATGATAAGAGATGACCTCGAATGCGGTTCGAGTATAATAATCGAGGCCTCGGACCATCTTTGGATTGACAATATAATCCAGACCTACCATTTGAAGATACTCTTTCACCTTGTCAAAATGAAGCTGACAATCATCGCAAAGGAAATCGATCACCTTGGGTGCCTCTGCAATCGCCTCCTGACAGGTCTGAACCTTACAGTCAAAGATCCTGAGAGGATTCATTTGAAGTCTTCTCTGACAGTCCTCACAGAGCTGAAAGGATTTCTTTTCCAAGAAATTCCTGAGGTCCTCTCGGTATCGGGGTCGGCAGGCACGGCACCCTAAGGAATTAATATGGAGTTCGAGCCTTTCCAGTCCCACTTTTTTCAGAAAATGCATCAGCATAAGGGTGACCTCAGCATCCACCATTGGATTTCCTACCCCAAAAACCTCCGCATCGATCTGGTAGAACTGACGATAACGTCCTTTCTGAGGCCTCTCATAGCGAAACATGGGCCCTATAAAATAGAGTTTTGCCACAGGATCAAAGGAGTAGAGCTGGTGTTCAAGATAGGCTCGAGCTATAGAGGCCGTGGCTTCAGGACGAAGGGTGAGGGAGTTTCCACTCCGATCCAGAAACGTATACATCTCTTTCTCAACGATGTCTGTGGATTCTCCAATCCCCCTTGCAAAGAGTTCGGTTCTTTCGAGCACAGGGATTCGAATCTCAGAAAAGCCAAACCCCTCAAATACCTCTCGAGCCATTGCCTCCACGAACTGCCATTTTCTTATCTCAGAGGGAAGGATATCATTGAACCCACGGATTGCCTTAATCTCCATTGAAATGACCTCTCATTCAATCAGAACGTCTGATAATTTATCCTATCCCTTCTCAAAAGTCAAAAATAGCCTTCCATTCTAATCTTTTCTCTTCTTTCATCCCTCTTTCCCCGTCTCGCCCCCCCTCCCCTCACCCCTTACTCCTTTCACCTCACTTAAATATTGGAGTTGAATCTCCATGCCATTTAGGATAATTTTAATAATAACTCCTTTGGAGGGATCACAAATGGAAATCAATCCTCAGATCTATAGAGAATATGATATTCGGGGCATTGTGAATCGGGACCTCACCCCAGATATCGTCCGAAGAATTGGCCAGGGATTCGGAACCTACATGGTCCGACTGGGTAAAAAATCACTTATCGTAGGCCGGGACGGAAGGCTAAGCTCAAAGGAGTTCAGCGAAGCACTGATTGACGGCCTCCTCTCCACAGGGTGCGATGTGGTCAATATCGGACTCTGTCCCACCCCGGTCTATTATTTTTCCCTCTTTCATCTCAATAAAGATGGAGGGATGATGATTACCGGAAGCCATAATCCTCCAGAATTTAATGGGTTTAAGGTCTCTGTAGGAAAAAGCACCATCTTTGGCAAAGCGATTCAAGAACTTGGGCAATTGATTAAAAAAGGCGACTTTGAAAAAGGCGGAGGGAATCTTACAGAACAAGAAATCATTCCTGCCTATCAGAATCACATCAAAAAAGATATTCATCTTCAAAAAAGGCTCAGGATCGTCATCGATGCTGGAAATGGAACCGCAGGTCTTGTAGCCGGTCCGCTTCTGAGAGATTTGGGATGCGAGGTCGAAGAACTTTACTGTGACATTGATGGACGATTCCCGAACCATTTTCCTGATCCCACCATTCCAGAGTATCTTAAAGACCTTATTGAAAGGGTAAAAAGGAATCAGGCGGACATAGGGATCGGATACGATGGAGATGGAGATCGAATTGGAGTGGTTGATGATCAGGGGAAAATCATCTGGGGAGATCAACTGATGATTCTCTTTTCAAGAGAGATTCTTAAAGAGCATCCAGGAGCCACCTTTATAGCAGAGGTGAAGTGCTCACAGAACCTGTTTCAGGATATTGAACGCCACGGCGGAAAAGCAGTGATGTGGCGAACCGGTCACTCCTTGATTAAAGAGAAGATGAAAGAAACGAAAGCCCTCCTGGGAGGGGAGATGAGTGGTCACCTCTTCTTTGCTGATCGGTATTTTGGTTACGATGATGCCATCTATGCCTCCTGCCGTCTTGTTGAGCTTCTCTCAAAAAGCGAAAAAAAACTATCCCAGTTACTTGAAGACGTTCCAAAAACCTTTATTACTCCGGAGATTCGGGTGGAGTGCCCGGATGAAATAAAATTCAAGGTTGTAGAAATGGTTAAAGAGGAATTAAGAAAAGATTTTCCAATCATTGACGTCGATGGAGTAAGGGTTCAATTTGAAGATGGATGGGGCCTTGTTAGAGCATCCAATACTCAACCTGTTTTGGTCCTCAGATTCGAAGCCCTAAGTGAAACGAGCCTTCAGAAGATTAAACAATTCGTCGAAGAGAAAGTGAAACGGGCAGCTTCTTCTTTAAAAAGTTCATAATTTAGCGGAGGACTCCTCAAATTACTCTCTTCCAGGCCTTTTTTCTCGGAATGATTCAGGGACTGACCGAATTCCTTCCCATCAGCAGTTCCGGTCATCTCGTCTTCTTTCAATCCTTCTGGAAATTGAAAGAACCTCCCCTCTTTTTTGATGTGATGCTCCATTTCGCAACCCTTCTTGCTGTCCTTCTCTTTTTTCGAAAAGAGGTTCTAACCATCATTCAAGGAATGATAGACCTATTTAGAAGAAAAAACCCTCATGAAGGAAGAACCCTGCTCCTCTGGGTCGTTGTGGCTAACCTTCCAACAGGAGTGATAGGGCTTCTTTTTAAGGATTGGTTTGAATTGCTTTTTTCGAAACCAAGGATGGTAGGATTGATGTTTCTACTCACCGGTTTTATTCTCTGGCTCACCCGATGGACCAAACAGAAAGGGAGAATTTTAAAGGAAGTGACATGGAGAGATGCTCTCCTGATCGGAATAGCACAAGGGATGGCCATCATCCCCGGAATCTCTCGATCCGGAGCCACCATTTCAATGGCTCTTTTCTGTGGTTTAGATCGTGAGCTTTCGGGAAGGCTCTCTTTTCTTATTTCAATTCCAGCTATTCTGGGTGCCCTCCTATTAGACTGGAACAAAATGGACTCCTCCCCCGAGTGGTTTATTCTTATGGTCGGGATGGTTACGGCCTTAGGAATCGGACTTTTATCCTTGACCTTTCTGATGAAAGTGATTAGGATAGGAAAAATATCAAATTTTTCATATTATTGCTTTGGAATGGGTGGGCTCACCCTCTTTTTAACTACTTTATGAAGAAGGAGGTAGAAGATGAGAGTTAGAGATCTGATGACAAAAAATCCGATCACCGTGGATAGTGAAACACTGGTCATGGATGCACGAAAGATTATGGAAGAAAATAACATCCGAAGACTCCCTGTGGTAGACAAAGGCAAATTGGTTGGAATTGTAACCATGCATGATATCTTGATGGCCTCTCCCTCTCCGGCCACCTCTTTAAGCATCTATGAACTGAACTACCTACTTGCCAAAATGAAGGTCAAAGAGATTATGAAAAAGAATCCCATCACGGTGAGCCCGGATACGACGTTTGAAGAGGCCTTAAGGATCGGGCAAGAGAAAAAGATTGGATCTTTTCCTGTCATGGAAAACGGGAAGTTAGTTGGAATTGCCACCGAATCCGACATAGTCCGTTTCGTTACCCGGATCTTGGGATTAAAAGAAGAAGGGTCAAGGATCACCATCGAAGGATTGGGAGCCAAGTTGGGTGACCTCAAGAAAATCATCTCCATTGTCGAAGATCATCAGACGATTATTCTCAGTCTGGTTACCCTTCCAAGACCAGAGAAAAAAGACTGGATGATCGTTCTGAGACTTAAGACCTCAAACCCAGAACCCATTGTCCTGGATTTCAAAAAGGCTGGATTCAATGTCGCCCATGTGGTCTGGTATAAGGTGGAGACTGGAGAGTATCAAAAGGCTTAGGGGATCTTTCCTTAAGAGACAGAGGGATGAAAGAATTCGTAGACCCTCTTGGCCACCGGAAGATTCATTTTTGGAACTTTTATTAACTCTTCCAGGGAGGCTTCTTTAATCTTTTCAAGACTTCCAAAATACCGGAGGAGTTCTCTCTGTCTTTCCCTCCCTATCCCCTGAATTTGACTTAACTCCGATTTCATCCTTTCTTTTTCTCGTAACTTTTTATGATAGGTGAGGGCAAAACGATGAGCTTCGTCTCGAATGCGATCCAGAAAATGAAGGATGGGAGAATTTTTCCCTAAGATGAAAGGTTCCTTAAATTGCGGATGATAGACTCTCTCCCCTTTCTTTCCAACTCGAGTGGGTACGCCTTCTTCTCTACCTCGATCTTTGGCCAGACTCAGGAGGTCAACCCCTTTGATTTGAAGTTCCTTTAACACTTCCTGGGCTACATTTAACTGACCCCGTCCTCCATCCAATAAAATGAGATCAGGGAGGTTCTTTTCTTCCAATGCTCTCTGGTAACGGCGGAGAAGAACTTCGTACATCATCCCGTAGTCATCTATCCCTTCCACTGTTTTTATTCGATAGTGACGATATCCTTCTTTGAGCGGTTCTCCCTGATCAAAAGTCACCATAGAGCCTACCGCTTCTCCTCCCTGAAGGTTAGAGATATCGAAGGCTTCGATTCGATTGGGGATGCGACTGAGACAGAGTTTCTCCTTTATAGCTAAAAGGAGTTCCCCTTTGCTTCTCTTCAGATCTTCGTGTAGACCAATAAACTTTTCTGCATTCTCACGAGCCATCTCAATCAGTCTCTTCTTTTCTCCTTTCTCGGGAATTAGGATCTTGACCCTCCGTCCACTCACCTCTGTAAGCCACTGCCCCATAAATTCCTGTTCGGGAATCGGTCTGGGAATCAGAATCTGCTGAGGGATGAACCTTCCTTCACGATAGTACTGATGAAGAAATGAACTCAGCATCTCTTCCTCTGGAATTCCCGAGAGAGGAAAGGTAAATCCCTTTCCTCCCAGAAGTTTTCCCCCACGAATAAAAAGAGAATAGATCACCAGAGTGTGATCCTGAGAATGGATCCCGATCACATCCTGATCCACAAAATCTTTAGAAACAATCTTCTGTCTCTCCAGGATATACTCAATGGCTTCGATCTGATCCCGAATCTTTGCGGCCCTTTCAAAACGAAGTTCCTCTGCCTCCTTCTCCATCTGTTTTCTGAGTTCCTCGATGAGATCCTTGTTCTTCCCTTCGAGAAACATTCTGACCCCTTCGATCATCTTCCTGTACGATCCTGAATCGATCTTTCCACAACAAGGAGCCAAACAACGATTCATTTCATAATTGATACAGGGGCGGGTCCGTTGGGAAAACTTGAGTTGACGACAGGTTCGAACGGGGAAAAGTTTGCGAATCAGCTTCAGGGTCTCTTTCAGGGATGTCGCAGAAGGATAGGGTCCGAAATAGAGAGAACCATCCTTCTTGATTCGTCTCACAATTTGAAGGGTTGGAAAATCCTCTTCGATGGTGAGCCTCAGGCAGGGATATCTCTTATCATCCCGTAATTTAATATTATATCGGGGATGATGCTCCTTGACCAGGTGATCTTCAAGGATCAGGGCCTCTTTCTCAGTATCGGTCACGATGGTTTCGATATCTGCCACCTTATCAAGCATGGCCAGCGTCTTTGCATCCTTCACCTCCTGCTTCTGAAAATAGGAACTGACCCGATGGCGGAGATTTCCGGCCTTTCCAACATAAAGAATGGACCCCTTCCGATCCTTAAAAATATAGACCCCAGGATGGGTCGGAAGACGATCAACCTTCTCTTTTAAAGAATCCATTTCCCTGCCTTCCCGATGGATATCCTCTTATAAAGTCACGAATAGCTCCAAAATAATCCTTGAAGCCCACCCAGAGAATATCGTTATGAGTGGCCTTTGGAATGATAAGAAGCCTCTTCTCCTTTGAGCCTAAACACCGATAAAGTTCCTCGGCCTCTTCGACCGGAATCAGGCTGTCTCGTCTTCCATGAATGATGAGGGATGGAAGTTCAATCCCTTTTACCTTTTCTTCCCATTCTCGATCGACCTTTTCTATTTCCTTTCCATAAATAGGGAGTCCTAAATTTCTGAACACCCTGAGCATACTGATGGCCCCACTCTCTATGATCAACCCTTTTATCTCGCCAGAACAGGAGGAAGCAAGCTCCAGGGCTGAGAGACTTCCAAGGGATCTTCCCATGACCCATAACTCATTTCGAAGCTCTCTTCTCAAAAGCTCCTCTCTTACGGCCCGAAAGATTTGGTGACAATCCCTTAAAAGGTGACTTAAGGTGGGTTGTCCACCACTTGCTCCGTACCCTCGATAATCTGCCACCACTAAATTGACCCCAATTTGGTGATAAAAAGGAGCCAGCTCATCGTAATCACTCACCACCTCACCATTGCCATGAAAATAGAGGATCCAGGCCCATTGAGAGTCCCCTAAGTAAAATCGTGAAGAGATCGAAATCTCCGGTTCCACCGGTATGAAGAGGTCAAAACCGTTCTCGGGACATTCTTTGAATTCTTTTCTGGGATAGAAAATAAACCCTAATATTGAAGGTTGGTCGAGGAAAGAGAGATCCATCATAAAGACTCCTTTAAAGACCTTCTTGAGAAGACAACCCTTTAATTAATTATTATATCAGAAAGGCCTTTCAAGTTCTATTTCTCAGAAAAAAGGGATCAAAGTTTTTCAGGTGAGTTTTGAGAAGTCGGCAAACCTAAGAAAAAGCTGGGTGATCTCTCTGAGCAGAGCCAAGCGATTCGTCCGGACCTCCTCTTCTTCCACCATCACCAGCACTTTATCAAAAAATTGGTCAATGGGCTCTCTCAACCGGCTCATCTCAAGGAGTGCTGAGGCATAATCCCTTTGGGAGAGGGATTGATCCACCTTCTCTTTCGTTTTCCTCCAGGCCTGGAAAAGTTCCTCTTCAGCCGAGTGAGAGAAAAGGGAAGGACGAATCTCCTTATTTAGAGCCATCCCCTTAAGGATATTCATGGCCCGCTTGAAACCGATGACGATGGATTTGAAATCTTCCCAATCCCTTACCTTCTGTAAAGCCTCGATCCTATTCTGAAGGTCCAAGAGATCATCAAATGGGGTGGAAAGAACGGCTTCAACCACATCATAGGAATACCCTTTTTCTAATAAGAAGTTTTGATACCGGACCTTAAAGAAATCGAGAACCTCCTGCTTAACCTCTCTCCAAGGACGCTCCATCTTCTCTTGAAGGAGTCCTCCGCTGACCTCGACGAGCTCCACCAGGGAAATCGAATAACCTTTCTCGATAATGATCCTTATGATCCCCAGGGCCTGACGCCTCAACCCAAAAGGATCTGAGGTTCCGGTGGGAACAACCCCAATTCCGAAAGATCCCACAATCGTATCCATCTTGTCCGCTATGCTTACCAGATCCCCAACGGGGCTTGAGGGTAATCGGTCTCCTGCAAAGGAAGGAAGATAATGTTCGTAGATGGCCTCACAAACTTCTGGCTTCTCTCCTGAAAGCCGTGCATATATCCTTCCCATCACTCCCTGGAGTTTTGGAAACTCCCCCACCATTCCTGTCACCAAATCTGCTTTACAGAGGAGAGAAACCCTCTCGACCGTCTCTTGAAGGGAGGGATTGATCTGTTTCGAAAGAAAAGAAGCAATCTCTTTGAACCGGAGGACCTTCTCATATGAGGTCCCCAGTTTGGCTTGAAAGACAACTTTTTTTAACTCTTCGATTCTCTGTTCGAGAGGAACTTTCAGGTCTTCTTGGAAGAAGAACTCTGCGTCCGAAAGTCTCGCCTTAAGAACCCTCTCATTTCCCAGGATCACAGCCTTCTCGTCCCTTGGAGAGATATTACAGACAAAGATAAAATGGGGGAGCAATTTCCCTTGAGAATCTGTCAAGGGAAAGTATCTCTGATGCTCCATCATGGAATGGATGACCACTTCCTCCGGAAGAGAGAGAAATTTTTCATCGAAATGGCCACAGAGGACGACAGGGTACTCCACCAGAAAATTTACTTCTTTAAGAAGCTCTTCATCTCTCAGGACTCTCCCAGAAACCTTTTGTTCCTCTCTTAGCATCCCTTCTTCAATCTTTCTCCTTCGTTCCTCAGGGTCAACCATCACAAAGGCATCCCGTGTCTTTTTAAGATAGGATGAAAAATCCTCTACCTCAATGGGATCGGGATGCATGAATCGATGACCGTAGGTCACATTTCCACTCGGAATATTTCCTATTTCGAAGGGAACGACCTGCCCTCCATAAAGACAGAGAATCCAGTGAATGGGCCTTGCAAAGCGGATGGACACATTGGACCATCTCATCGATTTGGGAAAGGGGATGGAAAGAATGACTCTGGGAAGAATCTCCTTGAGAAGCTCGTGGGTGGGTCTTCCAAGCTCCTTCTTCACTGCACAGAGATATTCTCCCTTTTCGGTCTTTATCACCTCGAGGGACTCCACCGGAACGGATTGGCTTTTTGCAAAGCCGATGGCAGCCGAAGTGGGATTTCCCTGAGCATCGAGTCCAGCTCGTTTGGAAGGACCGATCTTTCTGATCTCCTTATCTTTCTGTTTCTCTGATAGAGATGGAATGTAGAGAACCAATCGCCTCGGAGTTCCAAAGGTTTGGATCCCTTCGAAGTCGATCTGATAACTCTCAAACTCCTTCTGAATCAACCGCTCAAATTCATTCAAGGCCTCAGGTATAAATCTGGCAGGAATCTCCTCTGTTCCAACCTCTAAAAGCAGCTCTTTCATAT
>JBDOIB010000067.1:0-5603 GCA_041082155.1 Thermodesulfobacteriota bacterium | reverse complement strand
CTTCGAGGAAGAAGAGCCGAATCCACTGGCCTTCCATTTCCTTCCATGAGTAACCGAAGAGACGTTCTGTAAAATGATTGGCATATAGGATCTTGGAATGAATATCGGTAAGGACAAACGCAACCTGGACTAAATCAAGAAAGAGTGTCTTTCCCTTTAGAATTTCTTCCATTTCTTTCTGTCTTTTTGATTTAAGTTTAGGAAAAATCTACCACAAAACCTTTCCCATGACAAACCATTTTTTTCAGGCCTATGGGGATAATCTCCCCTTCTGAAAGGTCCTCTTTAAAGAGCTTTCCCTCTTCATTTTTTTTCTATCTACAACGATATTGGGGTTTTCTCTTCTCTACAAATGCCCTTGCCCCCTCCTTCATATCTTCCGTGGCTGTGAGATCCGCCCACAGGTCTGACTCTAACTCAAGACCATGACTTAAACTCATATCCCTCACTCGATTGATCACCTTCTTTGCAGCCTTCACCCCAAGAGGTCCCTTCTCCATCACCTTTGAAAAAAAGGCTAAAGAGGCCTCTATTCTTTTTCCTGCTGGAACCACTTTCTCAATAAATCCAAGGCGAAACGCTTCTTCTGCCCCGATGATCTCTCCACTGTAAACCAACTCTTTTAATTTCCCTATGGGTAAATGGTACATTGAACGCCAAATCCCTCCATTTCCAGGAAATACAGATAGATTCACTTCCGGGAATCCAAACTTTGCATTCTCTTCTGCATACCTGAGATCGCAGCAGAGGGCTAACTCCAACCCACCCCCCAGACAGAACCCATGAATCGCCGCAACCACCGGCCACTCAAAATCTTCGATCATCTTATAAATCTGATGACTACGGGTCAGACGCCGCTTAGCCACCTCCGGTGTCAATTCTAAAAAGGATTTAATATCCGCCCCTGCAGCAAATGCCTTCTCTCCTGCTCCGCATAAAATCACTCCTCTGATCTCCCCCCTCTGCTGATCCAGCTCCCCAAATACCTCCGCAATCGCCTCCCGAGTTGGCATATCCAATGCATTCATGGGAGGATGATCAATGGTGACGATCGCTATCCGATCCCTTAACTCATAATAAGCAAGCCTTTCTCTCATCTGTTTTTCTCCCTTCTGGCAAATGATATAAAATAAAATCAACCAATTATCCCGCCCCATTCAATGGGAGGGGGAAAGAGGTTTGATTGATAAAAAAGAATATTACGTGGGATAAAAGGAGTCAAGAAAATTAATGGAGATGAGTGAAAGGATTGGAATGTTTCACCCTGTGGATTCTGATTCAGGTTGGATCTCCCCGCGGATTCCGATCTTAATCTTTTTAATCGGGATATCTTTACCTGAAGCCTCAATCGCATCCTCTGTGGCTTTCGCCAGACCAAAGCAACAGGGAACTTCCATGTAAGGGACGGTGACGTTCCTGATAGAATTTGCTTTTAGAATTGCTGTCAATTTTTCTCTGTAAAATTGAATATCGTCGAGCTTCGGACATCCAACGACTACCACTCTACCGTTAAGAAAATCCTCATGAAACTGAGCATAGGCAAAAGGAACACAGTCCGCCACAACCAATAAATTTGCATCCTTAAAATAAGGGGCATCCACCGGAACCAATTTCAACTGAACGGGCCAGTGAGTCAGCCGGGAGGAAGAAGCGTCTTTTTGATGAGATTCGGTTTTTGGTTGGATATTCTGGAATTGAACGACTCTCGAGGAGGGACAGCTGACTGTATGTGAGGTTAAAGGAGTGGTTTTTTCCTGCTTACGAAGATGGTTTTCTACAGCTTTCTCATCAAATGCTTCAGCCTCTCTCTCGATGATCCGGATAGCCCCTTCAGGACAGTGTCCGAGGCAGGCTCCAAGCCCGTCACACAACTTGTCAGTGATGAGTCTTGCCTTTCCATGGATGATTTGAAGGGCCCCTTCAGCACAATTTGGGATACAGAGTCCACAGCCTGTACATTTCTCTTCATTTATCTGAACAATCTTTCGCTTTATCATATTGCACTCCTCCTTTAGATTATCTTTTAATTAAATATAAATTGTTTGAAATCTGTTTTCCTTGATTTAAATCAAAAAGGCGTCAAATGAGAAAAATTGTGTTGAAGGTGGGAAAGCTTTTTTAAATCAGTCTAATCTCTGTCCAGCACTTCTCTTACTTTTCTTGCCAGTCCTTCCACAGTGAAGGGTTTCTGAATATATTCCATCCCTTCCTTCAATAACCCATGTCTCAAAATCGCATGATCCGCATATCCCGACATAAAAATGACCTTCATCTCAGGACGCATGGAAAGAAGCCTCTTGGCAAGCTCCATTCCATCCATCCTGGGCATGATCACATCTGTAAGCATCAGATGAATCGGTCCTTCGTATTTCTCACAGATCAAAAAAGCATCTCCTCCTTGCGGTGCCTCAAGCACACTGTATCCTTGTCTTCGAAGGACCGCTTTCGCGATCTTTCGAACCTCCTCTTCATCCTCCACAACCAAAACGGTCTCATCTCCCCTCGGAAGCTCCTCCTCTCTCGAAGCCTCGATGCCCTCCTCCAGAGGCTCATCCACCCGGGGGAGGTAAATCTTAAAGCTCGTCCCAGAACCAGGCTCACTGTAAACCCAGATGTTTCCCCCACTCTGTTTCACAATTCCATAGACTGTGGAAAGCCCTAACCCCGTTCCCTTAGGCTTTGTCGTAAAGAAAGGCTCAAAGATCCGCTCCTTCACCTCTGGTGTCATCCCCTCTCCTGTATCACTGACCGAAATCATCACATAGTCCCCGGGTTTTACGCCAATATGGGTCCTCGCATAAACCTCATCTAACTTCACATTCGCTGTTTCAATGGTGAGTTTCCCTCCGGATGGCATGGCATCTCTGGCATTAACCACCAGATTCAAAATCATCTGCTCCATCTGTCCCGGATCTGCCTTGACCCTTCCAATCCCTTCACCCTGAATAATCGCAAGCTCAATATCCTCACCAATCACTCGCTTCAACATCTTCTTAAGATTCAGGAGAAGATGGTTGAGGTCGAGGACCCTCATCTCCATCACCTGGCGCCGCCCGAAGGCTAAAAGCTGACGGGTTAGATCAGCGGCTTTCCGGCTTGCCTGCCGAATCTGTTCAATGTTTTCCCTCAATGGATCTCCATGTTCAAGGTTAAGAAGAGACAGATCACTATAGCCCTGAACGATCGAAAGGAGGTTATTAAAATCATGGGCAATCCCCCCGGCAAGTCTTCCAATAGCCTCCATCTTTTGAGACTGTCGGAACTGCTCCTGAAGCGCGTTGACCTCTTCCTCAGCCTGCCTCTGTTCCGTAATATCACGGGCGTTGACGACAATTCCCTGGATCGAGGAGATATGAAGAAGATTCCGAGCATAGGCCTCCATCCGCCTCCAGGAGCCATCCCGATGACGAAGGCGAAACTCCATCTTTACCGTGGCCCCGGGCTCCTCCGTCATCTTCTGGATCAAATCCTGAACCGATGAAGAATCCGCAGGATGGATGTGGCTGAAACAACTCTCCTCCAAAAATTCTTCAGGTCGGTATCCTATCACCTTATAGCAGGAAGGACTTGTATAACGGACCTTCCCTTCCCTGCAATGATAAAAATTATATCAAGCGAATTCTCTATGAGTGCTCGAAAATACTCCTCATTGTGCCGAAGGGCTTCCTCCATCTTCACCCGTTCCGTGACATCGCTCAAAAAATTCAGGGTGGCAGGCCTTCCTTCCCACTGGATCATCGTCGCATTGATCTCAAACCACTTCACAGATCCTTTCTTATCTATCGCCCGAAAAGTATAGACCTTCGGGAGTTCCCTTCCCTGCAGTCTCTTAAGATAGTTTGCCATCACCATATCCCGATCTTCAGGATGAACAAACTCAACAAAAGGCTTAGAAGTTAACTCTTGAGAGGAATACCCCGTCATCTCCATGATCTTTGAATTACAAAACTTAAGCATCCCATCCTGGGCTATTACGATCCCCTGATTCGCATTCTCAACCACGAGATGATACTTCTGGTCCGATTCACAAATCGCCTTCTCCATCTGCTTCCGCTCCGAAATATCTGTCTGGAATCCAATCAGGGCTATTACTTTTCCTCGCCGATCACGCATCTGATAAAAAGAAGAATCCACATAGAAAAGATCCCCATCCTTATTCCTGCCTAACAGCTCTCCTCTCCACATTCCATCTTTGACCGCCTCAAAAATCTCCTTCTGAACCTCACTGAAATTGGGCTGGGCGTAGAGGAAGCCGAGCTCCTGACCCATTAACTCCTCAGTGGAATAACCATATAAATTTTCCCCAGAGGGATTCACATAGGTAATCTTCCCCTGCCCGTCCAGGGCAATGATACTAAGGGGCGAGCTTCTGATGATCTCTGCCAAAAATTCAATCCTCTCCTCTCTCTCCTTAAGGATCCTCTGAGTCTTTAAAATATTATCCCTTCTCAAAAGGGTAACCGAAGAGATCGCCTCAAACATCTCAAGACTTGTTTCTGAAAAAGGCTGCTTTTCCATCAGATTTTCAAACCGATTACCCGCGAAAAGCACCAATCCCCCTTCTCCTTCTGAAACGGGGGACCAGACAAAATAAGGAAATCCAAATGTCTTCTTCAAAAATCTCTGAAAGGGAGTTAAAGAAGAACTGCTGTTTAAAAAAGTTGGCCTAAAAATCTCCTTATCATTAAATCTTCCTTCTATCCTTATCGTCTTTCGATCCCCCGAAAAGCCCTCCGAAGCCAACATCAAAAACTTCCGGCTCTTATGATCACTCTCTAATAAAGCGGCCCCATCCACAAATAATTCCGAAACAACAGTCCGAACCACCGTATGATAGAGATCCTCTAACGAAGCCACTTGATATACTCTCTCCTGTATGAGTCTGATCAAATTGAACGCCGAAGCCACTTGTCTCTTTTGCTGGCTGAGGGTAAGGGTAAGAAGATCAAGTTTTGCCACTTCCCTTGAGAGCTCCTCTAACTGTTTCGAAAGATAAGCCTTCTCTTTTTTAAGTCTCTGGATTTCGTCAAGCTCGGCCTTCTTCATCTTACCTGCTCCTGCTCAATACCATTAATACCCCTGTCCAATCCAAACCCCGACTTTTCCCTAACAGAGGGGCAATCTCAACCCCTGAATAGAATCCCAATAAAGGGATTTCCTTTCCAATGATCCTCTGAACGATGGAAGCCTCTTCCCTCTCTGAACCCGAATAAGCAGAGGTCCTCCCTGCACAGTCAATATAGAGCGAAAAAAAGGGCTCCTGTTTATTCTTTTTAAGATTCTCGAGGACCTCCCGGCTCACCCTTTCAGCTGACTCCTCCATCAACTCTGAACTCCTTCTCATAAATTGAAACTCTGTTCCATTCTCAAAATCCGCCTCGAATAGAACAATCGCCCTCTTCCTTAGGAGAACTCCAACAATGAGTCTATTCACATAACTCTCCTCGTCATAAGGTCCGTATTTATCTCCATGGTTCACTCCCAATGTCACAAGAAGAAGGGGAAGACGCTTGTGCCATTCCTGAGTTCCTAAAAGATCATCCACCACATCCATTGCAGGCCGGCCATCAATCTCATAAACCACCGGACCCTTCACCCGGGTC
>JBDOIB010000015.1:0-10944 GCA_041082155.1 Thermodesulfobacteriota bacterium | reverse complement strand
TTGGCTCCAGCCGAAGCCTCCTGAGGTTGGAAAGTTCCTAAAAGAAGGAGTATCCAAAGACAAACAAAAACCTTCTTCATCTCTTCTCTCCGATCTTCCTTGCATCTTCAAGGAATTGTGAAATTCCACGATCGGTCAAAGGATGTTTCACCATTTGCTCAAGAATGGCAGGAGGAATCGTCACGATTTCGGCTCCCATTTTGGCTGCCTCAATCACATGGAGGGGATGCCTTACACTCGCCACAATAATTTGGGTTTGAAACTCATCATAATTCCGATAAATCTCCCTGATCTGTTGAATGAGTTCGAGTCCATTGAAACTGATATCGTCCAATCTTCCCAAGAATGGACAGATATAAGTGGCACCCGCCTTTGCAGCCAGAATGGCCTGACTGGGACTAAAGATCAGAGTCACATTGGTCTTGATCCCTTCCTCGGAGAGGGTCTTTACCGCCCTTAATCCATCCTGATTTACCGGAATCTTAATGACAATCTCCTCCCCCCACCTCACTAAGACCTTGGCCTCCTTTAGGATTTCTTCGTAAGTGAGTGCTGTGACCTCCACATTAATAGGGCCCTTTACCTCGCTGGAGATCTTTCGAATCAAGGTTTCTGGATCCTCTCTTTCCTTTGCCAGAAGTGTCGGGTTCGTCGTCACTCCATCGACCAAACCTAAGTCCTTTGCCTTCTTAATCTCATTTAGATTCGCCGTATCAATAAAAATCTTCATCCTCTCCTTTCTCCTCCTTTCACCATGTTCGTTAAGCAATTCCCCAGCTTCTAACCATCTCATGGATGGCCTTGGCTTGTCTGAGAAGATCTTCCATCTCTTTGAGAGGGATCATGCTTGAGGCATCACAGAGGGCCTCCCTCGGAGTAGGATGGGTCTCAAGAAAAAGTCCATTACATCCCACTGCCACTGCCCCTCGAACAAGATAAGGCACAAACTGAGGGCTTCCTCCCCTCGGATCCTCACTTGGAATCCCGTAGTTACGGACTACATGGGTGGCATCGAAAATCACTGGGCATCCAATCCCCTGCATGATCGGTATGGAACAGAAGTCTGAGACAAGCTTATTATATCCAAAACAGGTTCCCCTTTCCGTAAGAAGGACCTGATGATTTCCTGTACTATAAACCTTTCTGACCGCTCCGGCCATATTCTCTGGGGCCATAAACTGGCCTTTCTTGATATTTACGACCTTTCCAGCCTCTCCTACCTTGATCAAAAGACTGGTCTGCTGACAAAGAAAGGCCGGGACCTGAATGATATCTAAGACTTCTTTGGCCTGATCCACATCCTCCATCCGATGGACATCAGATAGAACAGGGACTCCCAACTCCTCCTTTACCTTCGAAAGAATTCTCAATCCTTCCCGAATCCCTGGGCCCCTGTAAGCTTTTTCTGAACCCCTATTGTCCTTTTCGTAGGATGCTTTAAAAATATAGGGGATTTTTAAGGACTCGCAGATTCTCTTTAACTCTCCTGCAATCTTGAGGGCCATGGATTCACCCTCCAGGATGCATGGCCCTGCAATCAGAATCATCGGGTTTCCTTTCCCAATTCGAATTTCTCCAACCCTCACCTCATTCATCACTCATTCCTCCCCTCAAAGGATTCCCTTTGTTGAAGGAATTTCTTCCAAACGCTCATCCCGTGAAACCGCATCCCTCAGGGCTCTTCCAACCCCTTTAAATACAGCCTCCACCATATGATGACTATTCCTTCCATAAAGAAGATTGATATGAAGGGTAAGTTTTCCATGATTAGAGAAGGCTTTGAAGAATTCCTCCACCAGCTCGAGATCAAAACTCCCTATCCTTGATCTTTTTGGTTTCATATGAAAGACCAAACAGGGTCTCATCGAAAGGTCTAAAGCGACCGAGGCCAACGTTTCATCCATAGGAATCAAGGCCATCCCGTATCTCCGAATACCTTTCATCTCTCCTAAAGCCTTTCGTAATCCTTCGCCCAAACAGATTCCCACATCCTCTACGGTATGATGGGCATCCACCTCTGTGTCTCCCTTCGCTTTAAGGGTAAGGTCTATAGCACTATGATAGGTTAACAATTGGAGCATATGGTCAAAAAAAGGGATTTTAGTCTGAATGGAATGTTTCCCTGAACCATCCAGATCTATTTTAAGAATGATTTCTGTTTCTTTTGTCTTTCTTTGAATCTCCGCCTTTCGATGTCTCTTCACGATGACTCCTTTCCCTTCCTCAATCTTGATTGGATCGCTCGATAATGTCCCTCCAAACCTTCACATTTGGCAAACCTCTCGATATCTCTTGCCACCCGGCTCAACCGCTTTTGATCAAATTGAATGAAATGAATTCGTTTATAAAAGTCTTCCACTCCTAATGCAGAAAAGAACCTTGCTGTCCCCAAGGTTGGAAGAATGTGGTTGGGACCCGCCCAGTAATCCCCAATCGCCTCAGGGGTATAAGGACCCAGAAAAACCGCTCCAGCATTCCTGATTGCCTTTTTTAAAAAGGCTGGCTTTCTTACACAGAGTTCTAAATGCTCAGGAGCAATCCTATTGGCCAGTTCAATGGCCTGTTGAAGGTTTTTTACCACCAGGATAGCTCCTTTCTTACTTAAACTGGTTTGGGCAATCTGATTCCTCATAAGTGATTGAAGCTGTCTCCCTAACTCCTCTCTGACCCTCTGGGCAAAGGATTCAGAGGGAGTGATAAGGATGGGAAGGGCCATCTCATCATGTTCGGCCTGGGAGATGAGATCGGAAGCTATAAAAGAAGGGGGGGTATCTTCGTCGGAAATGATGACAATTTCGCTGGGACCAGCGATCATATCCACATCGACCTTCCCATAGACGAGTCGTTTCGCCATAGCAACATAACGATTTCCTGGCCCCACAATCTTATCGACTCGTGGAATCGTCTCTGTTCCATAGGTAAAGGCGGCGATGGCTTGAACTCCCCCAACCTGAAAGATTTGGTTGGCTCCAGCCAAATCTGCGGCCACAAGCACCGCAGGACTGAGCCCTTCGGGCTGAGGAGGGGTGGCCAGAAAAATCTCCCTCACACCGGCTACTTTTGCAGGAATGGTCGCCATGAGAACGGTTGATGGATAAGACGCCTTTCCTCCAGGCACATAGATCCCCACTCGATCTAAGGGTCTTACGATTTGCTCAATTTGAATCCCCCTTTCTCTCCATCTTGTCCGGAGGGCTTTCTTCGTGAGCTGATGAAATCTTCTAATCCGAGAGGAGGCCTTGAATAAGGTTCTTAAAAATTGGGGAGAGAGCTTTTGATAAGCTTCTTTGATCTCCTCTCTCCGAATAAGAAGCTCAGAAGGGGAGAGATGAACTCTATCGAATTGGGAAGTAAAATGAAGAAGGGCTTTATTCCCATCCCGTCTGACCTTTTCAATAATCGAAAATACCTCCTGTTCGATCTCCTTCGACTCCCCCTCCATCCTCCCATCTAACCCTTTAAGATATCGCTCGAAACCTCTCTCTCCGAATCTAAGAATTCGAATCATTCCTCCCGGCCCCTAAGCCCTTCTGATGTTTGCTCCTAATTTTGCAAGTTTCCGATCCAATCCTTCATAACCGCGATCCAGATGATAAACCCTTGAAACCTCGGTCACTCCCTCTGCCACTAATCCGGCCAAAACAAGAGAGGCACTCGCTCTCAGGTCGGTGGCCATCACGGGTGCCCCGCTCAGGTGGTCAACCCCTTGTATGATTGCCGTATTTCCCTTAATTCGAATATCCGCTCCCATTCGAAGCAATTCACTTACATGAATAAACCGATTCTCAAAGATCGTCTCTGTAATCACACTCAAGCCTCTTGCGAGTGCCATTAACACCATAAATTGGGCCTGCATGTCTGTGGGAAAACCGGGGTAGGGTTGTGTTTTGACATCGGTACTTCGAATTCTCGTGTTTCCAACCACCCTTACCCCATCCTCCTCAGGTTCAATCTCTACTCCTGCCTCCCTGAGTTTATAAATGACGGCCTCCATGTGTTGAAGAGGACAGTTGAAGAGTTTAATATTCCCCCTTGTCAGTCCAGCTGCAACCATCAGAGTTCCTGCCTCGATTCGATCGGGAATAACGGTATGTTTTGTCCCAGAAAGGCCTTCAACCCCTTGGATCATAATTGTGCTAGTTCCCGCTCCTTCAATCTTCGCGCCCATTTTATTGAGAACTTTTGCTAATTCCACCACCTCTGGCTCCATTGCAGCATTTCTAAGAATCGTCTTTCCTTTGGCAAGGGTTGCGGCCATCATTAAGTTTTCTGTCCCAGTGACGGTAGGGGTATCAAAGGCAATCTCTGCCCCTTTTAACCGATCTGCCTTCGCCTCCACATATCCCTTCCGGAGTTCAATCTTAGCTCCCATGGCCTCCAAGCCCATAAGATGAAGATTGATGGGACGGGCTCCAATGGCACACCCTCCTGGAAGAGAAACAATCGCCTCTCCCTTTCTCGCTACCAGAGGTCCAAGAACAAGGATGGAAGCCCTCATGGTCTTCACTAAATCATAAGGCGCTTCACAATAAGGAACCTCTCGGGCATCAATTCGATAGGTATGATCCTCTTGCTGTTCCACCCTTACCCCAAGGGTTCTAAGCACTTTGCTAATGGTATCGATGTCCTTTAATTTAGGGATATTTTGAAAGAGGTTCTCCCCCTCGGTGAGAATACTGGCTGCAAAGATCGGAAGAGAGGCATTTTTTGAACCGCTCACCTCCACTTCCCCGATCAGTCTCTCCCCTCCTTGTATAAGGATACGCTCCATGAGTGAAAACCTTATTCTGTCGCTCTTACAATTTTTGGGCTTTAATCACCCTTTCTATTCCTGAGAGATCCTTTAAAAGGATAGGGTTTTTGAACTTTCCCGTGGATTTAAATAGCTCTGAAACCTTTTCTGCCTGACCTTCTCCTAATTCCAGGAGAAGCCATCCTCCTTCCTTTAAATACTTGGGAGCTTGGGAGAGAATTCGGCGATAAAAATCGAGGCCATCTTTACCTCCTTTTAAAGCCATCAATGGTTCATGATCTTTTATTTCTCGGGCCAATCGATCAATCTCTGAGTCCTTAATATAAGGTGGATTAGAGAGAATAAGATCGAAAGGCCTTTTTAAGGGTGAAAAACACTCAAAGAGATCCCCTACGAGGAAGGTAATCTGGTGAATCACCCCAGTGTCCTTGGCATTCTCCTTGGCGACCTCAATCGCATCTTTTGAAAGGTCGGTAGCGATAATTCTAAGATGTTTTAATTCTCGGGCAAGAGAGATCGCAATCGCTCCACAACCCGTCCCCAACTCTAAGACGAGAGGAAAGCGTTTAGAATTATTTTTTGATAGAATACAGATCGCCTCCTCCACCAAATGCTCCGTCTCTGGTCGAGGAATGAGAACTCGTGGGTCGACCTTAAACAGGATAGACCAAAACTCTTGCGAGCCCAAGAGATACTGAAGGGGCTCTCCAGCCACTCTTCTCAAAACTAACTTTTTAAATTTTTCCTCCTCTTCCTTCGCGATCTCCTGAGGAAAACGAAGGTAAAGTCCCTCCCTTTTTAGGTTCATCGAATAAGCTAAAAGGAGTTCAGCTTGAAGTCTTGGATTTTGGATCTGGTGATTCTTTAAATAATGAGTACCCCAGTTGAGGGCTTCAAACACTGTCATTCCTTTGTTCAGGTATTATTCTTTATTCTTGAGAGCTTCTGTCTGATAATAGGTGATGAGGGAATCAATGATTTCGTCAAGGTCTCCTTCCAGAATCTCATCTAATCGATATAAAGTTAATCCAATACGATGGTCGGTCACCCGTCCCTGAGGGAAATTATAAGTCCGGATCCTTTCGCTCCGCTCCCCTGTTCCCACCTGATTTCTCCTTTTCTCGGAGATTTCCTTTTCCTTCTCCTGTCGGGCCTTTTCCAATAATCTGGCTCTTAAAATTTTTAAAGCCTTGGCTTTATTTTTATGCTGCGATTTTTCATCCTGACAGGAGACCACGATTCCGGTCGGAAGATGGGTAATTCGGACCGCAGAATCGGTAGTATTTACACTTTGACCTCCTGGGCCAGAGGATCTAAATATATCAATTCTCAGGTCATTGGGATCGATCTCCACCTCTACTTCCTCTGCCTCCGGAAGGATGGCCACGGTCACCGTGGAGGTATGAATCCTTCCCTGGGACTCGGTAATAGGGACCCTTTGCACCCGGTGAACGCCACTCTCATACTTTAACCGACTATAGACGCCTTTCCCTTCGATCAATGCGATGATCTCCTTGAATCCGCCGACCCCTGTATAGTGACGACTCAGAATTTCTACTTTCCAGTTCTGCTTTTCAGCATATTTGGCGTACATCCGAAAGAGATCGGCAGCAAAGAGTCCCGCCTCCTCTCCTCCTGTGCCTGCCCGGATCTCCAAGAGAATATTCTTCTCATCATTAGGGTCTTTGGGAAGAAGGGCTACCCGGAGGTCTCTCTCTACCTTTGTTTTCTCCTCCAGAAGTTGAGAGACTTCCTCTTTGGCTAATCGCTTGAGTTCCTCGTCTTGCTCACTTTCCATGAGGAGTCGATTCTCTTTGATCTCCTCCTCTATTTTCTTTAGCCTCCGATAGAGATCGACCACCTTTCCCAGTTCAGCATATTCCTTAGCGACTTTCTGAAATTCTGTTTGATTATGGATGACCTCAGGTTGACCCAAGAGATGGGAAAGGGTTTCATATCGATGTTCCACTTCTTCCAATCGTTCGAACATTTTATTTGCTCCTCTTTCTTCCTTTACCCTTAAAGAGCATAAGGCCTGAATCTCCTTTGTGTAAAAAGGAAAACAGGTTTTAAGAGAAGATTTCTATCAAAAGAAACTTCTCTAAAACCAGAATATTTTTGGAATAAACACTAATGATGAAGATCCTGTTCTTTAAAAAGAGGACCGTACGAATAGACCTGAAGAGAATCCTCTATCCAGAAGGGTTTCGAAGGTAAGAGGGTGGACAACGGTTTATTCTTCCTTAGGTTCCAGCTTATCTCCATATTTCTTTTTGAATCGTTCAATTCGCCCCGCTGAATCTACAAATTTCTGCTTCCCAGTAAAGAAGGGGTGACAATTTGAGCAGATCTCTACATGGATCTCTTTTTGTGTACTTTTCGTCTCAAAGACAGCCCCGCAGGCGCATTTGATAACGGTATCATAAAGTTTTGGATGGATATCTTTTTTCATCTCCTCTCCTCCATTTTCTATTTTACCGATTTCGAAGGGATTTTCAATAGATTCTCATTGATTCATCGAATCGAGAAATTCCCGATTACTCTTGGTCGCCTGAAGTTTCTCAAGGAGGAATTCCATACTCTCTACGGTGTTCATCGGTTGAAGCACTTTTCTTAAAAGCCAGATGCGGTTAAGGTCGTTCGGAGGAATGAGGAGTTCTTCTTTTCGAGTTCCTGAACGCTGAATATCGATAGAAGGAAAGACTCTTCGATCGACCAAACGCCGGTCCAAATGGATCTCCATATTCCCTGTCCCCTTAAACTCTTCAAAAATCACCTCGTCCATTCGGCTCCCCGTATCAATGAGGGCAGTCCCGATGATGGTCAGGCTTCCCCCTTCTTCCACATTTCTGGCAGCACCAAAAAATCGCTTTGGCTTCTGTAAGGCATTGGCGTCAATTCCCCCGGAGAGGATCTTTCCGCTGGGAGGAACGACGGCATTATAGGCCCTTGCCAACCGAGTGATACTATCTAAAAGGATCACCACGTCTTTTTGATGTTCAACCAATCGCTTGGCTTTCTCGATGACCATTTCAGCCACCTGGACGTGTCTCTGAGGGGGTTCATCAAAGGTGGAACTGATCACTTCGGCATCCACCGAACGCTCCATATCGGTGACCTCTTCGGGTCGCTCATCAATGAGGAGGACGATGAGGGTAATCTCTTTATGGTTCTTTGTAATGCTATGGGCAATGGTCTGTAAAAGCATCGTTTTCCCTGTCCGGGGGGCTGCCACGATTAACCCTCGCTGTCCTTTTCCGATAGGAGTCAGTAGATCCATCACGCGGGCAGAATAATTTTCGCTCTCCCCCTCAACCTCTAAACGAATTCTTTCCATAGGATAAATGGGAGTAAGGTTATCGAAGAGGATCTTATCCCGAGCGACCTCAGGGTCTTCATAGTTCACCATCTCGACTTTTAACATTGCAAAGTAACGCTCATTGTCCTTAGGGGGTCGAATCTGTCCCGACACCGTATCTCCGGTCCGGAGATTGAACCTCCGAATTTGAGAAGGGGAGATATAGATATCATCCGGTCCTGGCAAGTAGTTGTAATCTGGAGCCCTGAGGAATCCAAACCCATCGGGTAAAATTTCAAGGACCCCTTCTCCAAAAATAAGACCATTCTTCTCGGTCTGGGCTTGAAGGATAGCGAAAATGAGGTCCTGCTTCCTCATTCCGCTTGCCCCCTCCACGTTGAGTTCCTTGGCAATCTTGGTCAGCTCACTAATCTTTTTCTTTTTTAAATCTTTAATATTCATCTTTCTCCTTCATCTCTCCTTTTAGGGATTTTTTATTCATTCAGATCAAGGGGCATAGAAGAGGGTTGCAAAGAGTTGAACCCTTTAGATGTCCAGACGGGTAACAAAGAGAGCATTTTCTTCAATAAATTGTCTTCGTTGTTCAACTTCATCTCCCATCAGAATACTAAAAATCTCATCGGCTTCAATCGCATCTTCAACCCTGACTTTCAGAAGCGTTCGTTTCTCAGGATTCATGGTCGTCTCCCACAATTGTTCAGGATTCATCTCTCCCAATCCTTTATATCTTTGGACGGTGAGGCCCTCTTTTCCTATCTGAGTGAGAGCCTGCAAAAGATCTTCCACTTTCTCAATGGCCACCTCCCTCCCTTTTTCTAAAAGGATATAAGGGGGAGGGGCGATTTCCTGGATCTCTTGATAGGCTTGGAAAAGATTTCGATACTCGACTGAAGAAATGAGATTCCAATCAATGCGAGTCCGTATTCCTCGAGCCCCATTAGTCTCTTGAACTTCAAACCCATAAAGATTATGTTCCTCGTCCCAATAAAGATCAGAGACTTCAAAGCCACTCCGGTGAAATCTTTTTTGAAGCTCGGCGGCTTTTCCTTTCTCCTCAAAGGTCGCCTTACCTCGAACCTGTTGCTCTAAGAGGAGAAGTAGGACAGAGGGAGGCACTCCTTTTTTCTTCAACCTCTGAATCCAATCACAATAAAGGATCACCTTTTCCAGGAGTTGATTCAACTTCTTTTCGGGGATCTTCCTTCTCCCTTCCTTTATCCAGACTTCGCTTCGGGTGGTGGCTCTCTTCATTAAATAGCGATTGAATTCCTCTTCATTCTTGATATAGATTTCATTTTTCCCTTCCGTAATTTTGAACAGGGGGGGTTGAGCGATATAGAGATATCCGTGTTCAATCACCTCCGGCATCTGTCGATAAAAGAAGGTCAGCAGCAAGGTTCGAATATGAGATCCATCGACATCTGCGTCCGTCATGATGATGATTCGATGATAGCGTAACCGGTGGATATCAAATTCTTCCTTTCCAATTCCTGCGCCCAATGCTGAAATGAGAAGTCTAATCTCCTCATTGGTGATCATCTTATCAAAACGGGCCTTTTCCACATTAAGAATCTTTCCTTTGATGGGGAGGATGGCTTGGGTCGTTCGATCCCGCCCTTGCTTTGCAGAGCCTCCGGCGGAGTCTCCTTCTACGATGAAAAGCTCTGACCGCTCGGGATCCCTTTCCTGACAATCTGCCAATTTCCCTGGAAGGAGATCATTTTCTAAGGCGCCTTTTTTTCGTGTTAATTCTCTAGCCCGACGGGCAGCCTCTCTGGCTCGAGCGGCATCGATCACCTTGGAAATGATTTTCCTTGCAATTCCTGGATTTTCTTCAAAGTAGGTTCCCAATTTCTCATTGACAAGGGCTTCGACCAAACCTTTCACTTCACTATTTCCAAGTTTTGTTTTCGTCTGCCCTTCAAATTGAGGTTCTCTTAATTTGACACTGATGACTCCTACAAGACCTTCTCGGGTATCCTCTCCGGTAATATTCTCTTTCATCCCTTTGAGAAGATTGGCACTTGCTGCATATTGATTGATGGTTCGAGTCAGGGCGGTCTTGAATCCTACGAGATGAGTCCCTCCCTCCTGTGTATTGATATTGTTGGCGAAGGAAAAAAGATTTTCAGCATACCCATCGTTATATTGGAAAGCAATCTCTACTTCGATTCCGTTTTTCTCCCCTTGAATATAGATGGGTTTTGGATGAATGCAATTTTTATTCTTATTTAAATATTCGACAAAGGAGATAATGCCCCCCTTGTAAAAAAAATCGTGTCGTTTCCCCGAGCGTTCGTCTTCGATACTAATGGAAAGACCTTTATTTAAGAAGGCGAGTTCCCTCAATCTTTGAGAGAGGAGATCAAAATTAAATTGAGTGGTTTCAAAGATTTCGCTATCGGGTTTAAATCGAATTTGAGTCCCGGTGGATTTGGTCTTTCCGATGATTTCTAAAGGGGTCTTTGCCTCACCCCGTTCATAAACCTGATGATAGACCTTTCCATCCCTTCGAATCTCCAACTCCACATATTCTGAAAGAGCATTGACCACCGAGAGGCCCACTCCATGAAGTCCGCCTGAGATCTTATAGCTTTGATTATCAAATTTTCCTCCCGCGTGAAGTTTGGTCATGACCACTTCTACTGCGGGTCGCTTTTCTTTCTCATGGATATCTACTGGAATCCCCCGTCCATTGTCTCTCACCGTCACACTATTATCGATATGGATAATTACTTCGATTTTATCGCAATATCCAGCCAACGCCTCATCAATACTATTGTCGACCAACTCATGGACCAGATGATGAAGTCCCTCTATCCCTGTATTTCCAATATACATCGCTGGTCGTTTTCGAACTCCTGCGAGGCCT
>JBDOIB010000014.1:0-1452 GCA_041082155.1 Thermodesulfobacteriota bacterium | reverse complement strand
TAACATCCGTTTCATAGAAAATCAAGTATTTTCAGGGTATTAATCAATAGTGCTTTATTATTTAATAGGTATCCGCTCGAAGGCTTTTTCACCCCACCTACCCAGTCTAAAATTCATATTAAAAACTTTTTCAGAGATCTCTTTTGGACATATGGAAGGAGGAGAGGGGTAGAAAATGAGTAGGGAGATGAGCCACCTTAGATTCTCGAGGAAGGAGGAATTGAGGTGGCAGAGAAGAGGTGTCATTATTGTGGGAGTCTTTTTGTTCCTGATCCAAGGGTGGGGGATCGTCAGAAGGCTTGTTCATTGGTTTGTCAGAAGTTCAGGAAAAAGGAGCATAATCGGGTTTACCGGCTGAGGCATCCTGAGTGTTGGGAGAATCATTACGAGGACTATGTGAAACCTTGGAGACAGAGGCATCCGGATTATCAGAGGCAGTGGAGGAAGAGGAGGAGGGAGGTTCAAAAGGGGGGACTGATGCTGAGATACAAGCCGAGAGGCTGACTAAAGCGATGGAATTGACAGAGAAAACTTGGTTCTATCTTCGTGAGATAAAAGCCGAGATCCTCTTGAAACCCCCTTCTGAGGCCTCTTGGGTATTTCTCTCCTCCTGAGATAAAAGCCGAGAGAAGAGAGGAGTCTATTTTTTTCATAAGTTTTGGGTTTCTTTTTTGAGTGAGATAAAAGTTTTGATGGACTTTTTTGATTCTCTCGGTGAGAATCCCCTTTGGGATGGGAGAGAGGATTCACAGAAGACTTCCAATGGAATTTGTCAAGGAGGTGTTAGCTTCCTTCAATGGGCATCGGATTTCTGAGCAAGAGGCCATGGAGCTTTTAGGGATCCGGAGGAGTCGTCTCTATGAGCTTCGGAGGAGGTGGTTGTTGAGCAATCGCAAGAGGCCTTTTTGTTTGTGGCAGAGGGTGAACAATAGGTTTCAAATATGGAGCGAGGAGGTCAGAGAGTGGTTGGATCGGGAGCTTCGATATATTCGGCAGGAGGCGGATCTGTTTCGTGGGAGGTTTAATTTTGCCTTCTTGGCGGAGGAGGCCGAGAGGCGATTTGGTCGTCCTTTTTGTCGCAATAGCATTCGTCTCTATGCTTTTCCGCCAAAGGCGGATCCGACTCTGTCGGAAAGAAATGGGTATTATCATGCTTTGCCCTCGGAGAAGGGGAAGGTCTATACGAGATTTGAGACTTCGGGTCCTGGAGCCCTCTTTCAACATGACTCCTCTTATCATCTGTGGATTCCAGCGATGGGAGAGAAGCAGTACCTTGTTCTGACCAAGGATGATTATTCTCGGAGGGTAGTGGGAGCAAGAATGGTTCTCAAAGAGACGACCTTTGAGCATCTGGAGACAGTAAGAGAGACGGTGAGTCGTTATGGGATTCCCCTGGCTTATTATCTGGATAATCATTCGATATTTCGGTTTGTTCTGCATCGGGGGGTTCAT
>JBDOIB010000425.1:0-1195 GCA_041082155.1 Thermodesulfobacteriota bacterium | reverse complement strand
CGGGTTTACTGTCCAGTTCTTCGGAGTTTCGGGGTGATCTGAGGGAGCTTTCAAAATTTGTAGATCAATTTGAGGATTGGAAACGGCCACTATTTCTTTCTGTGCAATCCCCTGTGCGTCTCTGTTTTAGGATTGAAGAGCCCGATGGAGATCAGCGGGAAGGAGAGAAGAATAAAAAGAAGGAGGAAAGGTGGTATGTTCGGTATCTTCTTCAGTGGACAGAGGATCCGAGTCTTCTTCTTTCGGTGGAAGATATATGGGAAGGAAGATATCCTTCATTTTTGAAGAAGGATTTTAGTCTTCATGAGTATCTGCTTTCTTCCCTTGGACAGGCTTCGAGGGTCTGCCCTTATGTTGAAAAGAGTTTAAGGTCCCCGAGGCCCGCCGGTTATGAGCTTGATGTGAAGGGAGCTTATGAGTTTCTTACTGAGAAGGCGAAGATTTTTGAGAGGTGGGGATTCGGAGTGCTCCTTCCTTCGTGGTGGACTCAGAGGGGGACTAAACTTCGGTTTGCGGCTCGTGCAAATGTGAAGGCGCCGACGATGAGGGCTCTGAGCGGGCTTTCTCTGGATCAAGTAGTTCAGTTTGATTGGGAGATCTCTCTTGGGGGTGAGAGGCTTTCTTACGAAGAGCTTCAAGATCTGGCGAGGCTTAAGGTTCCACTTGTAAGGATGAAGGGTCAGTGGGTGGAGGTGAATCCAGAGGAAATTCGGGGCATCCTTGAGTTCATGAAGAGAAGGAGAACACAGGAGGCGACCCTTCGAGAGGTTGTGAGGATGGCCCTTGGGGGAGGGAGTCTCCCGGGAGGTGTCTCTCTCGAGGGGATCAGAGCGGAAGGTTGGGTTAACGATCTGATTTCCAAGTTATGTGGTCGAAGTACCTATGAGGAACTTCCGAAACCCGAGGGTTTTCAGGGGGTGCTTCGGCCTTATCAAGTTCGTGGTTATTCCTGGCTTTCATTTCTCAGGGATTGGGGATTTGGGGCGTGTCTTGCAGATGATATGGGGTTGGGGAAGACGATTCAGACCCTTAGCCTTATTCAGCGGGATTGGGAGATGGGTGGTAGGCGTCCTGTCCTTTTGATCTGTCCAACTTCGATTGTGAGCAACTGGAAGAAGGAAGCCTCGAGGTTTACTCCTGGACTTCCGGTGATGGTCCATCATGGGGTGGAGAGAAAGAGGGGGGACGAGTTTAA
>JBDOIB010000420.1:0-2831 GCA_041082155.1 Thermodesulfobacteriota bacterium | reverse complement strand
CCATAATCCGTAATCAAAAATTTTAAGGATTGGCAAATAGGTTTATAGGGAGGGCATCTGAGAGAAAAAACTGGGAGGAGAATGAGAGGATTTGATTTTAGAGGAGCCAAAATACCTTCGGGAGGATAGTTATTTCTTCTTGGAATGTTTTTGGGTTCAAATTTTGAGCATACTGTTTCTTTTCGACTGGAGTCGGCTGGATTTGCAGGGGGTGAATTGGAAGAGAAGGGAATCCCTCAGGCAGAGGAAAAGAGCAGCAGTTTTTTTTCGAGCTTCCTGGTAAAGGGAGAAGTGGGGATGGTTTTGAGTGATCTTGAGGAAGAGTTTTCGGCCGTGTTCGATCACTCGGCCAGCAAGGTTAAGGAGGTGGAATCTCAGGGCTTTGAGGCGCAGAGGCCACCAGCTTTGGGGCAAGGCCTTTCTCTTGAGGATCGAGAGGACGTTGTAGGCGAGGGTATTGAGTCTCCACCAGGTGGCGTTGACGAAGAAGCGTTTAGTCCGACAGAGTCGGATCCGCCTCTGGCGGAAGGGGAGCACCCCTGCGGCCAGATCATTCTTCATCACATCGTGGATCTTCTCGATCGTCCCACAGCGCTCTCTCTGCCATCGGAGCAATCTCTCTCCGTTCCAGCTCCACATGTTGGTCACCACGGCAAAGTAGTGGTAAGGATTCCCATCGCGAAAGAGTTCTCCCTGGGCGGGACAGACTCGGATGGCGAGGTAGCGATCGGGTCTCATCCTCTTTTTGGTGGAGAGTTTGCTGGGGACAAACTCAACCTCAGCCCACTCCTTCCGTCCAGCGATCAGCCCCTTTTCGGTGATCTTTCTCAGAGGTCTCCAAGCTTCCTCAGGAAGGGCCTGGATCGCTGCTCTGAGTTCTTCGGTCATCTCGGCGCTGATGGCAAACTCAATCCGAGGTCTTCCGGGAAGATCTTGACGACACCAGTCGAGAAACTCATGGACATAGGCTGCGGAGTCCGAGCGAATCCTCTCCGCCAAAGGCGGATCCGCCTCTGGCGGAACCAGACGAACCGTAGGAGGAAGAGCAGAGAGGGCTTCTTTGGCCACTCGCAGGAGATCCATCCGGGCCGGGACATTGCCATCTCGAAACTCATCAGCCACAATCAAATCCTGCTCAACCCAGTAGGCCGTGACGGGTTGGTAACCCTTCTCTCCCAGATACGTGAAATAGGCCTCTTGTTTCTGAGACTCCACAATCACCGCATCCAGATCAAGAGTGGCCCTCCAGGGAGCCTCCCTTCGGGTCGCCTTCTGAATCATCTCTCTTCGGACCTTCTTGAGTGCCTTCAACTTCTCCGTCTCCTCAGGGATGAAGGCCTGATGAGGGAGTCTCCCCGAAAGGAGGTCTTCTTCATGAAAGGCATTGAGAAACCATCGGGCCGCCTCTGGAGAGGGAACCCTCAAGCCCAACTTCTTCAGCCCCTCATCCGCCCGGAGAAGTTCCAGGTCCTCCACACATTCCCCTCCGGAGGCAAAGAGAGCCACAAAAGACTCAATATAATCCGCCTCCCGATACTTTCCTTCTTTCTGAAGAATAGAAAGATGTTTGTGAATCGATTGGGGAAGACCCAGGGCCCGAAAGGTCTCCATCACCAGGGGGAGACCTCCAAAGGAAGTCAAAAGGAGTTTCGAGGTGTTTTCAATTAACTGGAAAGGTAAAATGCCTTGTGCTATACTCATCTTGCACCTCCTGGGTGAAAGCCGGTTGTTTAACCCAACCGATCTTCCACAGAGTGTTTATGCTAATCCTAGGAGGTGTTTTTATTTTTTTCAAGAGATTTGATTACGAATTAAGGCCATTATAAAGGGGGTTGACCCCGTTTTTCATATTTTACTTTACACGTTAAGCAGGGGCCTTTATCATACCCTTAGGGATGAGAGGGAAATTCCGCTTCCTCCTGTTGCCCCTCGGCGGTCATTGGCCAAGGGTCTCTTCCCGAGAAAGGATGTTCCCTTTGGTCCTGGGTGCGAATTCTCACTCGCAGCTTGTTCGGCCCCTCTGGGAATCCTCCCTGGCTCCCGCTGGTAGGAAGCCAAAGGATATTGCACCCTCACAGAGATGGGTTAGTTCTAATTGACGAGGTTGTTTTACCCATGATCCAAAGGCCCCTCTTAACTCCCCCATCCAGAAAAGAAAGGGGGTGAAAACATTGTCAAAGACCTTATTCGTCGGTTGTGATGTGGGTGCCAAACTCAATACCGTCTGCCTCATGGATCCCGAGGGAGAGACGATCGGATCCCAGAGCTTCCCCAATACCCTCTCCGGAGCAGAGACCATGAAGAGCTGGCTCCTGAAAATCATGAAAGAAAATAACTTCTCTGAGCTAAAGATCGCCACAGAAGCCACCTCCTTCCTCGATCTCCACCTGGTGGACTTTCTGGCCCAAAGCCAGGAGCTTGCTCCTTTCAACCCCTCCATCTATCAGTTCAACCCCAAACTCGTCTGAAACTTCAAAAGGGCTTACTCCGATAAAGAGAAGACCGACAAGATCGATGCCTTTGTTATCGCCGATCGACTCCGCTTCGGAAGACTCCCCGAACCTTACGAAAACTATCAACCCTATCTCCCCCTCAGAAGACTGACCCGATATCGCTTCCATCTCGTCAAGACCATCGCCCGAGAGAAGGCCTACTTCCTCACCCACCTCTACCTCTCCGCCAGAGGCGGATCCGACTCAGTCGGAAAATTCTCAGGATTCTGCCTGGAAAAACCCTTCGCCTCTCTCTTTGGAGCTACCTCCCTGGCTGTGATCACCGAGTTTTCTCCTGATGAGTTGGTCCACCTCCCATTGGAGGATCTCACTCAGTTC
>JBDOIB010000417.1:0-1306 GCA_041082155.1 Thermodesulfobacteriota bacterium | reverse complement strand
CAGAGATGGTCACTCTTGTGGCAGTGAGACAGAAGGAACCTTTAGGATTGGGACACGCAGTCCTTTGCGCCAAAAAAGTCGTTGGAGGGGAACCCTTTGCAGTACTTCTCGGTGACGATCTGATCGATGCGAAGATCCCTTGTATCCGCCAGATGATGGAACTGTATCAGAAACTGGATGGAGCGATGGTGGCCATTCAGAAAGTCCCTAAATCAGAAACCCATCTTTATGGTATAATTAAGGGGAAGAAGATTGAAGATCGACTCTATCGGGTTGAAGAGATGGTTGAAAAACCAAGACAGGGAGAAGCCCCTTCAAACCTGGCAATTATCGGAAGGTATATTCTTCCTCCTCAAATCTTTGAGGTTCTTGAAAAGACTCAACCCGATCAAAGAGGTGAGATCCAGTTAACCGATGCGATCAAAGAGCTGAATCAAAATCTACCCGTGTATGGTTATGAATTCATTGGCGATCGCTACGACGCAGGAGATAAATTGGGTTACCTTCAGGCTAACATTGCCTTTGGCTTAAAACATCCTGAGTTAGGAAAAAAATTGAAAAACTATTTAAAAAACATTAAATTTTGATATCTTTATTAATTCTCTATGCGCTAAGCCCGAGGCGCTTGGCGGATTTTTTGGGTCGGGGCAGTAGCTCAGTTGGGAGAGCGCCAGAATCGCACTCTGGAGGTCGGGGGTTCGAATCCCCTCTGCTCCACCAAACCTATCTTCCAGCCAGATCCAAAAATAAATAAAGACCTAAAATCCTAACTCCTCGAATCCTCGAAAATTTGAACTCTTTTTAGATCTATGGATGAGGATAAAGAAATTTTTGAAAAAATATATGAAAAGGGAGCCGTCTGGACTGAACCTCTCCCTCCCAGGGAACTGGTCCATTTAATTGAAAGTGGAAAGATTAATCCCTGCAAGGTCCTCGATGTGGGTTGCGGCGAAGGATTTTATGCTATCTATTTGGCTTCAAGAGGCTTCGAGGTGGTAGGAATAGATCTCTCAGAAAATGCCATACGATTGGCCAATGAAAATGCGGCAAAACAGGGCGTAAAGATCAGATTTATCCCAATGGATATCTCAGATTTAGATAAATTAACTGAAAGATTCGATTTTGTTTTCGAATGGGCTCTTTTACATCACATCATGCCTGAGAAGAGACAGAGGTATATAGAAAATATTAAAATCCTCCTGAATAAGGGTGGAAAATACCTTTCGGTCTGTTTTAATGACCAGAATCCGGATTTTGGGATGAAGGGTAGAAAATTAAGGATAGTCCCTGAAGGACAAAAAATGCC
>JBDOIB010000394.1:0-19209 GCA_041082155.1 Thermodesulfobacteriota bacterium | reverse complement strand
TTAAAGAACCATTGCTCCAGCTCTTTCTGTGTCACCCCGGGATCATCAGGATGACCCCGCCAGCAGGTCCCATCTCCCATCACCTGCTCATTGGCCAAGACCGTTTTACAGATTTCACACCAGTTCACCAATGATTTCTTCTTATAAGCCAATCCTTTCTCAAACATTTTGATGAAAAAAAGTTGCTCCCATTTATAATAGGAGACATCACAGGTGGCAAACTCCCGATCCCAGTCATAACTGAAGCCCATCCGTTTGAGCTGTTTCTTCATATACTCAATATTTTCATAGGTCCATTTCGCCGGATGAACTCCATGCTCGATGGCAGCATTCTCTGCAGGCATCCCAAAAGCATCCCAGGCCATGGGATGAAGCACATTGAAACCCCTCATCCTCTTATATCGGGCGACCACATCTCCAATAGAGTAGTTTCGGACGTGGCCCATGTGAATCTTTCCCGATGGATAAGGAAACATCTCAAGGAGGTAGTATTTCTTTCTGGTTGGGTCCTCGACCGCTTTAAAAATTTTCTGTTCTTCCCAGATCTTCTGCCATTTCTCCTCGATTTCTTTTGGGTTGTATTTTGGATTCATCTTCCTATCCCACCACTCCTCTGAGATTTTTAACGTCGGATTTCGAATTTTAAAATTTATCCTCTCATCATCCTTCGGATTCGAAGTCTTAAGGCATTGAGTCGAATGAAACCCTCGGCATCCTGTTGATTATAAACCGTATCCTTTTCAAAAGTGGCAAAGGCCCCATGATAGAGTGATCGCTCAGACTTCCGACCGACCACTATGCAATTTCCTTTGTACAGTTTCAGACGAACCGTTCCGGTGACATCCTTCTGCATTTCATCCAGGGTCTTTCTTAAGACCTCCATCTCTGGAGAAAACCAGTACCCATAATAAATCAATTCTGAGATCTTGGGGATGAGACTGTCCCTGAAGTGCATCACTTCCCTATCCATCGTAATCGACTCGATGGCCCGATGGGCGATATGAAGGATGGTTCCTCCAGGCGTTTCATAGACGCCTCTGGATTTCATCCCCACATAACGGTTCTCAACCATATCCACCCGCCCGATTCCATTCTTTCCTCCCAGTTCATTGAGCCGGGCAAGTAATTGGGCAGGTGAAAGAGCCTCACCATTGACCCTTTTGGGTACCCCATCTTCAAAGTCAATCTCTACATAAGTGGGTCGGTCCGGAGCTTTCTCCGGAGAAACGGAGAGGATAAACATATCCTCCGGTGGCTCTGCCCATGGATCCTCAAGAATTCCTCCTTCAAAGCTGATATGAAGAAGGTTTCGATCGGTGGAGTAAGGTTTCTCTTTAGTGACGGGTATAGGAATTCCATTGGCTTTGGCATAAGCCATCAATTCCTCCCGAGACTTAAATTGCCATTGTCTCCATGGAGAGATGACCCGGATGTAAGGATTGAGGGCATAGTAGGTCAATTCAAATCGAACCTGATCATTTCCCTTACCTGTTGCCCCATGGGCCACCGCATCAGCCCCTTCGAGTTGAGCAATCTCTACCTGCCTCTTCGCAATTAAAGGTCGTGCGATGGAAGTTCCCAGAAGATAGGTTCCCTCATAGACGGCATTGGCCTTCAACGCGGTAAACACATAATCTCTCACAAACTCTTCTCGAAGGTCTTCGATATAGACCTTGCTTGCCCCCGTGGCCAATGCCTTCTCTTCCAGATGATCCAGTTCCTCCGCCTGTCCGATATCGGCCGTAAACGTCACCACCTCACATCCAAATTCATTTTTCAGCCACTTCAGAATGATGGAGGTATCCAGTCCTCCTGAATAAGCCAGAACCACTTTTTTGACTTCTCCTTTCATGAAACCCTCCTTCTTTTATTTATCCGGTCATGCCCTTAAAGACCTCTTCTAAGGCTTCAAGCATTTGATCCACCTCTTCTTTCGTGATGATCAAGGGTGGAAGGAAACGAAGAACGTTGCCCATCGTACAATTGATGAGAAATCCTCTCTTCATCATCTCCTTCACAATTGAAGCCCCGTCCATCGTCAATTCCACTCCGAGAATGAGTCCCTTGCCTCGGACCTGCCGAATGAAGGGAAACCTCGTTTTCATCTCCATAAGCCGGGACAAAAAGTAATCTCCCACTTTCTTGCAATTTTCAAGCATTCCCTCTTCAAGGAGGGCACTTAAAGCGGCTACTCCGGCAGCGGTGGCCAAGGGATTTCCTCCAAAGGTAGAGGCGTGATCCCCCGGTTGGAAGACCTCGGCGATTCCCTTCCTTATTAGAAGGGCTCCAATGGGCACACCTCCGGCCAGGGACTTTGCAAGGGTCATCACATCAGGTTCCACGTTCTCATGCTGATAGGCAAAGAGTCTTCCAGTCCTCCCCATTCCCACCTGAACCTCATCAAAGATAAGAAGAATGCCCTTTTCATCGCAGATCTTTCGAACAGCCTTAAGATACCCATCTGATGGAATGCGGACTCCACCTTCTCCTTGAATGGGTTCAAGCATGACTGCACAGGTTTTCTCATCGATGGCCTTTTCTAAGGCTTCTATATTATTAAAGGGAACATATCTGAATCCCGGAACAAGAGGACCATAGCCTCTTTGATACTTTTCTTGACCTGTCGCCGTGAGGGTCGCTAAGGTTCTCCCGTGGAAGGATTGCTCCATGGTAAGAATTTCATAACGATTCCCTTCCATTTTCTCCTTAGCATATTTTCGAGCAAGTTTTATTGCCCCTTCATTGGCCTCTGCCCCGCTATTGCAAAAAAAGACTTTATCGGCAAAGGAATGCTTACAGAGAAGGGCAGCCAGTTGAATCTGGGGTTCGATATAATAAAAGTTTGAAACATGAATAAGCCTCTCTGCCTGTTCCTGGATGGCCTTGACCACCTTGGGATGACAATGACCTAAATTACAAACGGCCAGCCCTGCTACGAAATCAAGATACTCCTTTCCCTCAGCATCCCAGACCCGCGTCCCTTTTCCCCGGATAAGGAGAACAGGAAATCGGGAATAGGTGGGCGCAATATATCGTTCTGAAAGTTTCATCAAGGTTTGAGAATTCATTCTTCGGCTCGCTCCTTAAGGTTCTCTTGTGATCTGGGTTCCAATCCCGACATCCGTGAAAATCTCCAGGAGGATAGCATGTTCCACTGTGCCATTGATGATGTGGGTTTTACGCACTCCCTCCTCCAGAGCATCCAGACAGCATCTCACTTTTGGAATCATTCCCGAAGAGATGATTTTTTGCTCCATCAACTTTTGAGCTTCAGAGGAAGAAAGGGTGGAGATAAGATTTTTCCCCTGATCCAAAACTCCTTCGACATCTGTCAAAAGAATCAACTTTTCAGCCTTTAAGGCTGAGGCGATCTTCCCCGCTACTAAATCGGCGTTGATGTTGTAGGTTTCTCCTGATTCCCCGACCCCTATCGGGGCAATCACAGGGATAAACCCTTCTTTTTCTAAGGCTTGAATGACCTCCGGTCGCACCTTCTTTACTTCTCCAACCATTCCAATATCAATCGTTTCTTGACCTTTCTCATTAGTAGAGGTTTTTGTTAGCCTCATCTTTTCAGCCAAAAGAAGCCCTCCATCCTTTCCGCTCAGGCCAACCGCTCTCCCCCCCTGCTGGTTGATCAAAGAGACAATCTCTTTGTTTACCTTTCCCACCAGAACCATCTCCACAATCTCCATCGTCTCCTCGTCCGTGACCCTCATCCCCTCGATAAACTGGGATTTCTTCCCAATCTTAGTGAGCATCTCCCCAATCTGAGGTCCTCCTCCATGGACGACCACCGGATTTAAACCAATATATTTTAGAAGGACCACATCAAGGGCAAAACTCCGCTTTAACCTCTCCTCTTCCATTGTGCTTCCGCCGTACTTGATCACGAAGGTCTTCCCCCAAAACCGTTTTATATAGGGAAGGGCTTCGACTAATACCTTTGCTTTCTCCATTGGATTGTCCATAGGAAATTCCTCTTATTAAGAATAATGAATCCAAGGGCTCACCCATCTTCCATCACATCCTTCTAAAGGCGCGAACCCTTGGACCCCTAAACTCCTTACTCTATAAAATATACCGGCTTAGATCTTCATCCTCCACAAAGTCCTTCAATTTCTCCTTTACGTACTTGGCGTCAATGACCATCTTTTTTCCACTCAGCTCGGGGGCATCAAAAGAGATTTCGTCAAGAAGCCTTTCCATAATGGTATAAAGGCGTCTTGCCCCGATATCCTCTGTTCGTTCATTGATCAGGGCCGCAATTTCTGCAATCTCCTCAATGGCATCTTGGGTAAACTCTAATTTCACCGATTCTGTCTCCATCAAGGCTGTATACTGCTTGATCAATGCGTTTTCTGGTTCCGTCAATATTCGCACCAGATCCTCCTTTTTCAGAGAATCCAGTTCAACCCTGATAGGAAACCTTCCTTGAAGTTCTGGAATAAGATCAGATGGCTTGGAGACATGAAAAGCCCCGGCGGCAATGAATAGAATGTGGTCGGTCTTGACCATTCCGTATTTTGTCGTGACGGTGGTTCCTTCCACGATGGGGAGAAGATCCCTCTGGACCCCCTCCCGGGACACGTCGGGTCCATAGGTGGACTCTCGTCCTGCAATCTTGTCAATCTCATCGAGAAAGATGATTCCAGATTGCTCCACTCGCTCGATGGCCTGTTTGATGACCATGTCCATATCGATCAATTTCTGAGCCTCCTCCTGTGCCAAGATTCGGAGGGCCTCCGGAACCTTTACCTTCTTCTGTTTTTTCTTCTTTGGGAAGAGGCTTCCAAACATCTCCTTGATATTGATATCCATCTCCTCCATTCCGGAGGCCGTAAAGATCTCCACAATGGGAAGATTCCGGTCTTGAACCTCTACCTCCACGTATTTTTCATTCAATTTTCCTCCCCGAAGCATCTTTCGAAGTTTTTCCCGGGTCTCTCTGGTCTCTTCCCCGCTTCGATGGGAACCTCTCCCTGAAGAAGGTAGAAGCATATCCAGAAGTCTCTCCTCGGCCATCTCCTCGGCCTTCTGCTGAACCTTTTTGGATTCCTCCTCTTTGACCATATTGACCGCAAGGTCGGTCAGATCCCGGATCATGGACTCCACATCTCTCCCTACATAACCCACTTCTGTAAATTTGGATGCCTCGATCTTCAAAAATGGAGCCTGAGCCAGTTTGGCAAGTCTTCGCGCAATCTCTGTCTTCCCCACCCCTGTGGGTCCGATCATGATAATATTCTTAGGAGCGATCTCATCTCGGAGGGGCTCTGGGATCTGCTGCCTTCGCCATCGATTTCTTAAGGCGATCGCCACCGATCGCTTGGCATCTTTCTGGCCAATAATATATTTGTCTAATTCGGATACGATCTCTCTGGGGGTAAAGGTTTTAATCATAACTCCTCGATAATGATTTGATCATTCGTATAAATACAGATGGATGCAGCAATCCTCATGGCCTCTTCAGCAATGGCTCGCGCATCCAGGTTTGAATGTCGGATGAGGGCTTTGGCTGCGGCATGGGCATAAGGACCACCACTCCCGATAGCCGTGACTCCATCGTCCGGTTCAATGACATCTCCATTTCCAGAAATAATGAGGGAATGATCTCGATCGGCCACAATGAGGAGGGCTTCCAATCTTCGAAGAATTCGATCTGTCCTCCAATCTTTGGCCAACTCGACCGCCGCACGCAGAAGGTTTCCATTATATTGTTCCAGCTTTTCTTCAAATTTGGTAAACAGGGTAAAGGCATCGGCTGTGGCTCCTGCAAATCCGGCCAGAACACGATCCTGATAAATCTTGCGCACCTTTCGGGCCGTGTGCTTCATAATGGTCTGATCCAGTGTCACCTGACCATCCCCTGCCATGACGGTCTTTCCTCTGTGTCGAATACAAAGTATGGTGGTGGATTTCAGGCTCATACCCTTTAGTTTTCCTCCCGATGGAAACTCCTTGGATGGGCTCTATCGTAAACCTCCATAAGCTTTCCTGGGGTTAGATGAATGTAACGCTGTGTCGTTGACAGGCTGGAATGACCAAGCATCTCTTGAATCTCTCGGATATCTGCCCCTGCGTCTAAGAGATGGGTAGCAAACGTGTGGCGAAGAGTATGGGGGCTCACTTTCCTAACAATTCCTGAAGTTTTCGAATACCCTTTGATGATTCGATCCACACTCCGGGCCGTAAGCCTCCCTCCTCTTGAATTGATAAACAAAGGATCCTCAGACTTTCCACCCTTCCTACTTTCCAAATAAGCCTTGAGAGCCTCCAGAGCCTTTGATCCCACAGGGACGATTCTCTCCTTCCTTCCCTTCCCCAAAACCTTTACAATTCCAAGAGTTAAATCTATATCATTGAAATTTAGGGCCACTAATTCCCCCACCCTCAATCCACTGGAGTAAAGGAGTTCCAGGATAGCCCGATCCCTAAGCTCCCCTTTTTTCTCTTCTCTCTTAGGAGAATCCATTAACCGAAAAGCCTCATCCACCGTGAGCGTAGTGGGAAGAGGTTTTTCAACCTTTGGTGTAGAAACCACCTTCGCAGGATTGATCGAGATCACCTTCTCTCGAACTAAATACCTGAAAAAAGATCTCAAGGTGGACAGTTTCCTGGCAATGGAACTCTTTCTATTTTTTCTATGAAGAAAACTTAAATATCTTCTGATATCGAAACGATCTACTTTCTCTATCTCCAGTTGACCCAAAGGATTTATTTTAATATTCGAATCCTTTAAAAAATTTTCAAACTCTTCTAAATCCTTCTTGTAACATCTACAGGTATGGGCAGAGGCATTCTTCTCCAAAGAGAGATATTGGATAAATTGCTGAATCCAAGGATGTTCGTTAACCATCGGAGAATCCATTCCTTTGACTATATTGTAACTTATTAAAATTTTTTCAACTTTTAGTTTATAACACAATTTCTAAAATTATCAATAAATTATTTTCCCCCACCAATTTCACCTTCTTTCAATTTTGATTAAGATAAGATAGAATAATTTTTATAAAAAGAGGTTTTAGAAGGAGAGCTCATGATGTTAAAAAAGGTTACCCTCGAAGAGATTGAGAAGACCAAAGAGTTTCACGGCCATTGGTGTCCGGGATTAGCCATCGGGATTCGTGTGGCTGATTTTGCCTTGAATGAGATTGGAAAAGCCTCGGATGAAGAGATCGTTTCGGTAGTAGAAACGGATAGCTGTGCGGTGGATGCCATTCAATTCCTTACAGGTTGTACCTATGGTAAAGGGAACCTTATCCACAAAGACTACGGAAAAAATGCCTTTACTTTTTATCGAAGAAGGGACGGGAAGGCAATCCGCCTGGTTACCCGTCCTCACGCTTTCATCGGAGGAAGGAACTCTACATTCGGGTCTCCATGGCCAACAGAACTTCTCGACGGTCTTCGTAAAAAACTTCAAACAGTGGGACTCACTGAGGAGGAACGACGACTCTGGGATGAAGCTCGTCGAGCTCGATGCCAACAAATTATGGAAGCTCCCTTTGATGAGCTTTTTGAGGTAAAAGTTCCGCTGGATCCTCCTCCGAAAAAGGCTCGGATTCATCAAAGTCTAATCTGTGAGTCCTGTAAAGAGCCGGTGATGGAAACCCGAACTCGACGTTTTGATGGTCAACTCCTTTGTATCCCTTGTTTCGAAGTGCTGGAGAAGAGATAATCTTCATATGTCTCGAGAAGAAGAACTTAAAAATTATCCTCCTATCCTGTACTTTTCGATCTCCTCCTCGGATAAGGCTGAGGTAAAAAGGAGATGATTCTCTTCTTCTCCAACCGTTTTCCATAAAACCTTTACCTCCCTCATCCCTTTTCCTTTACTGTAACGAACCGTAATGCCTGCAGCTTTCTCAATCTCTTCTTGTTTGACTTTTCCTCTTAAAAGGGATAAAGGACCTGGGATATCCGAAAGTTTTAATAAAATATCTCCTTTTTGAGAAAAAGTCCGGATCTTTTGGTTCTCCTCCTCATCTCTTCCGACAATCAACTTCACCTCTTCTGACAGACGAAAATGTCTTCCAAATTTAAGAAGGTGAACATCAAGGAGAGTAAACTCAGGATAATGGGTCATCAAATCTTTCAATCTTTTTGAGAATTCCGGATCTGTAAGAAGGCACCCTCCTGCAGGACAGGGATAGTCCTTGATTCCTAACTCTTCTGCGAGTTTGATCTGTGGTTTCCGTGATCGTCCCTGAATATCAAGGAGCTTCTCTCGATCCACCCACCCTTCCTTTTCGGGAATTGTGACGGGCAGAAATTTGGCTGAAAGAGGACGAAGGATCAATCCTTCGACCCCGGCCTCTCTTTCAATCAATCGCAGGGTCTCTCTCCGCTGTGACATAGGCCGTTGTCCCAGAACTTCCCCCGTCACAATAAATGAAGCCCCCGAGCCTTCCATATAAGCCTTCGCCTTCTTCAGCATGAAGATTCGACAATCGATACAAGGGTTCAGATTACTTCCATACCCATGTTTGGGATATTTCACCACTTCAAGAAACTCTTGAGAAACATTAAAAACTTTTAATGGGATCTTTAAATTTTCTATAGCTTTTTGAGAGGCCAGACAGGAAGACCCTTTTGAGGTACACGTACAAAAGACAGTAATAAAATTGATGGCCTCAAGTTCAATCCCTTGATCAAGGATTAATTTGGCAGCCAGGGTGCTATCCAGTCCACCTGAAAGAAGAGCAAGGGCCTTCACCTAAGAACCTCATTCATCGATCCTGATCGAAATCCCTGAAGATCCAGGGTCACATATTTATATCCGATATTCTTAAAATGGCTAACGACTTTCTCTCTTATAGATTTTTCAATCAAACGTTCAAATTCCTCCGGATATACTTCGATCCTTGCAAGCTCTTTATAGTGTCTTACCCTCACCTGTGTAAAACCCAAACCCATTAAGAATTCCTCGGCCTCATTCACTCTTTTCAATTCTTCTTCTGTCATCTCATAGTGATATGGGAATCTCGAAGCTAAACAAGCAAAAGAAGGTTTGTTCCAATTAGAGAGGCCAAGTTCTCTCAAGGCCTCTCTAACTTCATTTTTTGAAAAATGGGCTTCTTTTAAAGGACTCCTTACGCCCAATTCTTTTATCGCCATTCCCCCGGGGCGAAAGTCTTTTTCATCATCTAAGGTTGAACCTTCCACGATATGGGCAATTCCTTCGTCCTGAGCCACTTTCCTTAATATACTAAATAGTTCTTTCTTACATAGATAACAACGATGGGGAGGATTCTTTGAAAAACCTTCGATCTGGAGCTCATTGGACTCCACAAGAATATGTCTTACTCCTATTTCTCTGGCTATCTTTTTTGCGAACTCTACTTCTCTTAAGGGATATAGAGGTGAGGTTGCGGTAACTGCAATCACTCCTTTATCTCCAAGACTCTCTTTGGCCAGTTTTAAAAGAAAGGTGCTATCCACACCCCCCGAAAAGGCCACCAACACTTTATTCATGGAGTTTAGGATCATTTTTAAATTTTTTATCTTACTTTCTAAATTATAATTCATAAGTATTACCTAAATCCAATTTCTTTCTTTGCACGTTGCATTTTGGACTTTTCACTTTTCCCTATCCATTAATGACTTCCTTAATCCACCCTCCGCCAATGACCCGATCTCCCTCATAAAACACTGCTGCCTGTCCAGGGGTGATCGCCCATTGAGGAATTTTAAATTTAACCACCCATTCATCTCTTCCTCTTGGAGAGAGGACTGCTTCCGCCCCTGAATGATTATAGCGAATCTTGATCTGGGCTTGAATTGAAGATTCGATCCCTTTTGAGGAGATCCAATTCATACGGTTCACCACGAAGGTATCTCGATAAACCTCCCTTTCTTCGCCTACAAGGATGGCGTTCTTCTCTCGATCAATTCCAATCACATAGAGAGGTCTTCCTTTTGCCAGACCAAGTCCCCTTCGTTGACCAATCGTATAGAAAGCAATCCCTCTATGGGTCCCCAAGAGATTTCCTTCTCGATCAAGAATTGGACCAGGTTGAAGCAGGGCATCTCTGACTCTTTCCGTAAGAAAGTAGTGATAAGAGTTTTCCGATATAAAACAAACTTCCTGGCTCTCAAGTTTATTATAAATGGGGAGTCCAAATTGAAAAGCTTTCCTTCGGACTTCTTCTTTTCGATACCCCCCTAATGGAAAGAAACAGTGATGAAGTTGAGATTGATTGAGAGAAAAAAGAAAGTAGGATTGATCCTTTCTTCGATCTATCCCCTTTTTCAGGATATAGGCTCCATCTGTCTCGTTATACTCTATTCTGGCATAGTGACCTGTGGCCACGTAATCCGCACCCATCTCCAGGGCTTTCTTCAAAAAGGATCCAAATTTGATCCTCTCATTACAGATAATACATGGATTGGGAGTCCTTCCTCGAAGATATTCATCACAGAAGTATTGAATGACTTCTTTCTCAAAGTCCTCCCCTAATTCAAAAACATAAAACGGGATTCCTAATAGAAGGGCAACTCTTCTTGCATCTTCAATATTGGAGGCATCACAACATCGCCGTCCATCGGAAGTCCTTTGATGAACCCTCCCGAGGCACATAGTGGCTCCCACCACCTCAAATCCCCTTTCTTTGAGGATTCCTGCAGCGGTACTGGAGTCCACTCCTCCGCTCATCGCTACGACTACTCTTTTTTGTCTTCGGGTGAGACTCATTCTTAGAAAAGAATTTCCATGGCTTGATAGGGGCAGGCCGAAATACAGAGACCACAGGCAATACATCTTTCTCGCTTAAAAAAGACTTCCATGGTCCTCCGGTTTACCTCTAAAGCTTTGGGAGGACAGACTGAGACACAGGCGGTGCAATGGGTACAACGATCCTCATGCCATCTCACATCCTGAGCCAAGGGTTGAACCTCCACTCCTAATTCTTTGATATAATGAAGACCCGCCTCTAAGGCCTGTCTTTTCCCCGTGATTTCTAAGACCAGCCTTCCCTCCTCCTTTGGAGTGATATGAGCTCTTAAAATATTCACGGTTAGATCAAAATCTTTGACCAGTTTGGAGATCACGGGTTGCTCTACCACATGAGGAGGATAATTGAAAACCACCCTTTTCTTCTGCATAGGAACCCCCTTTGCTTCGCTTTATTTCTTTTTGATAGGCCTCTCCTTGAAGGGTTTATAAATAATCCCAGAATCCACTGAAGGAAGAAGTTCCACGGGTTGAGTCAAAAAGAACTTCCCCGTTTGAATCCATTCTTTGAGAATCTTTGCAATCTCCCTGGCTTTGAAATAGCTGGAGAGTCCGGAGGTAGGAACTTCCTTGCCTCGCACGGAGATTTTACCGCTCTTAAGCTCTTTATAATTGACCCACCCTAAGGGTTCAGAGACCATTTGGGGATAAGATTCACTATAGTCTACCACAGGAGCCCAGATCTCTTCATCTTGCACCATGGTGTATTCCAAAATCTCCTCATCGAGAATAGGAATGGGAATACCAATTCCAACGGTCAATGTAGGTCCATAACCTATAAAAGAAGCCCCGCGAAGCCATTTGGGACTCATCATTTTAAGATCCCCTTTGACCGAGAGGGTTCCTGCTCCTGCTTTTGGGACTCCTTTTTCGGTTCGTTCTACATTTGGATTGTGTTGAGTTCCGCTGCCCACGACATACCCAATTCCCCCTCCTAAAAAGATTCTTGTTCCGATCCCGATGGTTTTATAGTAGGGATCGTTGAGTAATGGGCTCAACTGTCCTGCACTACAGTAATTCGCATTCCCCAATCGAGGTTGAAGCATTCCCATATAAGTATACAGAACCCGATCGGAAAGATTCACCGCCACATTATAGTTTTGATAAGCATTCCTAATATTAAAAAGAACCGCTTCATTAAGGTCCTTTAAAGAAATATAGGTCTCCAAATTCCTTTTGGGATAACAATCTGTTCCATAGGCCATGGCTACGAGTCTTACATCCTTTCCTGAAACCAATTCTTCAATGACATGACCCCCTCCATAAGAAAACCTCCCAGGATAGATCTTATTACGAGGATCATCCTCTGGAATAGCGGTGGCCCCAAGGAAAAAATCAACGGCCGCCAATCCGGTATAGGCTGGAACATCATTAAGATAAACCTTTCCCCCCCCAAATTTGATTCTTGGTTTGGTATGTCCCAAATTGAAATAGGCACCCGAGGAACACATGGGACCAAAGGTCCCCGTTGTGACCACATCCACCTCTTGGGCTGCTCTTTTTATTCCTTTTTGTCTCCCCACATCGATGATTTCTTCTGCGGTGAAGACAACGACCTTCCCCTTCTTAATCTTTTCGTTTATCTCCTCTATGGTTTTAGCCATTCTGCCTCCTGTCCTTTTTGAGTTCTATTATTTTATATTTGATATATTGGAGGAGGATTTTCCTCCCTCTTTCTCTTTCGATTTGATAATTCCTCTAAATTGATAGAGGAGAGGATATTTTGAACCACCTGAGTAACTTCCCTCCAGACCTCCCGGGCCACGCATTGGGATGCTCTTGGGCAATTTTTTGAATCTCTCAAACAATCGACGATTTCAATAGGACCTTCTAAAACCTCCACAATCTCATCGAGATAGATTTTGGAGGGCGGTTTCGCTAAAGAATATCCGCCTTTTGAGCCCCTTATGGACTTTACCAATCCAGCTGTTCGAAGGGGAATAAAGACCTGTTCAAGATACTTTAACGAGATCCCTTCTCTTTGGGCAATCTTGTTTAATTCCATCGGACCTCTTCCATAATTTGAAGCAAGTTCAATCATTGCCCTTATCCCATATCTAATTTTTGTAGAAATTTTCATAAGTTAAAATTCATACTTTCTCTATAGGAATTACTAATCCTTAACTTACGCACCTCTGATTGTCAAGGATTCCCGCCAGCGAAGGTTAATTTGGGGAGAATAAAATTACTATGATGTTGAGTCTCAAATGAATTGGACTCTTAAAACCTTTTGGGTCTCAGGAGTAATTTTAAACCTTTCGTCGATTCGATGCCCTACAATCCAAGCAATCCTGTCTCCAGAGATTAAGAGAGGAATCTTTGACCTTTCGGTTCTTGGAATTTTATGATTAATAAAATATTCCTTAATTTTTTGGGTGCCTTTCAAACCCAACGGTTGAAATCGATCCCCTGGCCTAAAATTTCTTACCCTTAAAGGAAACTGAACCGTTTGAAAATCTAAAAGGGCCACAGAGGAGGAGGTCTCTATTTCTTTAAAGAATTTCCTCTCACTTATGTCTACCTGAATTTCCCTCTGGATCTCTTTAATGTAGGTCCGGCCAGGAACATGAAGCTCTACTTCAAAAGGAGGGGTTCTCTCCACTTTCCCCTTTTTTAGAAACACCAAATTATATTTTTTTTCCAAAAAAAACCCCTCTGAGAGTTGTAAGGTAAAGCTTGGCGAAGGATAAGAGAGTCTTTCGAAGATTCGATGTTGATGGACCCCTCTCTTTTCTCTCCCCTCATCGAACTGACTCACCTTTAAGAGCCTTTCGATCAAACGCCACTGGAGAGCTGGATGAAGGGCTTGAAAATCAGAAAAGAAAAATGCGACACCACCTTCCTCTTCCCTAACCAACCTCTGAAAAGCCTTTTCTGCCTCCTTCTCAAGAAAATCATCTTCTATTTGAAGGACTTTTGAGATCCTTAGCAGAACCTTTTTGAAATGGGGTTGATACTCTTTCTCAATCCAGGGAATGAGATCGAGTCGAATCCGATTTCGAAGATAATCTCTTTGAATATTTGAAGAATCGATCAAATAGGGAATTTCTCTTTCTTTAGCAAATGACTCAATGTCCTCTCTCCAAACTTCCAGGAGAGGTCTGACTACCTTTCCTTCACGTATGGGAAGCATTCCTTTTAACCCCTTCACTCCGGCTCCTCTTAATAATCTTAAAAGAGTCGTCTCCACCTGATCATCGGCATGATGAGCTAAGGCAATTTTTTGGGCCTGATGCTTCTCAAGGAGCTTCTCAAAAAACTTGAAACGAACCCTTCGCGCTGCATCCTCAAGGGAGAGTCCTGCTCTTTTTTGAAACTCTCGAACATCAAACTCCCCATACTCAAAAGGAAGTCCTAACCTCGAAGCTGCGCTCTGAACAAACTCAGCCTCTTTCTCTGATTCTTCTGCTCGAAGTCTATGATTGACGTGAGCCACAACAAGAGTAAGGTGGAAGGTGGGGATGAATGAATGAAGAAGATGAAGCAAAACCATTGAATCCAATCCACCCGAAACTCCAACGATCACTCGATCGCCCTCATGAAACAGGTGGTATTGGCCAATGGTCCGTCTAACCTGAGCGTCTAACATCAAATGCGCTCATGGGAGGGATTCCTTTCTTGACTCCCTACCTATTTTTCACTGGTGGGTCCCACTCTGATTTCTACCTCTGTATTTCCCCACCATTTCTCTCTGATCTTAATCATACAACTCTTGTCAGGTTTCGAAAAATTAAGGATTGATTCTTTTCCTTTATAGGTATTGATCAACTTCCAATTATCCTTCTCCATAGAGTATGTAAAAAAGTTGATGAGAGATTCCGGATCAAGCCTCCATTTAGTAAAAAATAAAACTCCGGCCTTAAATCTGGGGGTCTCATATATGAAAGATCTATTTGGTTTATAATTGAGTTCCTGAGGAACTCGAACATCTTCAAAATAATAATATCTTCCCCCAATGGTATCTTTTGCAGGCTCTTCTCTCTTTTCTCGAGAAAGGGTAGAACATCCTCCCAGTAGAAAAAGACCCATCACTAAAACAATTCCCAACGTTCGAATAGTCCTTCTGTTAAAAAGATGACTCATTTCTCTCCTCCTTCCCTTATAAATCGAATGAATTGGCCCTATCATTCCATCTAATCCTCTTTTACCCCTCGGTCATTTCCCATCAATGTGGGTTCATAAAGGTGAATATGAATATTTCCTATTCTGGGCAAATCCTTCTGATCGAAAGGTGACGGAGGCGGGCTCAGAATGGATTTAGGATTCACTGTTTCAAACGAAAAAGGGAAAACCACTTCATTGCTTTCGTTTCCCGCCTTATCAAATATGGAAACCCTAATCGTGATGGAAGTCCATTCTCTCAAATAATGGGTGTTTGAACTGAAGGTATTCCACTGGAGATAGCCCCGTAACGTTTTTCGAAATTGGGGCTTCAGAATAATCCAGTCTGTCGGATAGCGGCCGTACCCAATCTGATCAACTACCGTTGCCACCCTAAACATGTCTCCATCAGGATCTTCGGCCTCTATGTAAAGTTTTAAGATAGACCCATAAGGGCCTTTCTCTATCGCAAAAGAATGGGTAATAACGGGAGGATGGTTTTTGTTTTGAGAAAAACCTTCTGGGGTTAATAGGAAAAAAATTGAAACCCACAACAGACAAACAAAAATTTGAATTTTTTTCATTTCCTTTCACCTCTAGGTTTAAATATAAACTTTTAGAACGAGCTTTTCAAGAAGAATGGCTTAAAGGATTCTAAAATCTTTTTTGGAAATGAAGGGCTGCCTTTTTAGCCTCCTCATATATTTCTTTAAGCGGTACTTTTTGGGCTAATGCTAATCTCTTACAATCCTCATATTCAGGAGAAAGATTAACCCGATCTTCTTTCCATTTAGCTAATTTAAATCGGACGGGTCCGTATTTCGTCTCAAGGCTAATGATCTCCCTCTCTGCACAACTCCTTGCCTCCTCCCTCCATCTTACTCCTAGGGTGGTTGTCTCTTTCATCAGGAAATCGATAATCGAAGAACGCCTCTCTGCAGAAGAGAGAACGGTCAGGAGGGTTGCAGGCCGGTTCTTCTTCATAATAAGGGGGGTAAGAAAAACCTCTAAGGCTCCCATCGCCAGTAATTTTTCCATTAAATATTCATAAAATTGTGGGTTCATATCATCGATGTTCGTTTCAATAATCATCACCCTTTCATCTTTAGAGAGGCCCTCAAGAGTTCCAATCATCAATCGAAGAAGATTGGGATGGGGAAGATCATCCTTCCCAGCTCCATAGCCTACTTTTTCAACTCTCATTCTGGGTATATTTCCAAATTCGGAACCCAAAAAAGTAAGGAGAGCAGCCCCGGTGGGCGTGAGAAGTTCCCTCTCTACCCCTGAAGAATAGACAGGCTTTCCCTCCATCAAGGCGAGTGTTGCAGGGGCTGGAACGGGGAGAATCCCATGCTCGCACCTCACAAATCCGCTACCCACATTCACAGGAGACACATAAACCTTCTGAATCTGAAGTTGCTCAACGCCCCAAATCGCTCCAACAATGTCCACCAGGGAATCAAGTCCCCCGATCTCATGGAAATGAACCTCTTCTTTGGGTTTTCTATGAATCCTCGCTTCCACCGAGGCAATTCTTTCTAAAATATTCTTTGTTTTCTCTTTGATAGAAGGCTTTAAGCCACTTTGGTCAATGATCCTCCGTAATTCCTTCAAGGTCCGATGGGTTTTCTTCTCACCCTTTCCCTCAACAATCACCTGGGTTCCAAAGAGTCCTCCCCTTAGAACTCTCTTTGTTTTCAAAGAGATTGTAGGAATTTCCAATTTTTTCAATTCCTCTTTTAATTGACGAAGGCTTAGACCCGCATCAATCAGGGCACCAAGAATCATATCTCCACTGGCCCCTGAAAAACAATCAAAATAGGCTATCTTCATTTTTTATTCCTTCTCTTTTAAAATTTTCCATATTGACAAGTAACAAAGAATTGATTAAAAATGGAATGGATTTGGCGGTGTAGCTCAGCTGGTCAGAGCATGCGGCTCATATCCGCAGAGTCCGGGGTTCGAATCCCTGCACCGCCACTACATTTCAACATTTAAAGAACTATTCCACCTAATCCATCACCTTTAAGACTCAATTTCCCTTCTTAACCTCTCTATCGTCTTTTTATAGTTTTTAGTTTTAAAAATTCCTGTTCCCACTACGAAGATATCTCCTCCGGCTTTTGACACAGCCTTGATATTTTCTACTTTAATGCCTCCATCCACCTCGATTTCAATAGGATATCTATGTTGGTCAATGATATTCCTGAGCTTTTTTACTTTTTGTAAGGTTTCTGGAATAAAGGACTGTCCCCCGAACCCTGGATAAACAGACATAAGAAGGACAAGATCAATCTCCTCAAGAAAGGGATAAAGTCTTCTTAAAGGCGTGGAGGGATTGAGCACAATCCCGGGTCTTACTTTTAAATGGCGAATCCTTTGAATCGTTTTTCGCAGAGCCCCTCCGGATTCGATGTGAATGGTGAGCCAGTTGCTTCCCGCTTGAGCAAATTCCTCCACAAATTGATCCGGACGTTCAATCATTAGGTGAACATCCAGAGGGAGGGAAGTCAATTTTCTTAACCCAGAGACGACCAGAGGACCGATGGTAATGTTTGGAACAAAATGACCATCCATCACATCCACATGGATGAGGTCTGCTCCTGCCCTCTCGACCGCTCGAATCTCCTGTCCAAGGCGACTGAAATCCGCAGATAAAATGGAAGGAGCAATCTTCTTCATCTTTTTCCCCTTTAACCAATTTTCTTCATTCTAGCAACAAAAAATCCATCCATATCATTTTTGGGTGGAAACGACTTAAAATAACCCCGCTCTATAAAAGGATGATATTCGGGAGGTAAAACATGCTGCAAAGGATCCAATCGAAAATCCGGATGGTTCTTTAAAAATCTTTCAATCACTTCTTCGTTCTCTTCGCGAAAGACCGTACAGGTACTATAGACTAAAATTCCTCCTTCTTTTAAATAGGAAGATAGATTTTCTAAGATCCTTAACTGGAGTTCCGATAATCTTCGAAGGTCTGCTTCTTTTCTCTTCCATTTTAAATCTGGGTTTCGTCGCAAGGTCCCAAACCCTGAACAGGGAACATCGGCCAGGATCCTTTCAAAGAGAAGTCCTTCGGGTAAAGGTTGGGTTGCATCTCCCAAAATGTTTTTAACAATCTTTACGCCTAAACGATGGCATAATTCTATAATTTTTTTATGTTTCTCCTTGGTAAGGTCTAAGGCATAGATTTCTCCAATATTTTCCATTTTTTGAGCCAGATGGGTGGTTTTCCCTCCTGGGGAAGCACAGGCGTCAAGAATTCTTTCCCCCGGTTTTGGGTCCACAATAGACGCTACACATTGGGAGGCTTCATCTTGAATAATAAAATAACCTTCTTTTAAAAAGGGTAATTCCGAAACAGGAGAAGGAGAATTTAAAAGGATTCCTTCTTTGGAAAGGGTGGTCGGCAGGGGGGAAAAACCCTTCTCCCTTAACCTTTTCATAAGTTCTTCCCTATCGATTTTAAGAGTATTGACTCGAAGGATGAGGGGAGAGATTTGATTGTTCCAGACACAAATTCGAACGGTTTCCTCCAATCCGAACTCCTGAAGCCATCTTCGCACCACCCAGAGGGGATGAGAATAGACCGTGGAAAGGTGGAGTACTTCATTCTGATGAAGTTCAGGATAGAGAATCTTATCTTTTTCCCGAAGGAAGGAGCGAAGGATGGCATTTACAAAGCCTCCCCCTTTTGGTCCACGAAACTTTTTTGCTAATTCCACTGATTCATGAACAGCTGCAGGATATGGAGTCTTAGAGAGAAATTGAATTTGATAAAGGCCGAGCCGAAGGATATTAAGGATGTCTCGGTCAATCTTCTCAAAAGGAATATTCGAAAAATGCCGTATCACCCAATCCAGTCTTTCTCTCCATCTTAAGATTCCATAGGCCAGTTCAGTCAAGAAAGACCGATCCAATGCGTCAAAATGCCGGTATTTTTTAAAGGAGTCATTGAGAAGATGATCGAGATGGCTACTTCTTTTTTCGATCTGATTTAGGATTTCAAGACAAACGGCTCTTGGGCTTTTGCCTTTTCCGGTCTTCTTTCTCAAAAATTCCCTGTCCTTGCCATTTCCTCCAGCCTGGCAATTCGTTCCTCAATGGGCGGATGGGTGCTAAATAGGGTCAAAATTCCTCCCCCTCTCAATGGATTCACAATAAACATATGGGCAGTGGAGGGATTGGCTTCCATGGGGATCCTTTTTGCAGCCATTTCAAGTTTTTTTAAGGCCTTTGCCAGGGAGAGGGGATGGCTGAGCCGAGCTCCACCCGCATCGGCCATATATTCACGGGAACGGGAAATAGCCATCTGGATCAGGAAGGCTGCAATCGAGGCAATCATTGAAAAGATAAGAGTAAAAAGGAAA
>JBDOIB010000386.1:0-20068 GCA_041082155.1 Thermodesulfobacteriota bacterium | reverse complement strand
TGATGTCTATACTACAGGGGCCACCGTCAATGAGTGTGCTAAGGCTCTATTAGCTGGAGGAGCAGCTCGAGTGGATGTTTTTACCCTCGCCCATGCGATCAAGGGCATTTGAGCGAAGATGGGTCAGAAGAGAATTCCCCTTCTATGGATTCTCATTCCTCTTCTTGGATTAGGGATATTCCTTCTCCTTATTCTCTATCCTCTTGCCGATCCTACCGTTTTTGAAGAAAGCCTGAGGAGAACCCTCTCTTCTCATCTTCAGCGAGAAGTGGCTTTTGATAAGGCAAAATTGAAACTCTGGGGAGGGATAGGAATTTACTTTGAGAATTTTAGAATCAGAGATCCCTCCGTCCCCATTGACCTTTTTTGTTCTAAAAGGCTGATCTTAAATTTAAGGCTCCTCCCTCTTTTGAAGAAGGAGATCAAATGGACACGTATTGTCCTGGATCAACCCTCTTTTCGCATCGTCAGAAAAAAAGAAGGGGGGATCCATCTGTTTCAACTCTCCTTAAAGAAAGGAGAGATCGAGGCCGCCCAGCAAAGAGTCTTTCAAATTCTTTCTTCTTTTTTTGGTGGCTCATTGACGATTCAAAATGGAGAGATTTCCTTTATCGATGAGAGCTTGAGCGAGGCGACACCATTCTTCAAGATCCAATCCTTTAAACTTCGCCTTTCAAGGATCTCTTTTCAAAAACCCTTTCCTTTTCAACTTGAAGGAAGAATTCTCCACGGGATGCGAGAGGGCCATTTCTCCCTCTCTGGGACGATTGAGAATCTCTCCACCGAGACGCTCTTCACCAAAGGAAAGATAAGGGCTGAGGTCGAACTGCAAGGGATCGATGTTTTCCATTTCTGGCCATATTTAAAAAGCCTCCTCCCTATGGAGAAGATCGCTGGGATTCTTGACCTTAGAGGGAGCTTCCAGGGGGGGCTTCCTGGTCCCTTTAAGGCGAAAGCGAAGATTCAATTCAAAGAGGTCAGTTACGAACATTCAAAAGTCTTCTCTTATTCCTTTCATCCCCCATGGGTCACGATTGAGGTGAACACCGAGTATGATCGACATAGCCTTCAAGTCCCTTCCTTCTCTATTGAATTGCCAGAGATTAAAGTGAAAGGAAAGGGATTGATTTACGGAATTGGGACAGGGGAGATGGGTTTAAAGGCGGAGGCTCAGAGCAGTCCTTTTGAGATTGCAGAAGGAAAGAAATTTATTCCCTTTAAGATCATTACACAAAAGGTCTCCGATCCTCTTTTTCGGGGAGAAGGCAGCGGTCGGGCCCAGATCCTATCGGTAAGACTTTCGGGAACACTGCCCGAGATTGATCAATGTGATCAGTTGAAGAACGCCCATGTGCTTTCGATCGAGATGAAGGTTCAGGGCGTCCGATTAAAACTTCCATGGGATCTTCCTCCTCTTGAAGGGATGAGAGCCCATCTCCTATTCCAAAAAGGCCATCTCTTGGTCAAAGGGGTCGAGGGGAGAGTTCTTCACTCTTGGATTGATCGAGCCGAAGGAACTTTCTTTGAACTTCTTCAGATCCCCACCCTTGAGATGGACTGTCAGGGGCGATTCGATCTCAATGATCTCCTCACTCTATCCAAATTCCAGCCCCTTTCTGATGGATTTTCCAAAGAGTTTTCCTTGATGACCTCTCTCTCCGGGAAAGCGAAGTATCGAATCCGCTTTAAAGGGAGATTAGCCCCTCCACTAAAATTCGATCATCAAGGACATTACCAGCTCTCTAAGATCCGGGTGAGTCATTCTCAAATTCCTTTTCCTCTTCTAATTGAAGAAGGGGAGGTGAGTCTTTCCAATACCCAGCTTCAGTGGTCTGGGACAAGGGTCACCTTTGGGAATTCTTCTTTATGGACGGAAGGCTCCTGGGAGGAGAATAAACCATTAGAGATCTCCGGTCGGGGAAGAGTGGATCTTAAAAATCTCATTCTCTTTTTCCAGTCCCCTCTTTCTCCCGAGACGTTTCGATCGAGGAGCAAGGACCTCGAAGGGGTCTCTGGGATGGTGGATCTCTCTATTAAATTAAAAGGGCTGAACCTTAAACATCTCTTTTCTTATGAAATTGAATTTAGACCTCAAGATGTTTCTTTTCCCTTTGCCGGAGCTTCTCATCCAATTCGCTTTAAAGAGGGAGAGGTTTCCATCTCCCCCTCAAAAATTTATTTTTCAAAACTAAAACTCCTCTATGAAAATGATTCTATCCTCCTCGATGGAAAGGTGGAGGAGGATCGGTTAGACTTCCATACCTCTGGACAGCTCTCTCTCGAAAATCTAAACGATCTTTTTCGATTTCCTTTTCTCCCAGAATCCCTGAGATTTTCGGTAAATGATTTTAAGTGGAAGGGCGGGACCATCAAATTCCGGCTCCGATGGAAGGGAGAAAAGGGAATGGAAGGGTCTACCGTTCAACAAGGGGAGATTCGATTCAGAGAGGTCTCCTTTCAACACGCAGCCCTCTCTTTACCTTTATTGAACGGAGAGGGGATCCTCCTCTTTACGCCTCAACAGGTACGAATAGAAGAGGGAAAAGCTCAGTTAGGGGAGTTCCCATTTACCCTTTCCATGAGCTATTCTCGAGGAGTTTCAAAAGAAGGGAAGTTCTCATCTACAAAAGAACCCCCAAGGAGAGAGCTCGAATTTATCTTCCAGGCACCAAAAATCGATTTTGACCTTCTCTTTCCTAAGAAGGAGAGGGAAGAACCTTTCTCCTTTTTAAGGATTAAGGAATGGCTCTCGGAATGGCTCATTCATGGTAAGGTTCGCATAGACGAGGGAACTTTTCAGGGTTTTCCCTTTCGTGAATTCGAGATGGAAATGAAATCATTAGATGAAAAACTCTTTGTCCATCCCTTTCAGTTTAAATCCGATGGGGGAGTCTTTTCAGCTTCGGGGTGGATTGAACCCTCACCCCGGGGCATTCAATTTGAACTCCATCCTCGGATCTATCATCTCGAAGTTCAGAGATTTCTTCAAACCTTATTTCAGAAGAAAGAAAGGATTCTGCTCTCTGGAACTTTAACGATGGATCCTTTTGAACTAAGGGGAGAAGGAGAGAATTTTCAACACCTCAAAGAATCCTTAAATGGAGATTTAAAGCTTATCCTTGAAAAAGGAGTCATTGAAAGAGGTAACGTCCTGGCCAAGATTTTTTCTCTCCTCAATGTGTCTCAACTTTTTAAAGGAAGGGTTCCTGATTTGAAAACAAAAGGTCTTCCTTATCGATCCATCACTGCAAATATTCAAGTGAGAGAGGGGATAGCCTTTACCGAGGACCTCCTGGTCGAGAGTGATGCGATGAGAATCACGGTGATTGGAAAGGTGGATCTGGGGAAGAATCTTATTGATGCCAAGGTTGGCATTCATCCGTTGATCACAGTGGATACTTTGCTCAGTCATATCCCCATCGCAGGTTACATCCTTACAGGAAAGGATAAGGCCTTCCTTTCCTATTTCTATGAGGTGAGAGGCGAGCTCGATGATCCGAAGGTAGAGGCCGTTCCCTTTAAAAGTATAGGGGAGGGGTTTATAGGGATTGTGAGACGTCTCCTTGAAACCCCCCTGAGGCCCTTTCAAAAATCCAAAGGCCATAAAGATTGAAAAGCTTCCATTTTGAAATAAGGGATTACAAATTATTTAGAGATGTTCGGGCCCGAAAGGCAGCCCCGAGAAGCGCGGTTCTTTCGTTCATGATGACCTTTACAGGAATCTGAGCCATTAACTCAGAATACCTTCCTTTTTCCCTAAAAGCCTTCATAAAGGCTCCCTCTTTCAGTTTCCAGAGGATTTTTGGGGCAATCCCTCCGCCCAGATAGATCCCTCCCAAAGCCATCACATGAAGGGCAAGGTTTCCAGCGGCAGCCCCGTAGATAGAAGTAAAGATCTCTAAAGCCATGTCGCAGAGTTTATTCTTCTTTTGACGGGCGGTTTCAGAGATGACCACCGCCGGATCGTTCTGTTCCATCATTTTTCTGAGCCAGTGGGGTTCACGGCTAAATTTCTTGGAGGTTTTAAGGAATTGATAGATATGAAGGAGTCCTGACCCGGAGAGGATGCGTTCATAACTGACATGACCAAAACGTTTGGAGAGATACTGAAGAAGTTTAATTTCTAATGGATTTCTGGGTCCAAATTCCACATGCCCTCCTTCTGAGGGAGAAGGAATATGTTGGTGGCCATCCCAGAAAAGAATCGCTTCTCCAAGGCCTGTACCGGCGGCAAGAAGGCCGATGTTGCCCTTCCTCCTTTTTCCAATATGGAGAGTTTCGAAATCCGTTTTTTTTAGTAAAGAGATCCCGTAAGCAGTGGCAAGAAGGTCATTTAGGATTTCTAATCGTTTGATGCCAAATCTTCTTTGGAGCAAGGGAATAGGAATGGTCCAGGGGAGATTGGTCAGCCTGATGGGCGTGGTGGTGATGGGGGCAGCGACTCCCAGACAGGCTGAATCCACTTGTTCTCCTTTATTCAGGAAATCTTGAAGAACGGGTTCTATTCCTTCATAGGCCTGACTCAAATAGATTTTTTCTTTAAGAAGCTGAAGACGGTTCTCCCGCAGGGCAAAAAGAGCCAAACGGGTTTTTGTTCCTCCGATATCTCCAGCCAGAATCGTTTTCATCTTGACCCTTTTATACCCAGACTTTTCTTGAGTGTCAATCCTCCGCTTGATCCAAGACCCCCAAAAAAGGAAACGGAAAAGGGAACCGAGGATGCAAAAGAGAGAGGCTTCAAAATAGGATTCGTTGAGATGTGTTGTGGTGTGCCGTGAATTGATTTTTCAGTGGATTCAAATTATCATTGATAGAGAATCCCATTAGAAAAGAGGAAAAAATGATGAAAAGTCACAAATATGTCTATCTTTTTGAGGAGGCAGATGGCAGGAATAAAAAGCTCTTTGGAGGCAAAGGGGCGGGTCTTGCTGAAATGACTCGAATGGGGCTTCCTGTTCCTCCCGGATTCATTGTGACGACGGAAGCCTGTCAACATTATTACGAAAATAAGAAGAGACTTCCTAAAGGCCTGATGGAGGAGGTTCAGGAACATATAAAGAAGATTGAGGAGAAAACAGGGAAGATCTTTGGAAATCCCCAGAACCCCCTTTTTTTCTCTGTTCGTTCCGGTGCAGCGGTCTCTATGCCCGGGATGATGGATACCATCCTCAATCTGGGATTAAATGATGATACTGTCGAAGGGCTCATTCGGATCACCTCTGACGGAAGGTTCGCCTTTGATGCCTATCGTCGATTCATTCAGCTCTTCGGAAAGATTGCCTTGGGGGTGGAAGAGAAAGAGTTTGATGAGATTCTGGAGCGGACAAAAAAGAAAGTAGGGGCCACCTATGATACGGATCTCGATGCCGACCATCTCAAGGATATCTGCAATCAATTTCTTCTGTTGATTAAGAAGAGAAAAGGGACTCCTTTTCCTGAAGATCCTATGGTTCAGCTTAGACTGGCGATCGAAGCGGTCTTTAAATCCTGGATGGGAAGAAGGGCTGTCGATTACCGCAGGGAATTCAATATCACTCCAGAGATGGCAAATGGAACAGCAGTAAATGTATGTACCATGGTCTTTGGGAATATGGGTTTTGATTCCGCCACCGGGGTGGCTTTTACACGGGATCCAGCTACAGGAGAAAATATCCTTTACGGGGAGTATCTGGTCAATGCCCAGGGAGAGGATGTAGTCGCCGGGATCCGTACCCCTAAACCTATCCAAGAGATGAAGAAGGAGATGCCAAAAACTTACCGAGAGCTGGAGAGAGTAAGGAGAATATTGGAGGAACATTTTAGAGAGGTCCAGGATTTCGAATTTACGGTGGAAAAGGGAAATCTCTATATTCTTCAGACACGAAATGGGAAGTTGAACGCCCAGGCCATTGTCAGGACATCCAAGGAGATGGTCCAAGAAAAACTGATTAGCAAAGAACAGGCCGTCCTCCGCTTAAAACCTTCGGATTTAGAACAGCTTCTTCACAGGAGGATAGACCCTAACTTTAAAGGAAAGCCAATCGCCACCGGACTCCCTGCCTCCCCAGGTGCTGCTTCAGGGAAGGCTGTCTTTGATGCAGATGAGGCAGAACGATTAGGGAAATTAGGCCATAAGGTCATTCTGGTAAGGGAGGAAACAAAGCCTGAAGATATCCATGGATTTTTCGCCTCCCAGGGGATTCTGACGAGTCGAGGAGGGAAAACTTCTCACGCCGCTGTGGTGGCGCGAGGGATGGGGAAACCCTGTGTCTCGGGATGTGAGGCTCTCCGCATCGATCCCAAGGAGAGAATAGCCACCATTGAAAATATTACGATCAAAGAAGGAGATTTTATTACCATTGATGGCTCTAAAGGGGAGGTCTTTTTAGGCGAAGTCCCAACTGTGGAACCCGAGATCAGCAAAGATCTTCTGACCCTTTTAAGCTGGGCCGATGAGATAAGAACCTTGGGGGTTCGGGCTAATGCAGATACCCCCGAAGATGCCTTTCGGGCGAGACAGATGGGTGCCGAAGGGATTGGTCTCTGTCGAACCGAACGAATGTTTAATGCGGTAGACCGACTTCCAATCGTCCGAGAGATGATTCTGGCAGGAAACAAAAAGAAACGAGCAGAGGCTGTGGCAAAGCTTCTCCCCTTACAGAAATCCGATTTTAAAGAAATCTTTCGAGTGATGAAAGGATTGCCGGTAACGATTCGTCTCCTTGATCCTCCCCTGCACGAATTCCTTCCATCTGCTGAGGAGTTAGCTGAAGAGTTGAGAAATCTCGAAAATCTTGAATCTGCCCTCGCCTCGATGGAGAATATTTCCGAAGCCATGAAATACCTCGATACTCGTTCTCGAGAATCTTTACAACTTCTTGAACATGTGGCTTCGGATATTGCTGAGATTAAAGAAAAGAGGTTGGACAAAAAGTTAATTCGAAAACAGCGAGAGACCCTGCGGAAGGTAAAGGAGATGATGGAAGTCAATCCCATGCTTGGACATCGGGGAGTCAGACTGGGAATTACCTACCCTGAGATCTATAAGATGCAGATCCAGGCTATTCTCGAAGCTGCGGCCGAATTAATTAAAGAAGGAGTGGATGTACAGCCTGAGATTATGGTCCCCCAGGTCTGTACCGCTCAGGAATTAAAGTGGGTCTATCAATTAGCTAAGAAAGTTCAACGGGATGTAGAGAGACGATACGGGGTGAAGGTTCAATATAAATTTGGAACGATGATCGAAGTGGTCAGGGCCTGCATGAGGGCGGGTCGTTTAGCAGAAGTCGCAGATTTCTTCTCTTTTGGAACCAATGATCTCACCCAGGCTACCTTCTCCTTTTCCAGGGAGGATGCAGAAAATAAATTCCTTCCGCTCTATAATCAGTGGAAGATCCTCCAGGACAATCCCTTTGAGGTTCTGGATGTCAAAGGAGTTGGAAGGCTGATGATGATCACGATTGAATGGGGAAGAAGAACCAAACCCGATTTAAAGATTGGAATCTGTGGGGAACATGGGGGACATCCCGAATCCATCGAGTTCTGTCATTCCATTGGGCTCTCTTACGTCAGCTGCTCGGTCCCGAGGCTACCCATCGCTCGACTGGCTGCTGCTCATGCCAAACTGAAGGAACAGGAGAAAAAGAAGGCCACTTCAGCCGACCTCGACTATACCAGTGTGTTATTTTAAATCCAGAAGTTTTCTATCCCTCACTCGAACATAACCCCGATGGGTGATCCGGAGATGAGGAATGGCTGGGGTGCTCAAGGTATCCACCGTAAGGGTAGGTTTCTCCCATCTCACCCCATTCTCTTTTAAAGATTCTTCAAGATGTTTCATTTCTTCCTTTATTTTTTTCATTGGTTTTAAAGAAACCAACCCACAAAGGGGAGCAGGGAACTCTGAAACCACTTCTTTTCCAATAGCAAACACACCACCCCCCTGAATCTCCCTTAACCGCCCGATCACAGTATTCATCGACTCTGGATCACACCCAACGACAATCATGGCCGGGCTATCCCAGCTCATGGTGGTTCCATAAGCACCTCTCTGGAGACCGAATCCCTTAAGAAGCCCCATGAAAGAGCCCTCTTTGTTCAGCCGATCAATCGCCAGAACCATAAGGAGATCTTTTGAGTCACTTGGAGTATCGAGATCTACCATTTTCTCCTGAGTGACAAGCCGAGTGACCAATTCCATAACCCTTACCTTTCCCTGGATCGGGGGGTTGTGAAGGGAAACCTTTCCGGGATTAACCGTATTAAACATCCTTTCTGGGAAATAAAAGGGTTTAGGTTCCACAAGGGATTTTCCCTCTTTATAGATGACCTTCCCATTGCAGAGAATCAACCGGGGAGAAAACTCATCGAGGGAGGGAATAAAAACCAGGTCTGCCATCTTTCCGGGAGAGATAGACCCAATGTGGGAGTCGAGACGAAAATGTTCTGCCACATTGAGGGTCACCATCTGATAAAGGATTTTGGGATCTATTCCTAATTGCAATGCTCTTTTAATCGAAGCATCAAGATATCCTTCTTCCACAAAGTCTTGTGGATCCACTCCATCGGTGCAAAGGATGAGTCTTCGAAAGTCCATTCTTCTTTGAAAGACTCCTTTTACCCCGGGAAGTTCCCGCCGGATGGAACCCTCTCTGATCATTACCCAGTAACCGAGTCTAAGCCTTTTAAGCACTTCCTCTTCGGTGATGGGCTCGTGGCATGAAGAGAATCCATAAGTGGTATAAGCTTGAAGTTTACGGTCAGAGGCTCCTGCGGTATGGCCTTCGATCACCTTTCCCATGGGAAGGGTGATCGCAATCCACTGCCTTAGTCTTTCACTTTGGTTTCCCTCCAAAAACATATTTCCCCAGTAGATTTCTCCCATTCCAACACAACGGGGATCTTTGATGAAGAATAAAAATTCTTCCTTAGAGATGGCCATCACTTCCTCTGAAGGAGTGAGACCACAGACCGGAGGGAGGGTATAATAAAATCGTACAGGTTGTCCTTCAAAACCCTTGATCGGGTATTCGATTCCATCCCTTCCGGATATAGCGGCCGTCTCCATCAGTTCAGTGATGACTGTGGTCACTCCCGTGGGGATGAGATATCGGATAAACTCTTCGATTCCATAGCGATTGCAGACGGCGTGGGTATGGCCATCGATTAATCCTGGAAGAATGACCATCCCCTCTGCATCAATCTCAAGGGTCTTTTCATCTTTAGGTGGGTCTGAATCAGGTCCTACGTAGGCAATTTTCCCATCTTTGATCCAGATGGATTCCTGATCTAAGAGTTCCCTTGTGAAGACATTAAAAATCTTACCTCCTCGGATGAACAAGTCTGGAGCTTGTTCCCCTAAGGCCACCTCGCTGAGGATTTTCATCCTTTGCAATTCTTTCATTTTAACATCCATCCCCTCTATCCCTTTCCAACGATGTTGGAGTCTTCCTCTTTTCTTAACTCAACTTTAATGCCAACTCCTCCAGTCTCTGGATTCTATCTCGAATCTCCGCGGCCCGTTCAAACTCAAGCCGTCTTGCGGCCTCCATCATTTCTTTTTTTAATTTTTCAATTCTGGATGGAATTTCTTTTAACGAAAGATATTCCTCTTTTGCTTCTGAAACGACCGGAACTGTAAAGTAATCGGCTTCATAGATAGAGCTCAAGATATCTCGAACCGACTTTTGGATACTCTGAGGGGTAATTCCGTGAATTTTGTTATACTCTTCTTGAATCTTTCTCCTTCGATTGGTCTCCGAGATTGCCTGGTTCATTGCCCCTGTGATTTTATCCGCATAGAGGATCACCTTTCCGTTCACATTCCTTGCTGCCCGGCCAAAGGTCTGGATGAGCGATTTCTCTGAACGAAGGAATCCTTCCTTGTCTGCATCCAGGATAGCCACCAGGGAAACCTCGGGAAGGTCTAACCCTTCTCTTAAAAGATTGATCCCGATGAGGACATCAAACTTTCCCAGTCGAAGATCTCGAAGGATCTCCACCCGATCCAACGTATCGATGTCTGAGTGTAGATATTTGACTCGAACCCCGAGGTCCGAATAATATTCGGTGAGGTCTTCTGCCATTCGTTTCGTAAGGGTGGTGACCAGAACCCTTTCTTTTCGCCTCACCCGCTTTTGAATCTCTTCAAAGAGGTCATCCACCTGATGCTTAGCGGGTTTTACCTCCAGGAGAGGATCACTCAATCCCGTTGGACGAATGATCTGCTCGATGACTCTGCCCTGACTCTTCTCCATTTCATACTCACCGGGTGTGGCCGAAACATAGATCACCTGGTTCACCCGTTCTTCAAATTCCTCAAATCGGAGGGGACGATTATCCAGTGCAGAGGGGAGACGAAATCCATACTCTACCAACGTCTCCTTCCTTGAACGATCTCCCCGATACATTCCAATAAGCTGAGGGATGGTGACGTGACTTTCATCGATAAATAAAAGATAATCCTTGGGATAATAGTCAAGAAGCGTGGGGGGAGGCTCCCCCGGTCTTCTCCCTGTCAGATGACGGGAGTAGTTTTCGATTCCCTGACAGTAGCCCAATTCTTGGAGCATCTCGAGATCAAAATTGGTCCTCTGTTCCAGTCTCTGAGCCTCAAGCAGACGATTCTGTGATTTAAACCAGGCCACCCGCTCACGAAGTTCTTCACGGATGGACTGGATGGCTCGCTGGAGTTGCTCGACAGGAGTCACGTAATGGCTTCCTGGATAGATGGGAACCTTTTCTAAGGGTTGAAGGATTTTTCCTCTCAATGGATCAATTTCTGATAGGGCTTTGACTCGATCCCCAAACAGTTCGATTCGAATGGCCCGGTTCTCCTCATGGGCGGGAAAGACATCGATTACATCCCCTCGAACACGGAAGGTTCCTCTGTGAAAATCGATATCGTTCCGCTCGTATAAAATCTCGACCAGTTTAGAGAGGATTTCCTCTCTCGAGAGCTCCATTCCTCTTTCAAGATAGAGGAGCATTCCGTGGTAGGCTTCTGGAGAACCCAATCCATAGATGCAGGAGACACTGGCCACAATGATCACATCATTTCTTTCAAGGAGGGAGCGAGTGGCGGCATGACGCATTTTATCAATTTTTTCGTTGATCTGAGTGTCTTTTTCGATATAAGTATCGGTTGAGGGGATGTAGGCTTCGGGTTGATAATAGTCATAGTAACTGACAAAGAATTCGACGGCGTTCTCTGGAAAAAGTTCTTTGAATTCTCCGTAGAGCTGGGCAGCAAGGGTTTTATTGTGAGAGATCACCAGGGTAGGTTTTTGAACCTTTTCGATTACGTTAGCCATCGTGAAGGTCTTCCCTGAACCCGTCACTCCCAGCAAAACCTGATGACGGATTCCCTTCAAAACCCCTTCACTTAACGCTTCAATGGCTTTGGGCTGATCCCCCTTCGGCTTAAATTCGGAAACCAGTTTAAATCGATTCACAGAGTTTATTTTAAAATAAAATAGAGGGGGTGGAAAGAAGATTCATCTTGAGGATCAGGTCGCCTGGACTCTTTTTATACGCACTTTATCAAGATTAATCTCTCCAAGTCCTGATTCATAGGCGAGTTTGATGAATTTGACCTCTTCGGGACGGAAGGGTTTTCCGGTTCTCGGATTTTTAAAGAAACTTGCTCCATAGGCATCCACGGCTACAATATCCGTCGAGACAATAACCTCTCCCGGAGATTCTACCTTTCCGGGTCCCTTCGGACCATTGGTGGTCAGAATCCTGATCGCATCCATCACGACCAGATCCGGTTTTCGAAGGGTATTGAGATCGGCAATCGATTGGTGGAGGTCAACCTTATGGAGAAGTTCCATATCCCAGACAATTCCAATCAGGTTCTTCATCCCGAGGGTCAATTCTGTAGCAAAATGGTGCTTTGGAATCGGGAAATTGATAAAGACATCGGCTTCGAGAACCTCTTTAAGGACCTCCGCGCTTTTGAGTTTCTTGCCTTTGGGGATCTCCACTTTTTTATAGACATTCCTTCCGTGTCCGGAGAGGACTTCGGCTCCTGCCCTCTGTCCGGCTTCTTTTAGACCCGTGCGAACGAAGGTGAATTGATGATTATCACAGGTATGATCCCACACCGCCACTCGAGCCGCACCTGCCTCGTAACACATTTTGACTAATGCGTAGAGAAGATCTGGATTATTGGTACAGGCTTGCTCCGGGGTTCTTGCCCACGCTATATTGGCTTTGATGACCACCTTCTGACCCTTTTTAACGAAACGATTCATTCCTCCCAGAGGATCCATTGCGGCCCGAAGGAGTTGTGCCGGAGTCCCGTTCTTGGCAATCACAAGACCTGGTTCTTCTGTAGCATGGACCAGCGTTCCATAAAAGGGAAGCTTATTCGTCATGAAAGGAAGGGCTAGGCCCAATGCAGCTCCTTTGATCAATTCTCTCCGATTCAATCCTTTCTCAAATAAATTCATCGATGGCTATCCTTTCTTCCTTTCTTATGGATTTAGAATTAACTTGGTAGCCCCCCGGTCCGTTCCAAACCAGACTCCATCTCTATCTTCAGCTGCACAGAGAACCATATTGCTCAGAAGTCCATCTGCCATCGTGAAGGATTCCCATTGTCTGGTCTGCAGATCAAACACACTCACCCCGTTTTCCCGGCAAATAAAGATTCTCCCTTTCATCACAGCCATGGAATTGATGCCGCCATTTTTTAAAGGGTCTCTGGATTCGAATCTCCTCCAGCGGTCTGCCTGAGGGTCATATTCAAAGAGGCCTCCCCCACTTTCACCCGCCCAGATCCGATTTTCGACGAGAATGAGTGATTTGATTTCTGTCTCTCCTAATCCCTCTCTCTGGGAATAATTTTTCCATCCCCTCTTCCCCTTGAGGAGCCTACTGACCCCCCCATTCGTCCCGACCCAGAGGGAATCTGATTGAACCAATATGGTATTGACAAAATTTCCTGAAAGACCCTCTTGCGTGGAGAAAAACTGTTTCCACCCTTCACTTTTCTTATCCAGGGCATTTAATCCTTTCTCTGAACCCACCCATAGGATATCTCCATCGATCGCCATGGAGATAATCTTTTTGGCCCGGCCATTATTCGTATTAAAGACTTTCCAAGGCGGTTGTCTCTCCCGTTGATAGTAGGATATCCCTCCTCCCTTAAAACCATAAAAATGGGTTCCAAACCAGATTCGGTCCACATCCGGAAGAATCACCGTGACATGATTATAGGGCAGGAGATTCTTCCAGTTGATGCTCACCCCATCATCCACCGAATCCATGGGTTCCCCTTTTGTGGTATAAGCCTTCAATAGTTTCTTAGAACGGTCATAAAAAGTAGCTCCTCCTGCATAGGTTCCAAACCACAACTCATCTCCCTGAATGGCAATGGCGTAGACCATTTCTCCGGACAATCCCTCTTTCGGGGTCATCTGCTGAAAGTGAAGGGGCCTTTTTAAAGGAGCGGCAGGGAGAATGGATGGGGGTGTGAAAATAATTAGGGTCAAAATAAAAAAAGAAAGGTGATTCTTAAGTTTCATCTTTATGGCCGGATTTAAATTTTTGGACAATTATGGCAAATTAAAATAGAATTTTCAATAATAGGGAAGTCCGATATGAAAAATGAGTAGAAGGGTATTATGTCGATGGGAGTGAGAATCGAATCGGTAGCCTTCAAAGGATACGGAGTGGGGAGGATTCAGGGAAAGGTGGTCTTTGTTCCCTACACCGTCACAGGGGATGAAGTATCTGTTAATCTTGTTGAGGAAAAGAGAAACTTCGCCATGGCCAGGTTAAAAGAGATCCTGACTCCCTCCCCATGGAGAGTTAACCCTCCATGCCCATATTTTGGATCCTGCGGTGGATGTCAGTGGCAACATATTGAGCCGAGGCTTCAAGGGGATTTAAAGAAAGAGATTCTCAAGACTCTACTCCAGAGGTTGGGCGGGTTAAAAGACCTTCCTCCTCTTTCCTTAATCCCCTCTAATACCCCCTATGGCTATCGAGCAAGAATTCAACTCAAGGTCAACGAGGGGAAAATCGGTTTTTTCGAAGAGAAGTCCTATCGGATCATTGAGATTGAGGAATGTCTCATCGCCCATCCTTTGGTGAATACCCTTCTCCAGCGATTTCGAAAAGAAAGATTCCCGGTCTCAAACATCAGAGAAATTGAAATCAATGTGTCTCCAGAGGAGGGGAGGGGAATTCTTATCATTCACCCGAATAGCCTTGCAAGGGGAGAAAGTCTTCCCCTTTCCGAACTCCTCAAATCCATCCCCCTTTTGAAAGGAGTTGCTCTTGGAGGAAGAAATCAGTGGAGGTATTTTGGTGATCCTGTTCTCCATTTAACGACCGAAGTGATCTTTTCTGGAATCCATAAAGTCTTTCGGTTAAGGGCTTCCCCAGAGAGTTTTTATCAGGTGAATCCTGAGCAGAATTTGAAACTTCTCGAAACCCTCCTCGAGGTTGCTCAGTTGAGAAAGGAGGAAGGGGTCCTTGAACTTTATTCTGGAATAGGAAATTTTACTTTACCTTTAGCCGTTCATGCAAAATACGTGATTGGGATTGAAGAAAATAGAAAAGCCATTGAGGATGCTCGATTCAATGCAGAAGGGAATCGAATTGGAAACTGCCGATTTCTTCCAGGGAGGGTGGAAGATAGAATGAAAGAGATCAAGGAGAAAGTCGATCTTCTCGTCCTTGATCCTCCAAGGAAGGGAGCCAAGATGATTCTCGGGGAAATCTTACGACTTCATCCCGGAAGAATCATCTATATCTCTTGTGAACCCACGACCTTTGCCCGTGATGTAAGGATCCTTGTGGAAAAAGGATATGTCCTTAAGAGGATCTGCCTGATTGATATGTTTCCCCAAACCTACCATATGGAGCTCGTAGGACTTCTCCAGGCCTAAATCACTTTATTGAGGGGATATTCGATAATCCCTACGGCTCCCCGTTTCATCAATTTTGGAATCAGCTCGCGGACCTCTTTCTCAGAGACCATCACCTCCACAGCAAACCAATCGGTCTGAAAAAGATTGGAGATGGTTGGGGCAGTAATACAGGGAAGGATTTCAATCACACTCTTTAGATCATTCGCTGAGACATTCATTTTGAGTCCAACCATTCCTTCGGCCCGTAAGGCTCCCTGGAGAAGGAGAGAGATCTGCTCAATCTTCTCCCTCTTCCATGGGTCTTCATAGGCCTTTCGATTGGCAATGAGCTGGGTGTGGGTCTCCAGGAGTTCCTCCACAATTCGAAGTTTATTGGCCCGAAGGGTACTTCCTGTCTCAGTCACCTCCACAATGGCATCACAGAGGCCTTCAATCACTTTTCCTTCGGTGGCTCCCCATGAGAATTCAACCTCCACGTCGATATTTCTCTCTTTAAAGTAACGCTTTGTAAAATTCACCAGTTCCGTAAAGATCTTCTTTCCCTCTAAGTCTTTAATGGTTCGAATGGGTGAGTCTTCAGCCACGACCAACACCCATTTCGCCGGGGCCGTACTGGTTTTTGAATAGATCAGATCCTGAACGACCACAACGTCCGAACCATTTTCGAGGACCCAATCCTTACCTGTCAGACCCGCATCCAGGGTTCCCATCTCTACAAAACGAGACATCTCCTGGGCTCTGACCAGGGTACAGCGGATCTCTTCATCATCGATGCTCGGGAAATAGCTTCTCCCGCTAACGGTGATCTTCCACCCTGATTTTCTAAACAGTTCGATTGTTGCATTCTCAAGACTCCCTTTGGGAATTCCCAATTTCAATAGTTTCACTTTTTATATACCTCCTCTGGGTCAAAGATGGCTCTCCCGGAAATCTCCCACTTCCCCTCCTTCCACCGATGATGGAAACAGCTTCGATAGCCCGTGTGGCAGGCAGCCCCTCCGATCTGATGGACCTTGACCAGTAAGGCATCGCCGTCACAATCGAGATAGACCTCCTTTACTTCCTGAAAATGGCCCGAGGTTTCCCCCTTCACCCATAGCTGGTTTCTCGATCTGGACCAGTAGGTTACTTTTTTGCTTTTCAGGGTTTCTTCCCAGGCCTGCTGATTCATGTAGCCTAACATCAGGACTTCATTCGTGATCGCATCTTGAATGATGACCGGAATCAATCCATTTCCTTTTTTAAAATCAATCTCAATCATATCCTCTCCTTTATGAATTCATTGGAGGAGCTATTCCTGAAGAAGCAATTTCGCCAGCTGAACGGCATTTTTAGCGGCCGAGCCCGCATGACAGTTATTAAAAAAGACAAGGGTTTTGGCTGTCTTTTGGGAGATCTCCTGGATATCCGGGATGAACTCCCTGAGCTCCTTCTCGCTGTATAGATAGTCGTAGCGGACAGAGGTAGGGACATTAAACCAGTTGGGGTTTCTTCCATGGAATCGAAAATATCCAATCTCAGAAGTGGCTCTGGGGAGATAGGGCATCAGTTTTGGAAGTTTGGGTTCGTCCACCACACAGAATCCAATCCCGTTTCGTTCTAAGAATCGAAAGGTTTCCTCTCTTAACCAAATCCGATTCCGAAATTCAAACACCAACGGAATCTCCTCCATCTCCTCTTTAAATCTCTTAAGATAATTGAGATTGGCCGGATTTGGGAAGAATCCATAAGGAAACTGGGCCAGGACGCAGGCGAGTTTTCCCTCTTCCTTCAAGGGAAGAAGACTGTATTTAAATTTTTTAAAAATCTCTCGATTCTCAGAGATTTCTCCACTCTCCTGATCTCTGATCTCGTGAGTCATTCCTCTAAAGGACTTGACCACAAATTCAAAATCCTTGGAGGTCTTTTTGGTCATCGCGGTAAAACTCTTCTGGGAGGGGAGGGTGTAATAGGTAAAATTGACCTCAAGGGCTTTAAAACCCAGTTCCTTCTCATAGAAGGGAAGCATCTCCTTCTCCGGAAGGCCCGGCGGGTAAACCACCCCTTTCCAGTCTGGAAAAGAGAAACCACTTGTCCCGATCTTGATCATATTATATAAAGAAATTGGGCTAATGAAGCCCATGATTATAAACATAGAAGAATCCGAGAGGATTGTCAACTTTTGAGCCATTTCATTAAAGAGTTTCACATCTCCCGGAAGATTAGAGATCTCTACCAATTCGAGGACTCCCTTTTTACCCTCCGTGGCAACGTCATCCTTCCTAATCTTCGAGCGGCCAGAGAGTTTGCCCAGAAGATAAATGATCAGGGGGGTCTCCCTCGCTCTCCTGGAAAAATGGTCAGCGCAGGTGAGATCTTTGTGATGGGATTGATTGACGAGATTCTTCACTTCGTCGTTCTCCTCTACAGGGAAGAGAAAAACCCGGAGGTGATGGAGAAAGCCCTTACTTGGATTTATGATGAGCTCGGAAGAAGTAAGGTGGATCAGACCTTTAAGAGATTCTTAGAAGAGTTTCCCCCGCTCGCACTCTATCGAGGGGAGAAGGACCTTGAGGCCTATCTGGAGGGGACAACCGAAGGAATTCCAAATCGTCAGGGAATTCTCGAAGAGATCATCCTGCTCTGGTTAGCCAATCAAAATCCTGCTTTCTCCCCTTTTTTCGACCTCTTCGATCATTCTTGCCTTGAAAGGGAGACCTCTTACAGAGAGATCATAGGGGCCATTCGTCGTTTCTTCCTTACCCAGCCCTTTTTTGGTCCCGAGCCCCAGAGTCTCATCGAAATGCTTGAAAGCCCCGCCAAGGCCTTCCCCGATTCCCTATCCGGACAATTGGAATACATCAAAGAAAGATGGGGATATCTTCTGGGACGATACCTTTTTCTTCTTCTCAGGGGTCTTGATCTTTTAAAGGAGGAAGAGATGGCCCGGGTCCGAAAAACGGCTATATGGACTCGGCCACCAGTAGAGGTGTATGAGTTTGCCGGACTCGAGGCAGAGCCTGAACGCTTCAGTCCTGATCGGGAATGGATGCCCAAGCTGGTTCTGCTGGCTAAGAATGTTTATGTCTGGCTCCATCAACTTTCAAGAAAGTATCAGCGATCCATCTACCGACTCGATCAGATTCCAGATGAAGAGCTGGAACTTTTATCCAGGTGGGGATTTACCGGCCTTTGGTTGATTGGCCTTTGGGAAAGGAGTTTGGCCTCAAAGAAGATTAAGGAACTTCTGGGAAGCCCTGATGTTGTGGCTTCGGCCTACTCCATTTTCGACTATCAGATCGCCGGTGATTTAGGGGGAGAAGAGGCCTTTCAGGATTTAAAACAACGGGCCTGGAGATATGGAATTCGTCTGGCAAGCGATATGGTGCCAAACCATATGGGGATAGACTCAAGATGGGTGATCGAGTACCCGGATCGTTTCCTCTCTCTGGAAGAAAGTCCTTTTCCCTCCTATCGATTTTCAGGCCCAGACCTCTCATGGCACGGAGAGGTGGGAATCTATCTCGAAGATCACTATTATGACCAGACGGATGCTGCCGTGGTCTTTAAAAGAGTGGACCGAAGGAGTGGAGAAGTTCGGTACATTTATCATGGGAATGATGGCACTCGAATGCCATGGAACGATACTGCCCAACTCAATTTCTTAAAGCCCGAGGTTCGAGAGGCGGTCATTCAGACGATCCTCCATGTGGCCAAGAAATTTCCGATTATTCGTTTCGATGCAGCCATGACCCTGACCAAGCGACATTATCAGCGGCTCTGGTTCCCCGAGCCGGGAACAGGCGGAGCCATCCCTTCACGATCGGAATATGGAATGACGAAGGAGGAGTTTAATCATTATATGCCCAATGAGTTTTGGCGTGAAGTGGTGGATCGGATCGCCCAAGAAGCTCCGGATACCCTTCTCTTAGCCGAAGCCTTCTGGCTCCTGGAGGGATATTTTGTTCGAACCCTTGGAATGCACCGCGTCTATAATAGTGCCTTCATGAATATGTTGAAAGATGAGGAGAATGCAAAGTATCGATCCGTAATGAAGAACACCCTGGAGTTTAATCCCGAAATCCTTAAGCGATTTGTGAATTTTATGAGTAATCCCGATGAAGAAACAGCGATCTCTCAGTTTGGAAAGGAAGATAAGTACTTTGGGGTCTGTACGATGATGGTCACCTTACCTGGACTGCCGATGTTTGCCCACGGGCAGATCGAAGGGTTTCAGGAAAAGTATGGGATGGAGTATCGATATGCCAAATGGGAAGAACAACCCGATCGGTCTCTGATCGAGCGCCACTGTCGGGAAATCTTTCCCTTACTCAGGCGTCGCCACCTCTTTGCCGAGGTGAAGGACTTTTTGCTCTATGACTTTTTTACTTCGGAAGGGAAAGTAAACGAAAATGTCTTTGCTTATTCTAATCGTTCGGGAGATGAGAGGGCCCTCGTTCTTTACCACAATAAGTTTGAGCGGGCCTGCGGGTGGATTCGAACCTCTGTCGCTTATTGCGCCGAGGAAGGAGGAGAACGGAAACTCATCCAGAGGGAACTGGGTGAAGCCCTGGGGCTTCACCGGGAGGAGGAGTACTTCCTGATTTTTCAGGATCATGTGAGTGGGCTTGAGTATATTCAAAGGAGCAAAGAGCTTCATGAAAAAGGGCTGTATGTTGAATTAGGAGCTTATCAGTATCATGTCTTTCTGAATCTTCGAGAGGTTCGAGACAATGAATGGGGTCATTATTCCCATCTTCATGATTTCTTAAATGGAAGAGGAGTGCCCAGTCTTGAGGAGGCCTTGAAAGAGATTCTGATTCAACCCCTTCATCGGGCCTTCCGAGAATTGGTCCGTGGGGAGAAGCTTCTTCGATTAATGGGAGCTTCGATCAAAAGATTGGGAGAATCTCTGGAAGAAACTCTTCTTTCTGAAATTGAGGAGAAGATGATCCGTGTCTTGAAGGAGGTAAAACAGATCCGCCAGGGGAAGGGGGACGAATCTGTGGTGGCCCGGCAGGTCAGAAAAGAATTGGAAGCCGCTCTTTTTTTGCCTGTGATTACCAGCCGTATCTCTATTCTTCAACCTATAAAAATCAAAGAAGTCGCTCAGTTTTTGAATCAAAGGCTGACGGATTCCTCTCTCCTCTGGGGTCCTCTCTTTTTATGGATTTTTGTCCATCTTGTAGGAAAGGTCACAGAGCCCCAAGATTTTGCTGAAGAGG
>JBDOIB010000370.1:0-7952 GCA_041082155.1 Thermodesulfobacteriota bacterium | reverse complement strand
ATATTTTATACCACGGGCTCTGAGAAAAGAAACTATTTCCTCATCACTTCGGCAACCCGGCTATCCTGCCGAAGGCAGGACCCGTGGCTTTCCGTCCCACGATTGCTCGTGGTTTGGCTTTATCGGTGATCATTTATTTTTCAATATATAATCAGCAAGTCCAATGCCAACTGAGGAAGGTTCCTATCTTTCTAAAATTAAAGAGGATTTTATAAAGATGTGGCTAAAAGAAGAAATAAGGATCAGACATATTGTCCTATGAGTGCCAATTTATGCTTTATGAAAGGGCTCTCTTAACCACCTTTGCCAAAAGATCGACTGTATTGAGAATTTCCTGGACCTCAAAAGGCTTCGAGATGATCAGGTCCACTCCCGCCTCCTTCACCTTCTCCTCATCTAAACTCTCTCCCCAGCCCGTAATTAAGACCACAGGAAGCTCAGGGCTCCTCATCTTGATCCATCGTGCCACCTCCCACCCATTCCTTAGAGGCATTCCTAAATCTGTTAAAACCAGATCTACGGGGATTTTTTTCTCCAAATATTGAATCCCCAGCTCCCCATCTTGGGCCTCGATCACCTGATGACCTCCCATTCGAAGAATGTCCCGAAGAAGGCTCCTCACTCGATCATCATCGTCAATCACAAGGATATTCATCTAAAGCCCCTCCCCCTTCGGCTTTCTTCCCCTCCTCGAGTGGTAATTCCTCGACCTTTGCAGGAGGGAGTTTAATGATAAATGTTGTTCCCACACCTTCCTCGCTCTCCACCTCAATCTCTCCCCCATGTCTTCGAATGATCCCGTAAGAGACACTGAGCCCCAAACCCGATCTTTTCACCCCTTTCGTCGTAAAGAAAGGGTCAAAGATTCGGTGACGGATGGAAGAAGGAATCCCTATTCCACTGTCATTTATCTCAACTGAAACACAATTCCCCTTTTTTAGGGTTTTGATTGTAATCACTCCTCCCCCAGGCATCGCATCGATGGAATTGAAGAGGAGGTTCAAAATCACCTCCTCGAGCTCTTCAGGGTCTCCAAGAACCCAGCATCCATCTTCTTCTTCGATTCGAACCTCAATCGCAATCCCCTTCTCCTCGGACTCATCTTTGATCCGGGTTCTCGCAAGCTCAATGGCCTCCCTCAGAAGCTCATTCATATTGATAAGGATAAAAGAGGGGCTCCTGGTTCTGGGCCGGGAGAACTCCTGAATCTTCTTGATCGTCCGGGAGCCCTCTTTCGATGCCTCCTCTATCACCCTCAACTCCTTCTCAACCAATTCCGGGATGAGAGACTCTTTTTCTTCTTTCTTTAAAAGGAGCTGCAGAAGTTGGGCCCTTCCAAGAATCACACTCAAGACATTATTGAGATGATGAGCCACCCCGGCCGCCATCTCTCCCAGGGCCCTCATCTTCTCGGACTGAATAAAACTCTCCTCAAGCCTCTTTCGTTCCGTAATATCCTTAAGATAAATAATCGTATCCTCTCGCTCCGGAGAAAGAGGGATTTTAGAAGCACTCACTTCCACCCTCCTCTTCTCCCCGGTCTTCTGAAAGATCTCCATTTCCCTTACCTGGATCCCATTATCAGAGTTTAGAACCTGGTCGATGATTTTTTCCACCTCTCCGATCCTGCCAAAATTCTCACCTCTTAACTCCTCCGGCCCGTACTGCGTAAGGTCAAGAAAACGTCGATTGAAGAACCTTATCCTGTTCGCTTCATCCAGGATCACCACCGCATCATGAGCACTCTCCACAATCTGCCGATACCTCTGGGCCTCCTGCTCAACCTGCCTCAACTCCCCTTTGATCTTCTTAGTCCGGCTCTCATAACCCTGAATGAGAAACCCATAGAAGAGATTCATAATAAAAATGAAAGGGACCCTTAAGAGAATCCCCTCCTCCAGAGGCCTCGAATGCCATCCCTTTGTCCAGAGGAACCACCCATAGACCCCACAGATCACCATGGCATTGACCATCAGCAGCCTAAGGCTTCGCGCCACAGAGGCCAGAAGAATGATCAGAAAGTAGACCAGATAAAAATCCGTATCGAATTGAGAGGTGATATAAATCCCCAGAGAGACCATCGAGGTATCAAAAAGGAGAAGAATATAGAAGAACCAGATCTTCAAAAAATAAGACGCAGGGATAAAATAGGCACAGACATTGGAGAGGAGATAGAAAAAAATGACCAGAGAAGGAAAAAATCCGGGACTCCCTATTGCCCGACCAAAAAGGATGAGATAGGAGGTAATGATGACGGTCAGCCACCTCAGGCGAAGAACAACCTGTTTGTATCTTCCCGAATCCTCAAATTCCATCTTTTAAGCTTCCTTATCCAGAACCTCTCTCACCTTCCTCAAAAGGCCCTCAAAACTGAAGGGCTTCTGAATAAACTCCACTCCCTTATACAGAACCCCATGATGAACAATGGCATTATCCGTATAGCCGGACATATAGAGGACTTTAAAATCCTGTGAGGTCTCCTTTAGTCTTTTAATCAACTCCGGCCCACTCTCTTTCGACATCACCACATCCACAAGAATTAAACGAATGGAGTCCCTGTGAGTCTTAAAGATCTCCAGGGCCTCTTCTCCCTGCCTGGCCTCAAATGGGTGGTATCCCTGTTTCTCCAAGAACCGAACTGCAAGCTCCCTCACTGAGTCATCATCCTCGACCACAAGCACCCCTTCACTTCCCCGGGGAACCTCTCCTGAAACCTCTACTCTTCGAAACTCCTCCTCTTCGTCCTTCACCGCAGGAAGATAGATCTTGAACGTCGTCCCCTGATTCGGCTCACTGTAAACCCAGATATTTCCGCCGCTCTGCTTCACAATCCCGTAAACCACAGAGAGTCCCAGTCCCGTTCCCTTCCCCCTCTCCTTTGTAGTAAAAAAAGGCTCAAAGATCCTCTCCCTCACCTCAGGGGTCATTCCACATCCCGTATCACTGACCGAAAGCATCACATAATCCCCGGGCTTTACCGCAATATGAGCCCTCGCATAGGCTTCATCCAGTTTCACATTTGACGTCTCAATCGTAAGCCTTCCCCCTCCGGGCATCGCATCCCGGGCATTGACCACAAGGTTCAAAATCACCTGCTCGATCTGCCCTGGGTCGGTTCTGACCCTCCAGAGATCCTCCGAGAGATGGGTGGTAAGCTCGATATCCTCCCCGATGATCCGCCGAAGCATCTTCTCCAGATCCCGGAGGATAAGATTGAGATCCAGAACCTTCATCTCCATCACCTGCCTTCGGCTGAAGGCCAGAAGCTGACGGGTGAGGCTTGAGGCCCGCTCCGATGCCCTCTCAATCTCCTCAAGATTGCCTCTCAGGGAATCCCCTCCTTTCAACCCAAGAAGGGAAAGCTGAGCATACCCCTTGATCACCGTAAGGAGATTATTAAAATCATGCGCAATCCCTCCGGCAAGCCTTCCGATTGCCTCCATCTTTTGAGATTGACGGAGCTGCTCCTCAAGCGCCTCTTTCTCCTTCTCCATCTCTTTGAGTCTCGTGATGTCCTGATGAGCAGAACGAATCCCAATGACCCTTCCCCTTTCATCCCGTAAAACTCGATCCGTAATCAGCACCGAAATCAATGTCCCATCTTTTTTTCTGTAAGTCCGTTCGAAAGGAATGCCTGTGGGGAGAGATCCTGAGAGTTTTGCCCTGACAGCCTCCCGAGAGACCTCTTCCACCACAAACTCCCACACCGGACGGCCGACCATCTCCTCCCTGCTGTAACCGAGCATCTCAAGCTCTCTCTGATTGACCTCCGTAATTCGGCCCTCCATATCATACTCATGATAGCCCACAGGGGCTTCGTTGAAGAGTTCCCTGAAACGCTCCTCACTTCGTTTGAGGCTCTCCTGCATCTGTCTCCGCTCAGTGACATCAATCCCGAGGATTGAAACCCTCTGCACCCTCCCCTCGGAATCAAAGATAGGATAAACAAAGGTTTCATAATCCCTTCCTTCCCTCCGATCCTCAAACCGAAGAGCTTTTCCAGTCCTGAAAACTTCATCGATCCTCTCTTTCCTCCTTCTGGCCACATCTTCGGGAAGCAGATCATAAAGCGAAGAACCGATGACTTTCTCCAAAGGCCTTCCCAATCTCCTGCAAAGAGTCTCGTTGGCTAATAAAATCACTCCATCCTTATCCAACAGAAGAGAAGTCTCCGGATTTGCATTAATAAAAGTCCTTAGAGCCTCCACATTCTCCCTCAGCTCCATCTCTACGGTCTTTAACCGGGTAATATCCTGCAAACATGCAAGCACATGAACCTGATCTCCGATCACAACAGGATTGGTATTTAAAAGAAACCACCTTTCCTCCTCTTTCCCATTCATGAGGAGTGGAAGAGAGGCCTCAATCCCGTAGTGACTCCTGTTATTTTTAAATGTATCAAGGACAACCTCTCGGATCACACACCCCCTACAATAGGGTCCAAACCCGCATCCTCGAGGATCATCCAGGGAATGGAGGCAGCGAAGTGCCTCCCCACCTCTGAGTCCCTCCATCTGCTCAACCGAGCGGCCCGTAAATCGGATCACTGCGTTGTTTACCTTCTTAACCCTCCTCTCCTGATCCAGAAGAACCATCAGAATGGGAACATTCTCATAGATCGCCGAAAGTTCAGAAAAGGCCTTCTGCAAGGCCTCCTCTGCTTGCTTTCGATCAGAAATCTCCACAGCCACACCCCTGAGCCCCACCGCCTTTCCATCCCTGAAAATAGGAGAAACCTGAACAATAGCAGGAAAAGTGGACCCATCCTTACATTTCAGAGTGAATTCGTCCCTCATTTTTTCTGAGGAAAGGGCCTTTAAAAACGCCTCCTTGGCCTTCTCCGTCTCATCGGGCGAAACTACATCTCCTACATTTAAACCCACCAGAAGATCCCCCTCACTGTAGCCCATACGATCAAAAGCCCACCGATTGGTAAAAGTAATGTTACCTTTCTCATCCGCCTCAAAGACAACTCCTGGAAGAAGATCGGCAAGCTCCATATATCTCGCCTCACTCTCCCGAAGCCTCTCGGCCTCAGCCCTCCGCTCCTGCTCACGCCTCTCCAGAGATTGAGCCATCTGATCAAATGTCCGGGCAAGCTGACCGAGCTCCCCACTTCCAGAAGGCAGTCCAGTTCGAGCTGAAAGATCACCTTCTCCCAACCTTTTTGCTGCCTCCAGCACCGGGCTAAGCTTCCTTAAAAGGATAAGATCCCCTCCTAATCCCACAGAAAGAAGAAAAACCACCCCTAATAGGGAGAGAAAGAGAAGACTCCGCTTCAATACCCGATCCACCTCTGAAAAGATTGCCTCCTTAGGAATCCCCACACTCAAAAATATTTTGTCCGAACGACTCTCTTCACATCCAAAAGAAGTAAGCGCGTAAAGCCTCCTCACTCCATCAATACCCGTAATCTCTAAGGTTGCGTCCTCAGAAAATGAACCTTTCCAAAAAGAGATCTCAGGAGTTTGTTGGCCTACCCATTTCTCCCCCTCAGGATACCTCGCTAAAATCGTCCCATTGCTGTCAATCAGAGTCACCACCGAACCCGGAGGTAATCGGGCTTCTGAAGTAAGTCGAGCAAGCCAGTTCAAATCCAGAGCAACAAAGATCACTCCTATTACCTTACCATCACTTAAAATAGGATAACCTAAATTAATAGAAGGTTTTCCTGTTATACGCCCTACCTGATATTCACCGATCGTAAACTTACGATTCCTTATCGCATTCCTGAAATAAGCACGATCCCCTACATAAACCGGTTTATTAAACGGAAGACCACTCACCCATACATATCCATCAGGTCCCGATATCCCGATATTGAAGTAATAAGGATGCTCCCTGAGAAGTTGAGCAAAAAGACGGGAACTGGCCCGGGAGTTTCCCTCACGGACCTCAGGAAGTTGAGAAAGAACGATGAGAAGTTGATGGGCACTTTGAACCAGCTGCTTCTGTCTCTCAGAGGCATGACGGGCAAGGATTAAGGCCTCCTGCCTGGCCTTCTCAGAAAGAAACCTCCTCTGTTCAAGACCCGAATAAAGAACAATCCCCAGGGAAGGAACCAGAACAAAAAGAATCAGAAGAGTCAAACGAAAACGAAGACCATAAAAAAACCGAGACCTCACTCTATCGTTCTCCCTCCACCACTTCTCAGGAATCGATTCAACTCGGATCGCAAGACCCTCCAGCCATTGCCCACCTTCGTAGCATTGATCTTCCCGAGCCGAATACACTTAAAATAAGTGGGCCTCGAAATCTTAAGATACCTGATGGCCTCTGTCGTGGTTAAGACCTCATCATGACCGAGACTATCCATAGCAGCCATTTTTTGGAGTTTAATCTTATTTGATAAATCTTTTTTGATTATTTCTGATTTTTTCAGAGCAAGATACGTGCCAAAAGGGATTAAATGTGGAAAATTGAAACTAAATTGCTGATTATCGCGGGATTTATTATTATTTTATCTACAATTGGTCAATTGGGAGGAAAATGGGGCACTATAAAAAATGACCTTTCTGTTCAAAAATGTAATAGAGGATAAATCAAATATCCCGGTCCATGTAATAAGCTTTGAGATACCTATTCAAATTAGATCGAAAAAATTTTATGAACAGATTAATGGCTCCGAATATCTTAAAGAACGAACACATCTAATCCTCTAAGGATACCTCTACCAAACTGAACCAGGGTTTGTGCGGCAATCCTCAGTCCCTCCTCGAGGTAAATCCCCTCAATGCCAGGAACAGCATAGGAATAAAAAAGAACATTCCGAGTCTCTTCCCTCACCTTTGTTTTCTCATCCGCCCCCTGACATAAAACACAGATAATTTCCTATCATCCCTGAGCACAATCTCCCCCTCTTTCGTTACGAATCTGCGGCCCCCCATACCCATACCCATCTCTCCTTCATGAGCCACGTCAAGCAAAAGTCTTCCTTCAATCCGATCATAATCAGTCACCGCCACTAGGATCCCTGCGCACATCTCGGCCATGAAGTGGGCATCAATAATTAGATTATACCTCGGAAACCCACTATTGAGCGTTCTTCTAAGATGCTCAGGAAGTGGACAGGAATAACCGAAGCTCTGGAAAAATCGATCATAAATACCAATCCGATGAGAAATCCCAGCAAGCGTCTCCCGCCTCCTCATCCTCCGAAGCAGTTTTCGCCTGTAGTGTTCAAACCCAGCACTGTCTTCCAGAGGCTTACAGTCCGAAACCAATGTCAAACCAAAAGATACCCCTGGATACCTCTCTGCATAGGCAGGAGAAATTGAAAAATCTACCCATTCTGATAATGAAATCGCCTCCATATATCGCATCCTACACCTCTCATTAAATTTAGCATAATTTTAATCTGATCGCCTTACGACGTTATTTATTTCAGGAATTCCGTAAATCAAGGGGTGCGTTTATATCAGAGACAAGGATTAAAGGGAAAAGAGTTTGATTTTTGGAGTATGAAGGGTTTGGGTGATATTTGAAGGAAGTGGAGGAGGTAAGAAAATCTCTCTTAAGGAAGGTCTTATGAACCTCCTTGATCGTCTTCCAATCCAGTCCCAGATGCCTGACTACTTCCCGGATGATCATAAACTGACAAAGCTCAAGGATATAGTGAGCCAGTCTCCGGGTGACCCTTTGGTAAAGATCCACCATCTCCATCTTCTCGACCACATCCCCAAAGGAGGGACATCGGAGGGTTCGGTAGGAGATGGTGATAAAGGTTCGGGCATCCAAGAGACATCCAAGAGATTAAGATCCCGGATCGTTCGCTGATGGTAGGAATGGATCTCCTTGACCTTCCTCTCACATCGATGACATACTGGATGGTATCTTTTATCGGGTACCATCTTTATCAGAACGATCTTCCTCACAAGATCTACGGATTGGTCCAACACCTTTCCTTTAAAAAACTTAAACAATGGTTTAATCTGAATCTTGGGCATCGGCTA
>JBDOIB010000366.1:0-22819 GCA_041082155.1 Thermodesulfobacteriota bacterium | reverse complement strand
GTGTCCACGCTCTTCTTCCCGTTCGAGAGGATCTCTTTCTGTTTTTCATTCAGTTTACCGGGAATCTCATCTAAGACCAGAGAAAGACTTTCTTTAATGATGGCCAGAGGCGTCCGAACAATATGGGAGATCATCCCTAAAAGTTCATAAGTAAGAAATTCCAATTCATATCCTCGAAATTCCTCACCTATCCTAAATCCATTCTCACCGGAGAAAAGTTCTTTTACCTTTGCCCTCTGTTCCTCCTCTTTCTTCAAAAGCTCTTCTTTAATCGATTGAAGTTCTTCTTCCTTCTCCATAAGTTTCTCTTTCAACCTTCTCAGTTCATCCTCAGGGATGGAATTAGAAGGTTTTACGATCTGCAGAAATTGGGACGAAGTAAGTCTTTCTCCTATTAGTCTATTCAACTGATCTATGGATTTCATGGCATGCCTCAATAAGGCAAAGCAATTCTCACAATTCGACCCAACCAATTGATCCAGGATAATGCTCGCTCCTTCCCGGATGATCATGATTTCATTCCTGAGATCATGTCTTACGGAAGAAAGGTAGGTCTCTATCTTTTCCTCTTCTCTCATGCTGAAAAACCTCCCTTTGAACTCTTGAGCAAAAGCTCCTGGCAAATCCTTAGAAGAAACCCTGCGGTGATTTCTTCACAAAACTCCACTTTCTCTTCCTTGGGTTTCTTTTCTAAAATCTGGATTGCATTTTTCAAAAATCGAGAGGCCTCTCTCTTCTTTCCTTTTCGAAGGTAGAGTGTCCCAAGATGGAAATGGGCCAATACCGCATGGGGGTGGAGATAAAGGACTCTTTGAAATTGATCCTCAGCCTCATCCAGACGATTAGAGTTCAGGGATAAAATCCCTAAAAGATAATGAGCCTCGATAGCCAATGGATCCTCCACAATTAATTTTTTTAGAAGATCCGTGGCCTCCCCGTATTTTCCTTCATTGGCCAATTGAGTGGCGAGAGAGAGAGTAGACCGAATGATAGGGAGGGGAGATGGATCATTCGCTTCGGAGAACCTTTCTCTTTCGGGGGAAAGACTCTGGATGGGTCCGCTTAAGACTCTTTTTCGATAGACGAAGGTCTGAGGAAAGACAACCGTCTCAAACCGGTGATTCATCTGCCAGAGAATTTCTGCGTGGCCGAGGAAAAGATATCCCCCGGGAAGAAGACAATGATAAAACCCTTCGAGGATCCTCTTCACACTCTGCTCCTCCAGATAAATTAAGACGTTACGACAGAAGAGAAGATCAAGATCCTGCATCCGATCATCTGTAAAAGGATCTCTTGAGAGATTATGGTCCATAAATTGAACCATCTCTCTTATCTCGGGGGCCAGGATATACCCGGAACGTTCACTTTTAAAATATTTTTTTAGGTAATGGAGAGGCAAATAGGTTAAATGGTTCTCCGGATAAACCCCTCTTCTGGCCACCGCTAATCCAGTTCGATTGATATCCGTCCCTAAAATGGAAATATGCCAGTTCGAAGGAGAGGGTAGAATTTCCCTGAGCACCATCGCGATGCTATAGGCTTCATCCCCTGTGGAACAGCCGGCAGACCAACAACGAATCCTTCTTTCACGATTCTTCTCTTTCTTCCGAATGATCTCAGGGAAGACAGATTCAAACAGGAGATCAAAATGGGCCTTATTTCTAAAGAAATGGGTCTCCCTTACCGTGATGAGATCGATCAGTTCTCGGAACTCAAAACGGCCTTCTGGATGGTATTTAATAAAATGATAATATTCCTGATAGGAGTGAAATCCCCTCTTCTGCAATCGCGTTGAGAATGCAGACCACAAGGATGGGTTTCGTTCCTGATCCAACCGAATCCCGCAGGTCTCTAAGAATAAATTTTGAAAGAGGCGAATCTCTTCTTGGGATAGAGGAAACGGCTGATTTATCTCCATTTCCAACCTCGCGGAGCGATCCTCCCTTTAAGTAAGAATCCTTTCTAAATTAATTAAAGGTATTATTCGGCCATCGATCTGAGCGATTTCTGAAATCAGTTCGTTCCCTTCTCGTTTAAAGATGACCTCTGGGACCGGTGTGATCCTCTCATGAGGGATGGAGAGGATCTCTCCAAATTCCTCTACAAGAAATCCAAGGACTTTTCTCCGAATCTGACAGATGATCACCTTTCGTTCGGGAACTTTAGACTCCCCTAAATGGAGTCTTTTCGTTAAATTCATGAGGGCAATGAGATGACCTCTGAGAGAAGTCACCCCCTCGATAAATTCTGAGCTCTGAGGGATCGATTTGATCTCTTGAACCTTTATCACTTCACGAACATAGGAGAGATCCATCGCATACTCCTCTCCTGAAACTCGGAAGACTAAAAATTTCCTTTCTCTTTCCTTCTCGAAATGAAACCCTTTTGCTTCTGGATAATCCATCTCTTTCCTTTATTCCTTATGAGTGAACCAGGCAGAGGAGTTCATCTGCAATTTTCTCCAGAGGAAGAATCCGATCCACCGCTCCTGTTTCAATGGCGGCATGGGGCATCCCGAATACCACGCAACTCTTCTCATCCTGGGCAATCGTCTTCCCACGAAACTGTTTGATCATCCTCATCCCCATAGCTCCGTCCTTCCCCATTCCGGTTAAGATCACCCCGATACTTCCTTTCCCATAGACTCTGGCTACAGATTCAAGCAATACATCCCCCGAAGGCTTGTGCCCATTCGTTGGAGGTTCATCAGAGAGGCTTATCCTTCCTCCTTCTACCACCCTCATCTGAAAATGGTCAGGGGCAATATAGGCGACCCCGGGTCGAATAATCTCCTGATCCTCTCCAATCTTGATTTTGATCCTACATTCTTTGTTAAGCCAATCCACCATCCCTGTAAGGAAACCACTGGCCATATGCTGGACAATCAGAATCCCACAAGGAAACTCCTCCGGCAAAGATCTAAGGATTTTTATTAAGGCTTGAGGTCCTCCAGTTGAAGCCACCATTGCCACAATTCGTTGAGAAAATCCGCTTTTCGGTCTTTTAATTTCGACTCCTCCTTTTTCTTCCCGAACTCTGAGAAGATTTCGATTCAAAAGTTTTGCTCGAGTCAAATGTTTGATCTTCTCAATGAGTTCCTCCCCTGATTTCCCCTCTCCTTTTGGAATCAGATCACTTTTATCCAATACGTCCAGAGCTCCAAAGGAAATCGCTCGAAATACCTTCTCCATCCCTGTCTTAAAGACCGAAGAGGAGACGATGAGAATAGGGGTTGGATGGTAGCTCATCACCTGTCGGGTCACTTCTAATCCATCGAGAACAGGTAAATCCATATCCAAAGTCATAATATCGGGTTTAAGATGGGGGAGAAGATCTAATGCCTCTTTCCCATCCATTGCAACCCCGACGACCAAAATTTGGGGGTCATGGTTCAGAAGGGTCACCAGGATTTTACACATCAAAGGAGAATCTTCCACCACAAACACGCGAATGATCTTTTGCTCAAGAGAATTCATCTTAACCTATGAGCCGGTCGATCGTTTCCAGTAAATGGGTCTGATCAAAGAGCCCTTTCACCAAATAAGCAGAAGCTCCAACCTCCATCCCTTTTCTTCTATCTTCTTCTCGTTGAAAAGAGGTTAACATGACAAAAGGAATATCTTTATAGGCCTCACTCTTCCTCAGGGTCTGGCAGAGTTCAAATCCATCCATTCTTGGCATATCAATATCACTGAGGATCAAGTCATAGGAATTTCGGCTGACCTGATTCAAAGCATCTAACCCATCCACAGCGGTATCGACGAGATATCCATGATGTTCAAGGATACTCCTCTCAAGTTCTCGGGTAGAGAAGGCATCCTCAACCACCAGAATTCTTGCTTTCTTTTGAACCGATCGAAGGGTAGAAACTTCTCTTCCTGTGGGTGCCACAGAATAGGATCGATAGTTCAGGAGGTCTTCCACATCCAGGACCAACACCACCTCTCCGTCTAACCTGATGACCGCTCCGCTGACCAATTTTACCTTTCCCAAATGCTTCCCCAAGCTCTTCAGAAAAACCTCCTCGTCTCCCAGAACTTCATCCACGATAAGGCCTATTTGCCTCTTAAAGTTAGTGACCACTACCACCCAAAACATTTCCCCCTTCATTTCGGATGCCTCATGAACCCCCTTCATTCCCAATACTCTCCTCAAATCTATAAGGGGGATGAGACGATCTTCGAAAGAAATCGACATCTTTCCATCAATGGTAGAGATGGCCTCTCGTCCGGTCCGAAGAACTTTCGTCACAGACGTGAGGGGGAGAAAGAAACGCATCTCCCCGACTCCGATGAGAAGGGCTCTAAGAATAGCGATCGAAAGAGGTAAAGAAAGGGTGAATCGAGTTCCTCGACCTTTCTGGGTCTCTAAGGAGACACGACCGCTCAATTGAGTAATCTCTTGCATGACAATGTCAAGGCCCATTCCCCTTCCTGAGAGTTCGGTTACGACTGGACTGGAGGAGTAACCCGGGAGAAAAACAAGGTCCAACACCTCTCTTTCGGTCATCCTCAAAAGCTCTTCTTCCCTGAGAAGTCCTTTTCTCAAAACATTCTCTTTGACCTCTTCTAAATCGATCCCCTTTCCATCATCTTCGAGGGAGAGGATCACCCGATCCCCCTCATTTACAGCCGAAACCTTCAGGGTTCCCTGTCTTGGTTTTCCCAAGGACACTCTTTTTTCGGGCTCCTCAATTCCATGATCGATGGCATTGCGCAAAAGATGAATCAATGAACTTTTGATCCTCTCAATGACTTTCTTATCCAATTCGATCTCTCCACCCGAAAGGATCAGCTGAACCTCTTTCCTCTTTTGGGATGCGAGATCTCGAACCATCCGCGGGAAACTTTCAAAGATCGTAGAAAGGGGAATCATCTTAAGTTCTCTTGCCTTGATTTGTAATTGATCGATAACGGGATCGAGGTGAAAGGCCTCAGAGGAAATTTGATCGTAAAACCTCTGATATTCCTCTTTCAGCCTTTCCAATTGGACTTCCCATTGGCTGAATAATTTCATCCACTCCCGGATTGAGGCAGCACTATCTTCTCTCATCAGCTCTTTAAAATTTAAAAAACTCCTCCGAATCTGTTTGATCCATCTTAAAATTCTCCTTGCCTGTGAGATTCGAGCTCGAGCGTTCATCCTTTGGATGAGGATCTCTCCGGTTAAATAAAGAATCCTATCCACCCTGCTTAAAGAGACCTTCAGGTAACCCCCCTCTGGGTCTGAAGAGGATGAACGTTCTCCTTGAGAAGGGAGAAGGCCCTCCCGAATGGGTCTGTTCTCTTCTTTCTCCCCCTCCCTTTTTGAAAGGACAGATTGTAATTCCTCCATGACTTCTACAATGTCCGATCTCGAGCCCTCTCCGAGAAGATTCCCCTCCAAAAGCATTCGAAGAGTATCAATCCCTTTAAGCATCCGTTCCATACAATAAGAATCAAAGGCAATCTTTCCAGACAAAATAGCTTCAAAAACATCCTCCATTCGATGGGCCAAATCTTGGATCTCAGTAAACCCAAAAACTCGGGCTGCCCCTTTGAGGGTATGGGCCTCTCGATTGAGCTTTCTAAGAAGTTCCTTATCCTCTGACCTCTTCTCTAATTCAATCAGCCCATGTTCGAGCGTTGTAAGGCGTTCCTCACTCTCAATCTTAAAGACAGTAATGAGATCTTTGAGCTCCGCCATATTTTGGCTTCCTTATCAGGATTCCTTTTCTGTTGAGGGGGCTTCTGAAATGGCCTTCTTTAATTCCTCGGATAACTGGTTGAGTTGAAAAGCGGATTCTGCCATCTGACGAGTAGAGGAGACGAATTGTTTAGTTACGGAATCGATTTCTCTCATCGCCTGAACGACCTGTTCAGATGCAATCCTCTGTTGTTGGGTAGCAATTGAAATCTCCTTGGCAGACTTTGCAGTCTCTTCCATCATCTCCAATCCCTTTTTGACCCATTTTGTGGTCCCTTCCATGCTCATAATGGAAGCGTTCGTTTCCCCTTGGATCTCTTGAATGATCTGACGGATCTCTTCAGTCGCCTCAGAAGATCGTTCGGCTAGTTTCCTCACCTCTTGGGCAACGACGGCAAACCCCCTTCCTACCTCTCCCGCTCGAGCGGCTTCGATGGCCGCATTGAGAGCAAGGAGATTGGTCTGATCTGCAATCTCATCGATGAGCTTCGTGATGTTTCCAATGGATTGGGACTTTTCTCCGAGAGAAAGGATTTTTCTTCCAGTGTCGTTCACCTTTTGATCCATTTCTTTCATCCCTGCTAAGGTCTCTCCAGCCAAGCGAGCGACATTTTCAGCATTTTTGGCAATATGGGCCGCCGTGGCGCTTAGTTCCTCAATCGTGGTCGTCACCTCACTGATTCCTGTAGACTGTTCCGCTGCCCCTGTCGCCTGGGCTTCAGAGGCAGTTCGAATCTGGGCAGAGGAAGTGCTGATTTGGAAACAGGCATTCCGAAGGTGTTCGACCATTCGTTTCATCTCTTCATAGGCTTTTTTAAGATCGGAAATGTCTCGAACAATTCCTCTAAAACCAATCGGTTCTCCTGATGGATCCTTTCTTAAAGAAATTGATACCTCTATCACTCTTCGAGTTCCATCCCTTCGGATGATCTCGTAATCACAAACCCCTCGAGAAATCTTTCCGGTAAAGACGTGATGAAAGGCTTCAAAAACCCTACGAGCATTCTCCTTATCTAAAAACTGCCGATCATTCATTCGGAGCATCTCCTCTTTGGTATATCCATGAATCCGGCACATGGACTCGTTGACAAAGGTGAAGTTTCCTGAGAGATCCGTTTCATAATATCCCTCTTCAATACTCTCAAGGATGCTCCGATATTTCTCTTCGCTTTGACGCAGGGCCTCTTCGGCCAGCTTCCGTTCAGTGATATCTTTGATGGTCCCCTTGTAGCCAATAATCTCTCCTTCTCGATTCCTTCTGGTATTGACGGTTAACAGGGCATAGATCTTACGGCCATCTTTCTTTTTTAATTCGATCTCCATATCCTTCACGTAATTTTGTTTGGCCATGAGGTCTTGAAATCTCTTTCGGTCCTCGGGATAATAATAGGTATCGATCACTTTGGTCTTCATGAGTTCTTCTTTGCTTCCGAAACCAAAAAGCTCGACCATGGCCTCATTTAAATCTACAAATCTTCCATCGGTTGTGGTGATGAAGAGGGGTTCTTTGGACTCATTGAAGAGGGTCCGATACTCCTTTTCGGACTCTTCGAGCGCTTGCTCCATCTGTTTTCGGTCAGTAATATCACGGACGACCCCTCGAAATCCGATAGGAATTCCTGACCCATTACTCCTTAAAAAGATGGAGATCTCTACAAAACCTTTACTTCCATCCCTTCGAACAACCTCAAATTCCGATCTCCTTATAGGCTGTCCGGTCTGAAGCACTTGATGATAAATCTGTAAGATCTTATTCCCGCTCTCAGGCGTCAAATATTGACGCTCATTCATGCCCATCAATACTTCTTTTGGATATCCAAGGAGTTGACACATGGATTCATTAAGGTATGTAAAATGACCCTTGAGATCGACTTCATAGATTCCATCATCCAGGGTCTGGATAAGCTCCAAAAACCTTTCGGACTCTTCAAAAGATTTCTTCCGTTGGTTCGAGATTGCGAATGGTAGAATCTTCATCTCTTCTCTCCCTCCCTTTCTCTAAGACGTTTTCCACGCAAACCATTCCTACCCATCTGTCCCTCCACCTCCAGACCCCTTCCAAGACTCCTTTTATCTCTTCAGGAAGGGGTTCAATCTGTTTAACGGATACCTCTACAGAATCGATGACCTCATCGACCAGGATCCCGGTTTCCATCGTTCTCGATTCCACAACGATGACCTTCATTCCCTCCCTGTCTTCTTCCCGGGCAAGACCAAGGATTCTCTTTAGATCGGTCACAGATAAAATATTCCCCCTGAAAGGGGTGACCCCTGAAATAAAGGGAGGGCTGAAAGGAAGAGGGGTAATCTTGGGTCTTTTTAAAATCTCTTTTATTTTTGAACTTTCGATACTGTAATAGTTTTGAAGGAGGCGAAAAATAATAAATAGACGTTTCTCTTCCTGAATCTCTCTATGCTCGTATAACTGGGCCCCATCATAAAGGATCTGTTTAAGGGCTTCGAAAGATTCTTTCTCGTCTTGTTTCAACTCCTCCATATCCCTTCTCCCTCTGTTCAAGAATCCTTTCCCCATTTTTTTAGAAAGCCTTTGATTCTTACCACCATCTCCTTTCCATCCAGAGGCAAACCAATGTAACCATCCCCGCCTGCTTTACGAGTGAGATGACTCAACTTCTCTTCATCCTGTGCCGATATAAACACAATAGGGAGGTTGGGATTTTCCTGTTTCAAAATCCGACAGACTTCATCTCCTCTCATGCCAGGGAGTTGGTAGTCCAACAAAATGAGCTGATATGGATTCCTTTGGCACTCCTCGATGCCTTCTTCTCCCGTCTCTACGGTTTTAACAAAAAACCCCTCTGCTTCAAGCCTGAACTTTAGCATTGCGTTAATGGAAGGGCTATCTTGAATGATAAGGATTTGCTCCATCAATTCTTTCGAGCCATAAGAAAGTATTTGGCAATATCAATATGATATTTCATGGGATCCAGGGTCTTGATGACGCTTCGTCTGTAACCTCCCTTTCCGTCTCTCTCCATCAAATCAACTAAAGTCACCCGTTCTCCTCGTTCCCCTCTTTTGTCAATTAATAGAACCTGAGGACGGTCCAGATGTTCCGGATCGGGATTGGCCTTGTAGACAATCCCTATCTCCTTTGTATCTAACAGCACAAGAGAGCCTATCGGATAGAGTCCAATGACCCCAATAAAAACCTTAAGAAGGATAGGATCATAATGCACCTCCTGTTCCCTTAGCAGAAGAGCTAAGGCTTGCTCAGGAGTAAAGGGATTCTTTTTATAGATTCGAGGAGTGGTCATGGCATCGTATGCATCGGCAATCTGAATGATTCGGCCAAACAGGCTCACCTGCTTTTTCCTGAATAGTTTTGGGTAACCCGTGAGGTTATTCTTAAGATGATGATCAAAGATCCCGATCACCATTCTCGGGTTGATCTCCCCCAGCTGTTTCAGATTGAGGACAATCTCGACCCCCATCAGGGGATGTTTTTTCATGATTCCCCATTCCTCCTCATTCAAGGGAGCGGGTTTATTTAACACCTCAATAGGAATTTTGGATTTGCCAATATCATGAAGCATCGCAGTGATTCCTAATTCGCTCAATTCCTTTCGAGTGAGCCCCAATCGTCTTCCAATGGCTAAGGCATAAATGGCTACGTTTACAGAGTGATTGAAGGTATACTCATCATAGTTTTTGATGGTTGCCATTCCAAGCAGGATCGACTCATCCTCCATGACGAGATGAACGGCCTTCCGTACCAATCGCTTTAACCTTCGGACATCGGCAGAGGGCTTTCCCTTAATTTGAGTAAAAACCTCTTTGATGGCTCCGATACTTTCAAAGAATACTTTCTTCCCAATCTCACGGGGATCCTCTTTTTTCAAAAGCTGACCGTCTTCGTCTATTTCCTCCAACGGATGGACTTCAATAGAAAAAATCTGTCTTCTCTTTAAACTTTCATTTAAATGGTCGGCATTCTCCTGTTTCCCCTCTTCCAGAGCCATCAGGAGGTAGATGAACTCCCTCAAGGTATTCTCTTCAATCACCTCCAGGAAATGGACCTCTCCGATTCTCCTTTTTTTCAACTGGAGGAGGAGATATTTATAGCTATTGAAACCTTCTACAGAATATTTCAGCCTCTGGTCATTGAGAAAGATATCTTCTCCCAAAATTTTTATGGAGAGGCTCCCTTGCTTCTGGATTAAGGTATTAATGGCTTCGAGGCACTCTTGAGCAAATTGATGAAGGGCCACATTCTTTGAATCATAGATTTGAGAGACTCTCATCAGAACATGGAATTTGGTGAGAAGGTGAGTACCTCCCCTCAACCAATCCTTTTCTGATTGTCCTCGGGAGACCGTTTCTCTTTTAGGGGTTTGAACAGTTACATGGGCCATCTCCATCCTGATCTCCTTTTAATGAATAGATTGAGCCATAGAGGTGATCTTTGGTTTCATCCGGGATTTGTTTAGCGAGTCATCTATCCCCATCAGATGGAGAGTATGAGTCGCACAAAGGCGCATCTCTTCCCATTTCTCCTTCTGAAACCATCTTTTCTTTTCGGCGATTTTCCTCAGCATGGGGATCACCTCTGGAGAACCCGTCTCCCCCAATGCTTTGAAAAAGGCTATCTTCTCTTCATAATCCCGGTTTAAAAATGCTTTAGAAAGCACAATCTCACCAAGGACCTTTACTGCCTCCTCTTTAGCCACTTTAGCAAAAAGGAGAGAGGCTTTGGATCGAATCTCTGCGAGTGGGTCATCAAGAAATTTCTGAATCAAACCCTTTCCCTTCTCACCAAATCTCTTAAGTAAATTTAGGGTCTCCTCTCTCACCTTGGGGTCCGGATGGGAAATCAAACCTTCTAAATAAGAAGGAGTAGAGGGATGCCCGATTCTTCCAAGAATGTAAAGAATATGACAGATCAAAAAAGGAGGATTCTCTTTCAAGAAGGGAAGAAAAGGCTGAATATCCCCCTCAGAGAGGTCTACCAATCGATCACAGAGGATCTTTCTCCACCTTCCAGATTCAATCCTTCCTAAAGCATGACACAGCGGGCCAATGGCCTTTTTCGTGAGAAGTTGAAGGTATTGGAGAACCACCTCTGGGCCAATCTCTCCGGCTTTCAAAATAATTTCTTTGATGAACTCCGGGGAATGAGGGACAGAAAAGGTTTCAAGGATTCGACGGATGGCGAAGATCTGTTTGTCCTTCAATACCATGGTTTCCAGAATTTCGTTCAGTTTTTTTAAGACAAATAGGGCCTGCGGAATCTCCCCTTGCTCAAAGAAGGAGCTTATGGTTCGTTCAAAATAGGAGATCATATTTTCATAGGCGTTCATATCTTCTCCGAGGTGGAGGAGAATCTCAATGAGATTTTCCATCAATCGGGTCAAATGACCTGGATCCCTTTCCTCCTGAAGCTGACGATTGATCTCTTTTAATTCAAAGGGAGTAAGCTCACAGGCCTGAACTAAAGATTGACCTGGTTTGGGGTTCAACAGGGCTCTCAATCCCTCGATTTCAAAATGAGGCACCTCTTCCTTTCCCTCAGAGGTTGTTGAATCCTCCAATCCTATCCCCCCAACACTCCTAAGCTCTACCCGCCCAGAAAATTCCTCTTCGGTCAAAGGAACCCAATGGGCTTCTCCTTCCAGAAAATCATCGACGATCATGAAATGAATATGGGGAAATTCCTTTTCCCAAAGGAGGGTGACCAGATCGTCCTCCATTCGACTGACCGTTTCGCTCTTTTTAACAATACGAAGAAAATCCAGGATCTCATTAAATTCAAGCCCTCGAAGAAACTTTAATTCTCGGATACCATCTTTAAAGAAGAAAAAGGCTAAACTTTCTTTAATATCTTGATTTTCATAGATGATCTTTCCACGATAGAAGAGCTTGTATTCCCCCACGGAGAGAGTAAAAGCATCAAACCCTTCAAAATAGAGATCAAAATCCCTTTTTAGACGTTCTAAGAATTTTCCGAGGATGGGATGATTGGCTTCGTAAAGGCGGAAGGATTTTAGGGTCTGAAGAAGAGTCTGGATCAATGCCCTGGTAGCCTTGATCGAATTCTCTTCCGTAAAATCTTCCTGCTCTTCTAACTGTTCAATTGACTTTATTTTTCCCTCGACCTCTCTTTTTGTCATGTCTTTCTTCTCCACCGATTCACCCTCTCTGGCCTCAGCCATTTTCTCCTTTAAGGAAACGGTCTAATTCAGATTTCAAAACCTTCCACCCTCTTCCAGCTTTCGTACCCTTAATCCTTCCCGAGTAGAGATACTTCATATAGGTAGGTCTCGAAATTCGGAGATATTGACAGGCTTCTTGTGTAGTCATTACTGTTTTCTCATCATTATTTGACATCGTTTTACACCCTTTCGATCATATTTTTCAGTTGTTATCTGCATTTTCCATACCAAAAAGTAAAAATTCCCTAACTTATTAAGATTTAAAAGTTTTTTGAATTCGGATTTAAATTGAAAAATCTTAGATTGACATTTCTTGTACGTCTTTAAGTCCATTTTTTACCCTTCTTTTTTTGCCCAAAGATTTCCAACCTTTCATTCTATGAAACAGGTCGATTTCCATGAAAAAACGAGGAAGGGATAATAAAGTCACTTTTTCGGAACTTGAAAATATTTCATTTTTAGATTATATGATTATTAAATCATATATACATGGAGGAAATAATGGATGAGAAGATCCTCAGTATGAAGGCTGAAATATTGAAAGTTCTTGCTCAGCCCACCCGACTGAAGATTCTTGAGACTCTTCGAAATGGAGAGAAATGCATCTGCGAAATTGTTCCAGCTATTCAGGGGGAACAATCCAATATCTCTCGTCATATTTCTTTGATGGAGAAAGCTCATCTGGTAACTACAAGAAAGGATGGAGTAAGGGTGGTGGTGAAAGTAAAGGATCCTGAAATCTTCGAAATTCTGGATCGGGTTCGCACGATCCTAAAGAAACAGATGAAAGAGCACGAAAAACTTCTTGCACAAATTTAAAGAAAGAAGGGAGCCCTTACCATGTTCGTTCTCGAATTGATCTTTGCAGGTCTGGAAGCTCTAAAAGAATATATTGCACTTCACGTAATCACCTGTCTGATTCCTGCTTTTCTTCTGGCCGGGGCAATGGTAAGTTTCATCTCTAAAGAAACCATCATTTATTATCTTGGGGCAGCAGCCCATAAACTCAAATCCTTTGCCCTGGCCAGCGGAGGAAGCTTCTTCGTAGCAGCCTGTTCCTGTACAGTCATTCCAGTATCGAGTGGACTTTATTATGGAGGCGCAGGAATTGGTCCAGCGTTTATTGTCCTGTGGGTAGCCCCTGCCACCAATATCCTTGCTATTATATATACAGGAGCCATTTTGGGTGCAGAAATGGTGATGGTCAGAATTTTTTCTGCCCTCGCTATGGCATTTGTCGTGGGCTGGGTCATGAGCTTCGTCTTCCGCCGGGAGGAGGCTCAGAGGACGGGAGGGACCTTCGGTCTGAATCCTGGAGCAGGGAAAATTGTTTCCCGCAAGGATCTTATTCTAATCCTTTTGGTTGTCGCTGATTTGTTAGCTCCCAATTATCTTGTGCAGAAAGGACCCTACCTCCATAAGGTTTATGTTTGGGCGATTGGGATGATCATCGTAGGAATCTATGCTTTTAAGGTGAAGCGATGGGAAGAGATTCGAGGCTGGTTAGGAGAAACCTGGTGGTTTGTCCGAATTATCCTTCCCCTCCTATTGGGAGGTGTTTTTATTGTAGGGATCATTGGAAAACTCCTTCCTCAGCAGTGGGTTGAGAGTTGGTTAGGGGGAAACGGAGTTTTCGCCTCCTTTCTGGCTACTGTGATCGGCCAAACAATGTACTTTGCGACGATGACCGAAGCCCCTTTTATCCATAAGATGTTAGGCCTGGGGATGGGCAAAGGACCAGCGCTGGCCCTTCTTCTCACAGGCCCGGGGATGAGTCTTCCGAATATCTTAGCCATTATGAAGGTCTTTGGCTTCAAAAGAGGGATTGTCTACGTTATACTCATTTGTATTTTAGGAACCTTTGTCGGCTGGTTTACGGGAAATTTCATTTTTTCATAAAATTATTACATAGGGAGGAAAAGAGTATGAAAAAAATTGAAGTTCTCGGAATGGGTTGACCCAAATGTAATGAGCTCGAGTCGCGAGCGAAAGAGGCCGTAAAAGCATTAGGGATTGAGGCTCAGGTGGTCAAGGTTTCAGATGTAAAAACCATTTCGAACTACGGCGTCTTGGTCACTCCAGCTCTGGTGGTGGATGGAGTGGTCAAGGTCGCTGGAAAAGTCCCGAAAGTGGATGAGATCAAAGAGTGGATTAAATAGGAGGAAGAACCAATGGAAGAAAAATGTTTGTGTGAACCAACCGACATTTTAATCTTTCCATGCTCTGGAGGATCCAATGTTGGTCAGATTGCCAATCAGGCAGGCGTGAAACTGACCCAGGATGGTTTTGGAAATATCTTCTGCCTGGCTGGGATTGGAGGACATGTGAGTGGAATGATTGAATCCACCAAAGCAGGTAAAGTGATCGTGGCTATTGGTGGTTACCCTGTGGCTTGTGCAAAAAAGACTCTGGAGCACGCAGGGTTCAACATCGATGAATATGTTCTTCTGACCGACCTTGGAATAGAGAAGAATCACGATTTCAACCTCAATCCCGTGGATGTCATAAAGGTAAAAGATCATTTAGCTGCCCGTCTTTCTAAAAGAAAGGGGAACGAATGACCTTATAATTTTTTACTTTGCTGAATTTTATTTCAGCATTTCAAATATTCCTTTTGATCGTTTTCACTGGAGATGAGAGTGGAAGAAAAGGATTATCGGTTGGTTCGAGTAGCTGATGCTCAAATAGGTCTCATTGGCCTGAAGGCGATCTTTGAGGAGTTAAAGAGCAAAAGGAATGAGCCCGAGACAATCCTCAAAGAGATGCTTGTCGAGAAGGCGGGGAAGAAAAATTACATCCCTCATTCAGTCAGGGAAGAATATAAAAAAGCTCTCTTTAGGGAATTTAAGAAGTTTTTAGGGGAGAAAGTAGAGGAAGACAGAGGTGAAACCCTTGAAATTGTCATTCTCGGTCCGGGCTGTTATGCCTGTGATAAATTGGAACAGGATGTCATGACCGTTCTTTCGGAAACAGGGATTCAGCCTTCCTTGAATCACATTACCGATCCCGACCTGATGGCTCAATACGGAATTCTTCCCACTCCTGCCCTCATCATTAATGGAAAGGTTAAATCTGTTGGAATCAATCCAACCAAGTCTTCCATCAAGAAATGGTTGGAAGAGGAAAAAGAAAAATGAACAGAAGGGTTATCCTCAGTCTAAATGTTGACGAAATCTCAAGATTGATCAGGGCTATTCTGGACGAGGACAAAGAAGAAGCCCTCCTTTTTCTCAAAGAGGTTTTGAAACCTCAAGTGGATCGGGCCACCCGGAACCAATGAGACCCATTTCCATCAAAGCTTCGGGAAAGCTGGAAATGAGAGAGTTTATGATAAAATGGATATACCTCCTGTTTACTCTTATCTTTTCGACGCAGATTCATGCTCAACAGCCCTCTTCCATTCCGATGTATATCTTTTATGCAGAAGATTGCCCGAGCTGTCAGGCTATTCTGCAGAGTTATGTCCCCACTCTTCAATCCATGTATCCCTTTCTTAAAATCCAGACTTTTGATCTTGCTCATCCCTATTATTATGAGGCGTTATTAAAACTCGAAGAGAAATATCATCGAAAAGCCGATGAGCTTCCAGTCCTGTTTATTGGAGATCGCATGCTTTTTGGAGAAAAAGAGATTATGGAAAAATTAGATCCTATCATCCTTGAGTATCAGATGAGTGGATCTCTCATCCCTCCCCTTCCCCCTCTCGAGATTCCTTCTAAAATGGAAATTTCTGAAAAGAGCTATGCGGTGGAATTGATCTATTTTTATCAGAAGGGATGTCCTAAATGCGATCGCGCAAGTTATCTATTAAAATATTTAAATAAAAAGTATCCTAAATTAAGAATCAAAGAGGTAGACCTCAACACTCCGGACGGAAAGCGTCTTAACGAAATCCTCTCCAACCGCCTGAATCTCCCCCCTGAAAAACGTCTAATTGCCCCAGTTCTATTTATTGGCGAGACTTTCCTTTCCCCGGAAGAAATCACAGAGATAAAGGTTGAGGAACTGATCAGGAAATATAGTGTGGGTGTTAGTGATAGGAAGAAATATGATTTCTCACCAACACAATCACCAACACCATCACTTGATGAAATAAAAAAAGCAGAGGAGTCTATTATTGAAAGGTTCAAATCGTTTGGAATCTTTGCTATTATGATTGCAGGTCTCGTGGAGGGCCTTAACCCCTGTGCCCTTGCCACGCTCGTCTTCTTTATTTCTTATTTGACCATGGTCGGACGATCACGAAAGGAAATCCTTGGGGCGGGATTGGGTTTTACAGGAGCAGGCTTTCTAACCCACCTTCTTCTTGGTTTCGGAATCTTAGGGTTTGTTCAGCAATTTTCATTCTTTCCCCTTTTCTCTCGAATCATCTACTGGATTACTTTTTCACTCTCCCTGATCCTTGGAGGATTTAGCTTCTATGATTATATCCAAGTTAAGAAAGGATTTACTTCCAAAATGACCCTTCAAGTTCCTAACTCCCTAAAGAAGAGGATTCACCGAATCATTCGAACGAGGGAGGGAGAATTGGAAGCCACTGGAGGGGGTCAATCTTTACGTTTCCTTTTTGCCGCCGTAGGAATTGGTTTCATCGTTACTCTTTTGCAATCTACATGCACCAGTCAGGTCTACCTCCCGACCATCCTGTTTGTAACCCACATTCCATCCCTTCGAAGTAGCGCCATCCTTTATCTCATCCTCTACAATCTGGTTTATATTTTACCCCTGGTGGCAATTTTTGTGATCGTTTACTGGGGAACGACCTCCGAACAGCTCTCTTTCTTCCTACAGAGAAGGACCTCCACGATCAAATTATTGACGGCTATCTTCTTCTTTATTCTGGCCGCAATATTAATCTTTCTTCTCTTATGAGGAAAAAATGCTCCTTCGATCTTACAAAATCACTCGTATTCTTCCATGTATTGCTGATCCAGAAAAGATCAGAGTTGTTGCGGAGGTTTCAGATGAAATTCATGAAATCTTTCCCTATCTCAATGCCATCCTTAAAGGATGTATTTACAATCACCCGGCTCTCACCTTGACCATTCGGAACGAGGAAAAAATGATTACCCTCCATTCAAGACACATCACCATGACTTTAATTGAAGATGAAAAGGAAGCCCATGAAGTTCTAAATTGGTTCACAGATTTGATTAATGAAACTTATGAAAAAAGGGGGCAAATTGAACCCAACTTTTCCTCTCAAGATCAGTTAAAGCCCTCCGATATCCAGAAACTCCTCCCGGGAATAAACTGTAAAGAGTGTGGAATGCGAAGCTGTCTTGCCTTTGCTTTCAAGTTAGTGGACCAGAGGATCGGGATTGAAAATTGTCGACCTCTCTTTACGGATCAATTTAAAGAAAAACGAAAAATCCTTCTTGATACCTTGAGGGATGCTGGGCTGAAGATTCAACTGAGTTCTTAGAATCACAAACGAGTTAAAAAGGGGAAGAACAAATGGAAGACCTTTTTGAAAAAATGGCAGAGTTAAGACGGACTGGAAAACCTGCTGCTCTTTTGATTGTCACTAAAACCCAGGGCTCCGTCCCGAGAAGGGCAGGGGCCAAAATGATTGTTTTTAAGGATGGAACGACCATTGGGACTATGGGAGGAGGAGACCTTGAGAAAAAAGCGATCGAAGAGGCGGTAGAGACAATTCAAGAAGGAAAACCAAGGGTGATTTCTTTCACCCTGGATATGGAAAAAGGGAAACTGGATATGATGTGTGGAGGGCAGTTGGAGGTGTACATTGAACCTGTCTTACCGGAAGAAAAAGTGATTATCTTTGGAGCTGGACACATCACCCGAAGTCTTGCCTTGCTAATGAAAGGAATTGGTTTTAAAGTCACTGTGGTAGATGATAGTTCGGACCTCCTTCAAAAGGATAAGTTTCCTGGAATTGAAGACTTGATCCTCACAGACATGGAACAATTCGCCAGAGACCTCCCTTCAGATTTCAGAACCTATATCGTGCTTCTCTCGAGAGGATTTTCCAGAGATAAGGAGATTCTGAACCACCTCATTCTGAAGGATTTTAAATATATAGGAATGATTGGAAGTATGAGAAAAATCATGACGATAAAAGAGGATCTTAGGAAGAGAGGGGTTTCGGAAGAGGCTTTTCTGAAACTTAAAGCCCCGATTGGACTGGAGATTGGTGGGGAAACCCCGGAAGAAATTGCCATCAGCATCGCTGCTGAAATCATCGCTGTAAAAAAGGGAAAAATAGAAGCCTATGAGAAGAAAGGAGCACAAAAGAATGTTACTTCGTGATTATCAATTGAGAATTGTCCTCCCGGAATGTAATTTTTCAGCCGATAAGGTCAATGCCATTGTGACGCTCTCAGATGATATTAGTCAAGTTCTCCCGTACCTCAATCGGACACTCAAGGGTCTTCACTATATTGACCAGAGCAAAATCTTAACCATAAAAATGAAAGGCCATCTGGTGACGTTTCGGCCAAAAGAGATTGCCATCACCAAATTGGAAGATGAAAAAGAGGCAAGGGCTGTAATGGAGGAGTTGAAACAAATTATTAATGAGACCTATGAGAACCGGAATCAAATTGAACCGGATTATACCACACCAAAAGAACTGAAATCGGCCGATGTGCTTAAACTCCTTCCTGGTATTAACTGCAAAGAATGTGGAGAGAGGACCTGCTTTGCCTTTACCTATAAACTATTAATGCATGAGATAGAAATCTCAAAATGTAATCCACTGTTTTCTATGGAATTTAAAGGAAAACGGCAAGCTTTGTTTAGGCTCCTTGAGACCACCGGATATGCTGTCCCTGAAAAGTAATCTGAATTTAATCCAAATTAGAAGATTCTCCAACCCTACGAAATTTGCCGTAGATACTATATGGCCACCCTGAACCTGTTTTAGGGTCTGGGAGTTCGTTGATTCCACTGAGATGCTGAACCAAGTTCAGCATGACATAAACAGGGATGGCAACCCAATTACCGGTTAAAAATAGGAGGATCGAATGAAAGAATGGCAAGAGATGGGCAAGGAAATAAGGCGTTATCTGAATCCTGAGACTTTTCCAGTGGCCATTAAGATGTTAAAGGATAAAAAGGAGATCCCGGATGGCACTCGAACTCCTCTAAAGGATCTTAAAGTTAAGATTGCCCATTGTCAGGCCCAGAGTATCTGCAGAAGATACGGCTGGACGATTGCAATGACCAGAGAAGACTTAGGATGTGCCATTTCGGGCTATACCTATGGATGGGAACCCCTTCAAAGAGAGGGAGCCATCGAGTTCTTTATCCGAATGCATTACGCAGTCGATCAAGAGGCGGCTTCAAAAATCCTCCAATTCACACGGAGCCTTACTCCCGGAAAATGTGAAGCCGTGGTCTATTCACCTCTCGAATGGACAAAAATTGAGCCTGACGTGATTCTTTTTTATTTGAATCCTGCTCAGTTGATGCGATGCCTCCATGGAAGCACATACAGGACCGGACTTCCCATAACGAGTTCTTTCTCGGGCAGAGCAGGTTCCTGTACCGAAGGGGTTTTGGGAGCCTATTTGGACCAATTACCCAAGGTAGTCGTTCCTGGAAATGGAGATCGAGTGTGGGCTTCAGTCCAGGATCATGAAATGGCCTACGTCATTCCCTCTTTCCATTTAAAAGATTTAATCGAGGGGCTTGCCAAAACTCATGAGAGAGGAATTCGTTATCCCATTCCTTCTTATATGCGATATCAACCTGAGGTCGCCCTCTCCCTCCCATTAATTGATATATTCAAGAGTGCCAAGAAAGAAGGATAAGAGAGAAGGCGTTGAATACGACTCAATTGAAATACCCATTATGGTCTTTATTAATTTTTACATTAATTTTTACAGGATTATCTCCATCATTTCCCTCTAAAGAAATAGACTCCCAAAAAAAAGTTATTCAGGCCATTCAAACCTTTCGAAAAGAAAAAGACCTCTTTTTCAAAACTTCGCCCAATTCCCCACTTGAAGATTCGGATAAAATTAGATTTAGGGGATTAAAGTATTTCCCAATCGACTTAAAATATCGTTTTGAAGGAAAGATCGAACGATATGTCATCCATATTAACGATCCAAAATATTATGCAACTTTTCCAACGAATAAAGGCCCCCGAAAAAGATATATCCGATATGGAAAGTTTCGTTTTACCTTTGAGGGAAAGGAACACTCCCTCGAACTTTATAAATCAATCGGAAGTGATCTGATTTTTATCCCTTTCTATGACCTCACCAATGGAAAGGAAACCTACGAAGGGGGTCGTTACCTTGATGCAGAAGTATTGATGCCAGGATATCGAATCGTCGTGGATTTCAATTATGCCTATAACCCTTCCTGTGTTTATAACGAAAAATATGTCTGTGTGCTTCCTCTCGAAGAGAACAGATTAAAGATTGAAATCCGTGCGGGAGAAAAGAATTTTAAATGAAAGACCTCCCATTTTATGTTAAAATTTTATTGAAAATTTGAGATGTCAAGGAGTTCAGGAAATATTCTTTAACGTCAACTCTATCCTTTTGGCCATCCTCATTAATATTGGGATCACGATCGCCGAATTCATCGGGGGAGCACTTTCTGGAAGTTTGGCTCTACTTTCAGATGCTGGCCATAACCTTTCAGATGTAATTTCACTCGGATTGAGTTATCTCGGAGAAAAGATTTCTGAAAGAAAGGCAACCCGCAGACATACGTTTGGTTTTAAACGAACAGAAATTTTAACTGCGTTGATCAATTCTTTATTCCTCATTGGGATTGCTTTTTTCATTATCATAGAAGCCCTGAAAAGAATCTCTTCACCCCCAGAAATATCATCAAAATTAATGATTGGAATTGCCTTCATCGGTTTATTTGGAAATATCCTTTCCATGTTTATTCTTGGAAATAGGGAAAGAAATCTTAATATCAAAGCAGCCTATTTTCATTTATTCTATGATGCCATTTCTTCAGTGGCAGTGATTATCTCGGGAATCCTTATTTATTTTACGAGGTGGATGATTATTGACTGGATAGTGAGTTTAATCATTTCGGGTATGATTTTCTGGAGTGCCTTTGGAATCATTAAAAGAATTGTTCATATTTTCATGCAGGGGGTGCCGGAACATCTCGAATTTGATAAAATCCTGAAAGATATCTTGGGAGTATCCGGAGTTAAGAGCGTTCACGGCCTTCATATATGGTCGATTAATTCGAATGAGGCTTTTCTCTCATGTCATATTTGCATAGATGAAAGTGAGGGGATAAAAGACACGGATAGCATCATCCAAAACATTAATGAAGTACTTCTTAAAAATCATAATATTCACCACACGGTTATACAAACAGAAAACAAGAATCTCTGTGAAATGGATGAACTATGTAATAGATAAATTATTTTGGTTTTCATAGTTAAACTTCTCTAAAAACATTCAGTCCTAATAAGGAGGACATTTATTAAATAAAAGAAGCTTTCATCCAGCTTTTATGAAGAATAGAAAAAATTCTTTGATAGAAAAATCAAGAATTCTATTTAATGAGATTATTTCAGGATATGGATTATTTGAAGCTCATGTGTCTGTTCTGGTTAAAACCCTTACTCCTGAAGAGGCGATCGGAGACCCGGGAAGAAGGGATTTCCCCATTGTGGCTGGAAGAGAAAGGGTGGTAGAAGCTGAAGTGTTGGGAGCTCGCGCTCATGTTTTCACCGATTCTCCTAAGGAATTCATCGGCAATTTAAAAGAGGTCCTTTGTTTTTCTCTGACATCGAATCGTGAAAGAAGTATCTACGTGGCTACGCTCAATGCAACGCTTAGATACCTTAATTTCATAGAGAATACAATTCATTGTAGAGACGAAGATCCTGAAAGATGTGGCCTTGAAATTGCCCATCAGATCTTAAAACGCTGGGGAAAAGTGACTGTGGGTTTAATTGGCTTAAACCCGGCCATTGTAGAAAATCTAATCAAAATTTTTGGATATCAAAATATCCGAATAACGGATCTCAACAAACAAAATATCGATTCCTTTGAATATGGAGTAAAGATTTGGGATGGAAATAATATGACCGAAGAGTTAATCAAACAATCTGATGTTCTTCTTATAACGGGAACCACTTTTATCAATGGAACATTCGATTCCATTATGGACCTTTTGAAGGTTTATAATAAAGAGTATCTAATTTATGGTGTCACGGGGGCGGGGATTTGTAAACTGTTAGGTCTGAACAGAATCTGCCCCTATAGTAGAAGTGAATAGTTATTAGAAAAAGTTTCTTTAATCTTGAAATTTAGGGAGGATTATGGATGGAACTATCGATTGAGGAAAAATGGAAGCGTTCCAGAGCTGCCCTTTCAATGCTATTGGGAACCTCAATTAAGGCAATCAAAGAAGCCTATGGGGAAGAAGGGTTGATGAAGGTGGCTAAGGCTTGGGAGGAAAACAATAAAAAAGCTGCTAAAAGACTGATGGAGATTGTCCAAAGAAAAAGATCTGGAGACAGTGGCTCGAATTATTGATTTTACCGATTCTATTTACGGAGTTGAAGGCGAATGGAAGGAGATTGGATCTAAAAGGGCAATAAAAGTCGAGAGATCCTGCCCTCTTGCCAAACAATTTCCTCCTGAACCCTGTACGATGTGTTTTTCAGGCTCGATGCAGGGAATTGCCCGTGGGGTCTTAGGCCATGACCGTGTAATTTGTCGCCTACCTAAATCCCTTCCTGCCGGAGACAATTGCTGTGAGATTATTATAGAAGTTGAGGATTAAAAATTCTTATCCATTAATAAAATGAATTCTGAGATCTGATTCAATTCAGATTAGAATCTTACCTTGACAAATTAAATTTTTTAATTTACATATTTGTTTAAACGGATTTAAATATATAATTAAATAAATGGAATCGTTGTCTCAATTTTTTAAGGCCCTCTCAGATGAAACAAGGTTAAGAATTGTAATGCTATTAACCCAGGGGGAGCTTTGCGTTT
>JBDOIB010000363.1:0-2776 GCA_041082155.1 Thermodesulfobacteriota bacterium | reverse complement strand
CCAAAATTAAGAGAGGAAGGTCTTCTGAGGCTATTTGAAGAGGTGGAAATGCCTCTGGCCGTCGTGCTCGCGAAGGTGGAAATGAATGGAGTAAAGATCGATTCAGACCTTCTTAAGGAATTCTCTAAGGAAATAGAGATTCAACTCCAGCAGAAGATTGAGAGAATATATGGGCTTGCCGGGGAGGTTTTTAATATCAACTCTTCTCAGCAACTGGGAAAGATTCTATTTGAAAAGTTAAAACTCCCGGTCATCAAAAAAACAAAGACGGGTTTCTCCACCGATGTAGAGGTGTTGGAAAAACTCTCCCTTCACCACGAGCTCCCTCTCGAGATCTTGGGTTATCGAAACCTCGCCAAACTCAAATCGACTTATGTGGATGCCCTCCCAAAGTTAGTCCATCCCGAAACGGGGCGGGTGCATACCTCTTATAATCAAACGGTGACTGCAACGGGTCGTCTCTCTTCGAGTGATCCCAATCTTCAGAATATTCCTGTTCGAACTGAAGAAGGAAATCGCATTCGACAGGCCTTTATCCCTGAGAAGGGATGGTGGATTCTCTCAGCGGATTACTCCCAGATCGAACTTCGGATCCTCGCCCATCTTTCCCAAGATGAAACACTGATGGAAGCCTTTAGAAGAGACGAAGATATCCACAGCCGCACGGCCTCCGAGATTTTTGGAGTTCCCATGGAAAAGGTGACCCCCCTCATGAGACGTCAGGCCAAGGTTATCAACTTCGGGATCATTTATGGAATGAGCGCTTATGGGCTTTCCCAGCAACTTGGAACAGAGCCTAAAATCGCACAAACCTATATCGATGAGTATTTTAAAAAATATCCAGGCGTTCAGATCTATATCCAGAAGAGTTTAGAGGAAGCCAGAACAAAAGGTTACGTGACGACTTTACTCCAACGACGACGGTATCTCCCGGAAATTAACTCTCCTACCGCGAGCATCCGCCAAGCCTCTGAAAGAGTAGCGATTAATACCCCCCTTCAGGGAACAGCTGCCGATATCATCAAAGTGGCCATGATCCGGATTCAGAATCAACTGGATAAGCTTCGCCTTAAGACCAAAATGATCATGCAGGTTCACGATGAATTGGTGTTCGAAGTTCCAGAGGAGGAGATGGAAATGGCTTCTCGAATGGTTCGCGAGGAGATGGAGTCGGTGACGGAGCTTTCTGTTCCCCTTCGAGTCTCTTTGGGTTCAGGAAAGAATTGGGCAGAGGCCCATTGAGAGGATCATTTCCTCCTGGTCCATTTCTCTTTCAGAAGATGGAACGGAAACTGAGGGAGATAAGGAACAAAGGCCAAGCTGACCTCTCCTTCTTTTAAGATCTTTGTTAAGAGCTCTTCGATTTCTTTTAAGGGAGCAAGCTGATAATCCACTAACTCGTTGGTCTTCCAATCCAGAATCCAAATCTTCATCATGACCTGAGTGGGCTCTCCTACCTCTTGGATTGCCTTTTGGGTGACCTTGCCCATCAATTCCATGGCTTCTTTCAACCCGATCTTACGACCCTTCATGGCCTGCCGATGATAGGCCATAATGGCATAGTAATCAAAGCCCTTCTCGAGGGCGGAGGGCAAGCTCTGAGAAAACCAAGACAATCCATTGTGATGATTCAGAACAGCATCCAGATAGAGATTGATGGCAAATTGGATGTTTGGGTTGACCTCTCGGGCTGCAGCCATCCATCTTTTGGCTAAATTCATCAGCCAGCGATTCTTCCATTGAGCCCACATCCAGAAACGCTCGGAATAGGCTTTTACATAGTATTGTCCCGATTCTGATTTGTAGGGATCGATATAGAAGAGGTCAGGATGAGGAAGAAACCCATACTCCTTCATGAAACTCTTATTGGCCTCCGCACTGAAATCCTCGTTATGTTTTAAGATCAGGTCGTCGTGAAATAGGATTCCATCAATGGGATATCGTGCAAGATCCCGGAAAAATCCCTCCAGACGTTTCACCACCTCGGGATGAAAGAGATTGAATCCCTTCCCCACCTCCATTCTCTTGGTTTCAAAATTGTAGATTTTAACTCGATACTCAGGATAGCCGTCCATTCCATAGTTGGAATAGCGAGTGGTGGTCCAGGCAAAAATCTCCAAACCCTGGCGATGCACGACTTCAGCAACTTTTCCGAGAATATCATCCACGACTTGAGCACTGTCTGTCTGGAAATAGACTCCTTCCTCGAAGCGAGGATGGGCAAATCGATAGACCCGATCCCCTTTGTTCTGAAACACCTTGAAAATGAGGGTATCCACCCCGAGGTTCTTCAGCTCCTTCACCCTCTTCTCCAGATCCTCCAGGGTTTTCACCTCAAGATAAGAAAGCTGGGCGCAGATACGCCTTCTCACCTGCCCTTTTTTTAGGAGATGGGTTTCTGGTTTTTCTGAAGGCTTCTCTATCCCTTTCCTCTTTTTTAGTTCTTCCTTAGAAATCCGAATCCCCTCCTGGGCTTCTCGAGCACGATCCCCCTCCGGATAGTGTGATAAGTAGAATTCAAATCTTTGAATTGCCTCTTCAAACTCTCCTTTTTTCAGGAGGGATAACCCGATCATATAATGAGCATAGGGAATCAGCTTGCTTTCGGGGAAGGATTGAATTAAATAACTAAAACCCTCGACCGCCTCGGAGTATTTTCCCTGATAAAACTGCATCATTGCAGATTCGTAAACTTCTCCTGCACATTTCCCCTTTTCTTGGCTTGGGTGAGAAAGAGAGAAAAAGGCGAAAACGATCGCAAAAATCCTACAGGCCA
>JBDOIB010000360.1:0-25027 GCA_041082155.1 Thermodesulfobacteriota bacterium | reverse complement strand
CCTGGGGAAACACAGATCTCCTTAATGGTTCCACTGACAGGAGCCACAATGGGCATTTCCATCTTCATTGCTTCCAGTACTGCCACCTGATCGTCCTCTTTGACCTTATCTCCTACCTTCACTGAAACAGAGATGATCTTTCCTACCATAGGTACGGTTACAGGTGTAGCCATGATGTCCTCCTCCTTCTCAATTGATTTTTAAGAAAACCTATTACTTAAGTCCCAACACATTTCGGGCAATAATCATCTTCTGGATATTGGAAGTTCCCTCTACGATCTGGTATGACTTTGCATCTCGATAGAATCTCTCGACCGGGTATTCACTTGAAAATCCGTAGGATCCAAAGATTTTAACGGCTGTGTTCGCAGCCCGGACAGCCACTTCTGCTGCAAAATACTTTGCACAGGAGATCTCGAGGGTATTCCTCTGCCCCCGATCCCTGTTCCAGGCGGCCCGATAAACCAGAAGTCGAGCAGCCTCTTCCTCAACATACATCTCTGCGATCTGTTCCTGGATCATCTGGAAATTGGCAATCGGCTGACCGAACTGCTCCCTCTCATTAGCATAACGAATCGAGTGTTCTTTACAGGCCCGAGCAACCCCTACAGCCCTTGCCGCGCAGGAGAGTCTGGTGCTATCCAGCATGAACATGCAGATCTTAAAACCATCCCCTTTCTGGCCCACCAGGCTATCTTTAGGAAGTTTTACATTATCGAAGACAATCTCTCCGGTGGGTGCACAGAAAAGTCCTAATTTTGTTTCAATGGCCTTCTGGGTGACTCCCGGTGCCTTCATATCCACGATAAAGGCTGAAATTCCCCGATGTTTCAACGACCGATCGGTATAGGCATATACAATGCCGAGTTCTGCAACAGGGACTCCTGAAATCCACATCTTTGTTCCATTGAGAATAAAGCAGTCTTCTTTTTCCTCCGCTACACTCTTCATCGAAGCCACATCCGATCCTGAATTCGGTTCAGTAATTGCAAAGCACCCTAAAAGGTCAGCATTGATCAATTTGGGAATCCATCGCTCCCTCTGTTCCTCTGTCCCGAAGTTGAGAAGGACAGGCTGAATGGAATTCATTTGAAGGTTAAAAGGCAGTCCATATGAGGGTGAAATCCTGGCGATCTCTTCTGTCATAATTGTGGCGGTTAAATATCCGGTCTCCGTTCCGCCATACTTCTCGGGTGCAAGACAGCTGAAGAAACCTAAGTTGGCCATTTCTTTTACAATTTCACGTCTGAAACGGTGCTCCTTTTCGTCTTCTTCCATCGTAGGGGCAATCTTTTTCTCTGCAAAATTCTTTGCCATCTCCTGCATTGCCTTCTGTTCCTCTGATAATAAAAAATCCATAAATATCCTCCCTCCAAATTAGATTGTGCATTTTATAACAAACTCAAATATTAATGTCAAGAAATTTTTGGGTAGCCTCGAGCATTTTTTAATTTATTGTTTTTACAATATATTTTAAAAACGAAAGAATAATCCCAAGTCTTGACAATATGAATGGAATGAGCGATAAGAAAGTAATGCGAATGATGGGTCTCGATATCGGGGAGAAAACAATTGGAGTGGCCATCAGTGATGAGTTGGGGCTTACCGCTCAAGGCTTAAAAACCATTATTCGAAAGGGGAGGGAAGAAGACTTTTCAGAAATTCATAATCTTATTGCCCGGTATCAGATCAAAAAGATTGTGGTGGGTCTACCAAAGAATATGAATGGAACTTTAGGAAAACAGGCAGAATCAGTGCTGCTCTGGATCAAAGAATTAAAAGAGAGGATCTCTATCCCTGTGGTGGTTTGGGATGAAAGACTTTCAACGGTTGAAGCCACAAAAACCCTTCTTCAAGCCGACCTCTCTCGTGCCAAAAGAAAGAAAGTGATTGACCAATTAGCGGCCTCCATCATTTTACAAGGTTACCTGGATCGAAAAAGGATTCAAAATAATGAGGATTCTCCTTCCTCGTAAATCCATTCCTTTTGTAATTTGCACACTTCTGGGGATCCTTCTTCTCATCAGTTGGTTGGTGTTGGTCTCCCCTCCTTCCATTTCTTCCAGTAAAACCATCCTGATTAGAAAAGGGACGCCCCTTCAAAAAGTGGCTGTTCTCTTAGAAGAAGAAAGGATTATCCGGAGTAAAAAATTTTTCCTGCTCTTGGCCACCTTTCTTAAGAAGAATAAGATTAAGGCTGGAGAGTATGAGTTTCCACCTTCTCTTTACCCTTGGAAGGTCTTAAATATCTTAGTGGAAGGGCAGGTCAAGAAGAATCTGGTGACGATCCCCGAGGGTTACACTCTCCTCCAGATTGCCGATCTTCTCGAAAGTTTAAATATTGTTGACAAAGAGAGTTTCTTAAAGAAAGCAACCTCTCCAGAATTCATTGAATCTCTGGGATTCTCACTTACCAAAGAAATGAAAAAAAAGCCCTCTCTCGAGGGCTATCTCTTCCCCGATACTTATCATTTTTTTAAAGAGATGGAGCCTGAAGAAGTGATTCAAATGATGGTTCAAAGATTTCAAAAAATATACGGTCCGGAGATGCTCGATCGGACCGCTCAACTGGGAATGACACAACGAGAAGTGGTGATCTTAGCCTCAATCATTGAAAAAGAGACTTCTCTGCCAGAAGAAAGACCCCTCATCTCAGCGGTCTTACATAACCGATTGAAGAAAGGAATGCCTCTTCAGAGTGATCCCACAGTGATTTATGGAATCAAGGATTTTAATGGAAATCTGAAAAAGATTCATCTTGAAACTCCAACCCCTTACAACACTTATATGATTCTTGGACTCCCCCCTACCCCCATCTGTAATCCCGGGAAGGAGTCTCTCAAGGCTGCTCTTTATCCCGCTTCGGTTTCTTATCTATATTTTGTCTCAAAGAATGACGGCTCTCATTACTTCTCTTCAGATCTTGAAGATCACCAGAAGGCTGTATGGAAATATCAGAAAAATCAATCCGACAGATCTATCTTGAAAAAATAAGGGTTCTAAGGTATTTTAAATTCATTTAACGACAGGAGGATATGTATGAAAAAAGAGGTTGCCATCATTGGAGTGGGTCAGAGTCCCTTTGTGAGGGGTTATGAAGGTTCGATTCGGGAATTGGCTTTCGAAGCCTTTCGGGAAGCCATGCAGGATGCCGGGATTACCCAGAAGGAGGTTGATGCCTCGATCTTCTGTTCCGCCCCTGAGTATGACAAACAACGCTCTCCTGCGGGCGTCCTGGCCGAATATTTGGGTCTCATCCCCCAGCCCACACTTTACGTAGAAACTGTTTGCTCCTCGAGTAGTTCTGGGGTGAGGGTGGCCTATAGTTTAATTAAGGCGGGCCTCCATGATATTGTGGTAGTGCTTGGATTTCAGAAGATGTCAGAACTCACCTCAGCCGAATCACAGGAACGGATGGGAAGAGGAGCAGATATCCAGTGGGAAGCACCTTTTGGGACCATGATGCCTGCCTACTATGCCCTTTATGCTCAGGCTTATATGGCGAAACACGGCCTCACCCATGAGGACCTGATGAATGTGAGAATTAAAGCCTCTACCTACGGAGTGATTAATGATAGAGCCGTCTACCGAAAACCCGTAAAACCAGAGGACTTCAGAGCAGGAGATCCAGAGGCCAAGATGGCAGCCCCTGTGGCATGGCCACTCCGGGTCGGAGACTGTTGCGCCAATGCGGACGGAAGTTCCTGTATCATTCTTGCCAACGCTGAGAAAGCCAGAGCCCTTTCAAAAAAACCGGTCTGGATTTTGGGGATCGGAGCAGCTTCAGAAGCTGTGAATATGGCTGCAAGGCCAGATTTTACGAAGGGTCTGAGTGTCACTTACCACGCAGCTCAGCAGGCCTACCGGATGGCAGGAATTACACCCAAGGATGTGAAAGTTGCAGAAGTGCATGATTGCTTCACCATCGCCGAAATCATGGCTTATGAAGGACTGGGGTTTGCCCCCACGGGAGAGGGAAAACAGCTCATTCGTGAGAAAGCCACCTATAAAGAAGGAAGAATTCCTGTAAATGTGGATGGAGGATTGCTCTCCAAAGGGCACCCCATTGGGGCCACAGGAGGCTCCCAGATTCGTACGATCGTTCTTCAACTTCGTGGGGAAGCGGGCCCCATGCAGGTTCCTGGAGAACCCGATATTGGACTGGTCCACAACATCGGAGGAGTTGGACTTTACGGAAACATCACCATTTTGGGAAGAGACTAAATCCTCAATTATGGTCTAATCCGTTTCGAATTTCGGATTTCGTGTTTAGAATTTATAATCTGGGAGGTAGATATGGGCTTTGAAAAATTTGGAAGAAAAAGTTTTACCTCAGTGACAAAGACCGCGAAGTTTGTAGACTTCCTGGCGGAGGGAAAGATCGAAGGCACGGTGTGTAAGGATTGCGGTGAAAAATATTTTCCCCCGAGAGCCGATTGTGCAAAATGTTTCTCTAAGAACCTGGACTGGTTTGAGATGCCTAAAAAAGGGAAATTAGAGACCTTTACCACTGCCTATTACGCCCCCCTCGGGTTTGAAAACGATCCTCCCTATACGATGGGAGTCGTGGATTTTGGGGGTGGGTTAAAACTCTTTGCTCGAATGTCCAAAGAGATCAAACCAGAAGAATGTAGGGTGGGAATGGAGGTGACTGTCCGACCTGTAAAATACGAGGATGGTCAACTCTCCTTTGAAATTACTAAAGCGTGAGCCAATCTAAAACCAGAGGTCGGTCGGGGAAGATTTCAAATGGGAGCCTCCTTTTTCCAATATGGTAGAGTCAGCATCTTTGATGATAAGGGTGAAGTCAAACGGTTGGTTGAAAATATCATCCAGCAAATGGATCCAGAAGTAGCGATTGAGCGAATCAGAAAAATAGATTTTTCTTACATCTTGATTTTATCCAAAAAAGATAAACTCAAAGAGGTGGAGCTCTGGAGGGAGGAGATCGAAGACTGCCACGAATGGAGAAAAGGGATCATCAGTGAAACCCTCCGAAAAAAGATTCAAGAAGCCATCTCTGAACTTTAATCCCTCATGAAGTCTCCTTGGAGAGCTCGTAATAAATTTCTCCTTGAAAAATTTCTTTGCGGATTTTTCTCTCTTCGATGAGGGCTTCAAGAGAGCTTTCCAAAATCTCTGGCCGAAGTTTAATCCCTTTACGGAGATCGGAGAGCGAAAGAGGCCTTCGCCTCAAAATTTTTAGGATCATCTCTTTTGAATCTTCATTCTCTAAAGAAACCGGATGGCGGTCAAACCCTGAGATCACAGAGGCTTTCTTTCCAAAGAGCTCTTTTATTTTTTCCATCTCCTCCTGATTCAAAGGGGAGGCCCACTTTTCTGAAGGGGGTCGAACCACCGTATTGAGATGGATCTGATCGGGCTGGATTTGGTCAATGACCTCCCTCATCTTTAGAATCTCTTCCCACACATCATTCACTCCCTTGCAGAAAAGAATCTCCAGCCAGATCCGCCCTTCGTAAATCTTTCGAAATTGGATCAAACCCTCGATCACTTTCTCAATAGAAAAAAAAGGGTGAGGTCGATTCACTTTCAAAAAAACTTCCTCCGTGACTGCATCCAGAGAGGGGAGAACCACATCTGCATTTCGAAGATCCTCCCTCACCTCTTCAAGGAACAATAAACTTCCATTGGTAAGAACGGCGACCGGAATAGAGGTGAGCTTTTTTATCTCCCGAATGATCGCTCCAATTTTAGAGTGAAGGGTGGGCTCTCCAGAGCCTGACAGAGAAAGATAATCCGGAGAAGAGGTCTCTTCTCTTAAAAATCGTTCAATCTCTCCGATGAGATCCTGAACCGGGACATACTCCTTTCTTTCCATTGTCTTTCGGGTCGTTTTCCCGATCTGGCAATAGATACAATCGTAGGTACAAACTTTATGAGGGACAAGATCGATCCCGAGGGAACGTCCCAATCGTCTCGAAGGAACAGGGCCGTAAAGGTAGCGATAATCTTTCATCCCTTTGCGCTTTAAGGCTTTCTGACTCATGCTCCAAATTTTTTTAGTCGTAATCCATTGGCTAACATTAAGGGAAGAATTTCCGTGGCTGGGAACCTTCCCAATTCCCCTCGCTGGCAATTCTTTTCAGTAAATCGTTTAACCCTATCAGGCCTTATAAATTTTGAATAAAGAAGAATGGGATTGGGATGCCAACTATGTGACTTTAAAAGGGTAGGGGTAGAATGATCACCGGTAATGACCAGAACATCGGGGTTCAGTTTTAGAATGGAAGGAAGGACCCGATCCACCTCTTCAATTGCCTTTACCTTTTTTTTGAAGTCCCCGTCTTCACCGGCCATATCGGGCTTCTTAAAATGGATGTAGAAGAAATCGAAGCGATCAAAATTTTTTCTCAAGGTTTCAACCTCTTCCTTAGGGGTCTCTCCCGAAGTCAGGATTTCCATTCCAACCAATCTCGCCAATCCCCGATACATGGGATAGGTTGCAATCGCCCCTGGTTTGACCTTAAACCTTTCATTCATCGAGGGAAGGTCAGGAACTTTTGAGAAACCCCGAAGGAGAATGGCATTGGCGGGTTTGAATGGCTTGAGAATCTCTTCAGCTTTTTTGATATATTGATTAATGATGGCTGCTGTTCTCTGGGCTTCTGAAAAAAGGGCTTCGGTTTCCTTGGCTTTAAGCCCCTCTTTTTGAGGGTCAGCATCGGTGAGTTCATCCCTCAGTCCCTCTCCCCTAAAGACGATAACAAACCGGTGCTCCTTTCCCGGATAAATGAAAGTCTCAACCCCGTTGATTTCGGGAATCTCCTTCTGCAGGTGCTGACAGAGTTTTTGATTTTCCTCCGTTGAGATTCTTCCAGCCCTGCGATCCACGATCACTCCCTCCTCATTGATCGTTGCAAAATTACCCCTCGCAGCGAGATCTTCTTTGGTCAATGCTAAACCGATCCCCAATGCTTCCATGACTCCTCTTCCTATCTCATATCGAAATGGATCATAACCGAAAAGGGCCAAATGGGAAGGACCGCTTCCAGGAGTGATTCCATAAGAGACGGGATCGATCAATCCGCAGGTAGATCTCATAGCGAGTCGATCAAGATTGGGAGTTTTGGCTGCCTCTAATTCTGTTTTTCCACGGACAGGCACTCCCCCTACCCCATCTATCACCACCATCACCAGTTTTGTGGTGTTTTCGATAACGAGCGATCGAAGAATCTCCTCAGGAATCATCCTTTTTCCTTTCATTTGATGGGATATTTTTCATAAAAGACGAACTCAGAGACTTCTTTCCTTTTAGGGGCTGATCCTGAAACGGCCGGATACCCTAATGGAGTCATCGCCACCACTTCCCTATCTGCCGGGACCCGAAGGATCTCCTCTGCTTTTTTATGGTCAAATAGGCCTACAATCACAGTCCCCAATCCCAGCGAATGGGCCATTAAACAGAGATTCTGCATGGCGATTCCTGTATCAAACATCAACCAATCCCCTTTGACAGTGGCAGCCTGCCCTTTGTAAAATCCAGACACCCCCTTTTTCCCGCAAATCACGAGGACTAATGGAGCTTCCGTGAGTGAAGAGAGTGCAGGATTCCCCTTGGGAAGGGTGCTGGCCAGCTCAGATTTATTTTTTGGATCCCTGACCACAATGATTTCCCAGCATTGGGTATTGGCCCACGAAGGAGACCATCGGACGGCTTCGATTATCTTTTGAAGCACGTCCTCTGGAACCGGATCAGATCTATATTTTCGTATGCTTCGTCTTCCTCGAATCACTTCCATCAACTCCATCTCTCTCCTCCTTTTTTAAATCTCAGGGATTGAAACTCTATATATTGGCTTGAAGAATGTTCTTGAACAGGAATCCATAAGGGATTGGAGATTTCCAGATAGACTTCCACTTTAGAATCTCTCCGTTCTTTCTTTCCTGGATAAGTCCCCGAAGAACACCCAGATCCTCTACCTGATTGATCAATATGGCTCCAATCAGAATTCCGTCCTTATCGAAACAGAGTTTCCGGTAGATCCCTCTTTTTTCATCCTTTTTGATAAGGGATTCCACGACTCGAGGAGATCGAAAATCTCCAATGGAGGCGACGGGCATAGCAAAAATTCGAGTGACATTCATTCTGAGATTCCCGGGATAGCTCGACCTTGCTCCTGCCATATTCTTTCCCGCAATCTCTCCCTGTTCCACCGCAGAAGGCCAGAGCCCATAGATCACCCTTTCTTGAGTAAAAAAATCTGGAGCTTCGGCGACATCCCCAGCTGCATAAATCCCCTCGAGATTTGTCTCCAGATTGGAATTGACTAAAATCCCCCTCTTGACCTCAATCTTACTTCCCTTCAGAAAATGGATGTTCGGTTCCACTCCTTTTCCTGCAAAAACGAAATCCGTTTCAATCTCTTGACCATCATCAAGAATAGCTATCATCGATCCTTTCCTTCTTCTTATCTGAACCACATCCCTTCCTTTGATCAATCTAACTCCCATCCTTTGAAGATGCCTTTCAATAAATTCGGAAGGCTCCTGGTCGAGCGTCTGAGAAAGAAGATGATTGGATTTTACCACAATAGTATACTGCCCCCCTTTTCGATAGAGAGCCTGAAGAGTCTGGAGAGTGACGAGGCCTCCCCCTAAGAATAAAACCTTTTGAATTTGTGGTTTTAATTCTCTCAAATGCCTGGCATGGCTCAGATCCCTTAGCACTCCAATTTCTTCTGTTTTTATACCTCGAATTTTTGGTCTCACGGGTGAGCTTCCAGTAGCAATCAAGAGTTGATCAAAGGGTTGTCTCTCCCCATCTTCTAAAAGGATCTCTCTCTTTTGAGTGTCGATCCCCGAAACCGCTTTTCCCAAAAGGAGCTTGATCCCCATCTTCTTATAATAACCCTTATCCTTCAGGAAGAGGCCTTCCTCTCCTTTTATCCCTCCCATGATAAAATAGGGAGTGATCACTCGGGAATAGGCAGGATAGGGTTCCCGATCGATGAGGACGATCTTTGACTCCTGATCTATTTTCCTAAAATTTTCAATGGCAGAGAGCCCTGCTGCACTATTTCCGATGATCACAATTGGTTTTTTACCCTTCCTGGGCATCACTCACTCCTGTTACTCTAATCCTAATTCTTTCAGTCTCTCTTTCGTGGGAACTCCTTCCTTATCCCATCCCCTCAATTCATAATACTCAGGAAGCATCTTTTCGAGCTTTACAACATTTCCCTTTGCAGGACCACTGGGCATGGGTTCCTTAAGTAGCCGGTCCGGGAGTCGATCCTCTTTGCCAGAAATCCCGGCCTTGAGATTGAAAAGCCTCTCGAGATTCCATATTCTCTCTCCGGCTTTCATTAACTCTTCCAGTGTCATCTTCACTCCCGTTGCAGCTTTCAAATATTCCAGAATCTCTGGTGCCCCGATGGCAAAAGTATTGAATAGGCAGATTCCAGAGGAATCCACCACGGCGGTTAGATCCTGAAAGGTTTTGGTCCAGCCAGCCTTCTCCTCCGTTTCAAATGGATCGAGTTTCTGAGGCGAGCCCAAAATCTCTGGTGAAATCATATATCCTCTTACATGGCAGGCCCCCCGGTTGGAAGTCGCGTATTCTAATCCCATTCCCTGAGCTCCCCGGGCATCGTAAGCAGGAAACTCCTGCTTCTTCACGCTCATTGAATATTCGGGATGTCCATATCTCTCCGCCAGCCTATAGGATCCTTCAGCCAGTGCGTCTCCAAATCCCTCACGATAACCAATGGCTCTAACCATTTCGACCATCGCATCGGGATCACCAAAGTTTAAAGATCGACCCACCTCACTTCTGGACACAATTCCCCTCTCGAATAATTCCATTCCGCAGGCGATGGTCACCCCTGCTGAGATGGGATCGATTCCCAAAATATCACAAAGGTAATTGGCTTTCCCTATCGCGTCAATATTATCGACCCCGCAACAGGCGCCCAATGCCCAATCACTCTCATATTCGGGACCTTCACTGAAGCATTCATATTTTGGATTGGTTACCCTCACGACCCTTCCACAAGCAATGGGACAGGCGAAACAGGCCCGATTCCTCACCAGGATCTGCTCAGCGATACTCTCTCCACTGATCTTCTCAGCCCCTTCAAAGACTCCATCCTGAAAATTTCGAGTCGGGAGGATTCCGCTCTGGTTGATAATGTTAATAAGGATAGCCGTTCCATAAGCGGGTAATCCTTGAGAGGTTACAGGATTGGCTTTAACTTTTTGAAAACCTTCCAGAGTCGCCTTTCTAAAGGCCTCTTTATCTGCCACCTGTACACTTCCAGAGCCTTTTACAGCCACGGCTTTCAAATTCTTCGATCCCATGACCGCTCCTACTCCGGATCTTCCTGCTGCTCGATGTTTGTCATTGATAATACAGGCAAACCGAACCAATCTTTCTCCTGCAGGCCCGATACAGGCCACCCGGGCATCCATATCCGTTTCTGAAAGAATCTGGTCTGTCGCCTCGTGGGTGGTCTTTCCCCACAGATGGGTTGCATCCCTGATTTCCGCTTTTCCATCTTCCACATAAAGATAGACCGGTTCCTTCGCTTTTCCCTCGATGATGATTAGGTCAAAACCTGCGAATTTCAGTTCGGCTCCGAAATGCCCACCTGAATTTGAGCAGGCAATCGTGCCGGTCAATGGAGATTTAGTAATGGCCATATATCTTCCAGCAGCCGAGGCACTGGTTCCTGTAAGAGGGCCTGTGGCCAAGATGAGTTTATTGTCGGGACTAAGGGGGTCTACCTTGGGATCGATCTCATCATAGAGAATCTTTGACCCCAGTCCTCTTCCCCCGATAAACTTTTCTGCGATATTTCGATCCAACTCTTCTGCCTTCCATTCTTTCTTGGTCAGATTGACTCTTAATATTTTTCCGATCCATCCCTTCATGGTTGCACCTCCTTTGAGGAAGATTCGAGCTTTTTGGCCGTCGCAACCCGTTTCAAACGAGTGGGGGTGGACTCTTCCTCATATTTCAACGCCCCTGTGGGACAGAAGAGCACACATTCGGGCTGTCCCTCGCATTCGTCGCATTTGATGGCCTTCCCCTCAGGGACATAATAGGTAATCGTCCCAAAAGGACAAGCCAGAGTGCACATTCTACAACCTACACATCTCTCCCGGTCTACCTTAACCACTCTGGCCCCAAAGTCTCTTGAGATCGCTCCACTTGGACAGGCTTTCATACACCAAGCTTCATCACATTGTGTACAAATGATGGGTGTATAAAAGGCTTCCTCTCCAAAGATAGAGACTCTTACTCTCGAGGCAATGGGGTTAAACTCGCCCACCTTCTTTAAAGAACAACCCAATTCACATAAACGACAACCTGTGCATTTTTCCGGATAAACCGAAATCTTTTTAATCATTCCCAATCCCTCCTTTCTCGAAAATATTTAATCTATAAAGGTGAACCTATGGTAACAAGAAACAGAAAATTAGGCAATAAAAAAATACCCCACTTTTTGTGGGGTTTTTTATAGAAAGAGTTTTGGAGGCGGCAACCGGATTTGAACCGGTGAATAGCGGTTTTGCAGACCGCCGCCTTACCACTTGGCTATGCCGCCTCTGGAGCGGGAAACGGGATTTGAACCCGCGACTTCAACCTTGGCAAGGTTGCACTCTACCGCTGAGTTATTCCCGCCCCAATTTTCTATAAATAAATTACCCGATTAAAAAATCCTTGTCAAGAGATTCAAACGATGATGGATTTTAAAAATTTTTTAAAGTAATCAATCCCCGAGAGCACTGACAGAATAAGGGCGACCCAAAGTAACCCCATACCAATCGGATGGAGTTGGATAGAAAGGATTTCTCCATTCAGGATTAAAAAGAAAAGGGCTACCACCTCAAAGGTGGTCTTATATTTTCCCAGCAGGGTCGCAGAGAGGATGATCTCCTGGGAAGCAGCAATTCCTCTTAATCCGGTGACCGCAATCTCTCTCCCAACTATAGTAAGGACCATCCAGAGAGGAATTCCCCTTAATTCCATCAAAGCAATGAGAGTGGTCACCACGAGTAATTTATCGGCCAAGGGGTCGAGAAACTTCCCCAGAGTGGTCACCAGTTTCCGCCGTCTGGCCAGATAACCATCCAGCATATCCGTCAAGGAGACAGAAAGAAAGAGAAAGGCTGTAATCCATTGAAAAACTCGTTCAGAAAAAAAAAGGAGGATTAAGATGATGGGAATCGCAACAATTCGAATGATGGACACTCCATTGGGGAGACTCAATATCTGCTGACGATTTAATTTTTCCATGAACGAAAGATCTCTTTTAAAAAATAAGAACACCCATCAGGGAATGGTTGGGGGAGTTCATTATTTGTAAAGCTGGTAATATCTCCATACCTTTCGAATATAATCGATCGTCTCCTGATAAGGAGGAATAGCCCTCAGTTCAGAAACGATGTTCTCTCCTGCATTGTAGGCGGCCAGGGATAAGCGAAGATCATTATTAAATAGGGAAAGAAGGTATTTAAAATACCGAACCCCTCCTTCAATATTTTCTCTCGGATCAAAGATATTGTTGACATTCATCCTGAGAGCGGTCTCGGGCATCAACTGCATCAATCCCCTTGCCCCCTTTCTGGAAACAGCCATTGGATTAAATCCAGATTCTGCCCGAATGATCGCCTTGATAAGGGCAAAGTCAACCCCATACTTTTTTGAAAATTCGTAAATCAGATGGTCAAATTGATTAGAGTCTTTTGAAATGGGGATAGAGAAAGGTCGATCCCCATTTCCTTCTTCATTCAAATCCTCTTTGCTCTCAGGAATATAGAGTTTAAAATTTGGATCTCTTGGACAGTTTGTAAAATGAATCACCCCTCTCTCATCGACATAACGGTAAATTCCTCCGATCGAGGGGGATAGGATAAAGAAAAAATGAAAAAATATTATAAAGATAAAAAGGATTCTCATTAACATTTTCTTTTTCAATAATGGATAAAAATTTACCAAATTTGTTTAATTTCAGTCAAGCCATCGAAAATTATGCAATCTCTATGCCTTTTAAAAGGAAAGGCCGATTAGGAAACTATGAGTATTGATTCCCTCATCACGGTTAAAGGGATCAGAGATATGCTGCAGACGATACTCTCCTCTAAGAAAGGTTCCCTTACCAAAGAGAAATTGAATTCCTACCCCTCCCTGAAGGAGTCCTGCCCAATGGGAACCTCCCATATATTTTAAATCCCCATTGCTATTGATATAACCCCAACCCATTCCCCCTAACAAAAACCATTTCCATTTTTCTTTCTCATAAGGCTTAAAAAGAATATTTGAATTCAAACCAAGGAGGTAGAGATTCTTATCATGTTTAATCCAGTAATAGGAGAGATTTCCTTCCAACTCAAAATCCCATTTGGGATGGAGGGCGATATCGATTCGTGGAAGGAAAGCCAAAAGGGTCAATGTAGGGCGAGGATGAATAAAATCTGCATTGGGTCCTCCCAATATAGAGAAGCCCCACTTTACCCCCTGATCTTCTTCTCCATAAGTGAAAGACGATCCAATTCCAATGAATCCGAGTAAGAGAATAATAAAGATCAACTTATTTCTCATCGGGTCTTTTTTCTTTTGGAATAAAAATTGAATACCCTATTTCCTTTATCTTTTCAATAAATTTCTTATTTTTTTCTGAAGATCATCCAGAAGGGTGTAAGCCACCGGGATTACAAACAGGGTAAGTAAAGTAGAAGCGAACATTCCTCCGAAAGTGGCCCTTCCCATTCCAGCCCGAGCTTCTCCCCCTGCACTATAACCGAGGGCTACAGGAAGAACTCCTAAAATGGTCGTTACTGCAGTCATTAAAATAGGACGAAGTCTCCTGGGAGCTGCTTTGAGGACAGCCTGATTTCTTTCCATTCCCCTTTCTCTCAGGGTATTGGTATAGTCGACCAGAAGGATGGAATTCTTAATGACCAAAGCCGTAAGGGTAATCATTCCAATCATGCTAACAATTGAGATGGTATCGCGGGTAAGATATAGTGCTCCAAAAGCTCCAACAGTACTGAGAGGAAGAGCGAGCATCACAGTCAGAGGATGAAGAAAACTATTGAACTGGACAGCCAGAACCATATAGATAATAAGGATTGCCTGAATCAGGGCCATGATCAGGTAACGGAAGGACTCTTTAAAGGCCTCGGCCTGACCGGTAAATCCATAGGAATATCCTGGTGGAAGGTATTTTTTAGCTAATCCTTCAACCTCTGAAATCGCCTCTCCCAAGGTTTTACCTCCTGATGTATCTGCATAGATGGTAGCACTTCTCTGACGATCTTTCCGATTGACCAGGTTAGGACCAATCCCCTCCTCCACAGTAACCACCTGAGCAAGTTTAATGAGACCCCCTTTTGGGGTTCGAATAGAGATCTGTGAGATATCCTGAGGATTCATCCTCTGATCCCGCATGAGTCGAATTCTGACATTATACCGCTTTGCCCTTTCGAGATCTTTAAATTTTGAGACCTCCTGTCCCCCGATTAATTGCTGAACAGCCGATGAGATCTCCCGGACGTTCAATCCCAAATCGGCTGCCCGGTTCCGATCAATCCATACCCTTACCTCAGGCTTTGTTAATTCGAGATCGCAGCTTACGTCGACAATTCCGGGACTATTCATCATCTCTTTCATAATCTGTTCGGAGATCTTCTCCAGCCTCTCCATCTCTGGTCCTTTGATATCCACCTGCAGAGGTGCACCTCTTCGACCCCCTGTCGCCACAGGAGAGATATCTTCCACATAGGCCTTAAACCCTGGCAAATCTCGTAATCTTTTCCTCATTTCGACCATAATCTGTTGTTGAGAGCGCCTCCGCTCCCTTCTATCTTTTAAGTGAACCACTACAAACCCTTTATTCACTTCCTTCCTTTCCCCAATTCCAATTGCAGCGAAGACTCCTTTTGCTTCCGGCAATGAAAGAACAAGATTTTCTACCTTTTGCAGCTTTTCATCGGTATCATAAAGCGTCGATCCAGTTGGGGTTTCAATTCGTATAATGAATCGACCCTCATCAGATTTCGGGACGAACTCTCGCTTTAGGTTTGTGAATAACCATAGACTCCCGATAAAGATTGCGACCGCAAGGAAAATGACGATCCCTCTATGTCTTAAAGAAAAGGAAAGGGCCTGTTGATAGCGATTCTCAAGTTTCTCGTAGGAGCGATCGAAGAATTGATAAATCCTTCCATGTTTCGATTCTAATTTTAAAAACCTGGAGCAGAGCATGGGAATGAGGATAAGGGCCACTCCCAACGAGGTAATGACAGATGCAGCCACCGTCACTCCGAACTGGAAGAAGAATCGCCCAATCATCCCTCCCATGAAGGCCACCGGAATAAATACGGCAGCAATGGAAAAAGTGGCCGCTGTGGCTGCGAATGCAATCTCAGAGGCCCCCTCCCTGGCAGCCGTGATGGGATCTTTTCCTTCCTCCATATGTCGATAGATATTTTCAAGGACGATAATGGCATCATCACATACCACTCCGACGACCATGGAGAGCGCTAACATGGTCATATAATTCATGGTGAATCCAAGGAGGTGCATCATTCCGAAACTGGTGATCAATGAGGTGGGAATCGAGAGGGCGGTAATGATGGTGCTCCGAACACTCAGGAGGAAGATGAACATCACTACGGCAGCCAGAAGTCCCCCTATAAACACATCCTCCGTGACTCCCAAAATGGCCTCTTCAATAAATTGAGAAGTATCTGAGGAGATGTGAAGATCCACCCCTGGGGGAAGGGTCTCTCTGATCTCGGCAAGCTTTTTCTTAACCGCTCGGGCGACCTCCACGACATTGGCCCCTGATCTGGGAATCACTCCCAATCCCACAGCAGGGACTCGATTATACCTTGCAATGGTTCTAACGGGTTCGGTGGCATCCTCTGCCCATCCGACCTCTTTCAATCGGATAGGAGCTCCATTCTGGTAGGCAACGATCAAATCATTAAATTCCTCGACACTTCTCAATTCCCCTAAGTTTCGAACGGTAAATTCTCGTCGAAGGCTTTCAACCATTCCTCCCGGCAGTTCAATATTTTGGATCGCAAGTGCCCTTGCAATATCGCTGGAGGTCAACCGATGGGCTTCGAGCTTTTTCCCATCGAGCCATATTCGGATCTCTCTCTTGGCATATCCCCCTAACATGATCGATCCCACTCCTTTGATCGATTCTAATTGGGGTCGAATGACCTCATCGGCCAGCATTCCTAATCTTTGAGCGGGTTGGTTCCCGGTCAGGGATAGCCAGAGAATCGGCCTGGCATTGATATCCAGTTTATCGATAATCGGAGGATCAATGTCCGCAGGGAGTTTTCTTTTTGCAACATCGACTTTAGCCCTTACGTCTTGGACTGCAGAATCAATATCTCGGTAGAGCTCAAATTCCACAACAATCTGGGAAAATCCATAGCCACTCGTTGAGGTGATATGTTTCACTCCCTCAATGGTGTTGATCTGTTCTTCGATGGGATCAGTCACATCCGTATCCATCACCTCTGGAGCGGCCCCGAATAGAGTGGTGGTAATGGTGACCATTGGGAAATCAACCTGAGGATAGAGATCAATCCCTATTCGTTGATAGCCCATCAGTCCAAAAAAGATAAGGGCCAAGGTCACCATCGTAGCGAACACAGGTCGTTTTACAGACGTGTCAGAGAGAAACATAGAAATCTCCAAAATAGAGAGGTAATGAAAGGGAGAAGTTTATGATTTGTTAATGAGTTTCACCTTCATCCCATCACTCAATTGCTCATGTCCTACTGTGATGACCTTCTCCCCCTTCTGAATCCCTTTTACGATCTCTACCTTCCCTTCAAGTCGAATGCCGGTCTCCACTTCTCGACGATAGGCCACTCCTTCCTGGACGACAAAAACAAAATACTTCCCTTCCTGGCTCAAAAGAGTGGACTCCGGAAGAACCACAGCGTTTGGTTTGGTCAACGCAGGAATGGTCACTTCCGCAAAAAAACCTGGCTTCAGGCGATAATGGGGATTGGGAGCTAACGCCTTCATTTTAACATTTCGAGTTGAAGGATCGGCTGTGGGACTGATAAAATGAATGGAGGCAAAAAATTTCTCTTCCGAAAAGGCCTTTACCGTGAATTGGATTTTACTGCCCATTCGGATTTTTCCTGCCCATTGCTCCGGGACAAAGAATTCTAACTCCAGGGGATCCATCTGAACGATCATCAAGATCTCGTCCTTCGGAGCCACGTTCACATGTTCTCCCAAAGAGGCGATTTTAAGATTGACCACCCCATCAATTGAAGAGAGGATTTGATGATCCAAGAGGTTCTGTTTGGCCAGATTAAGTTCGGCCTCCGCCAGAGCCAACCTGGCCTCATCCAGTTTCACCCTCAATTGAAGGTCATCGTAGGTTTGCTGGGAGATCACTTTTGACTCTAAAAGTTTTTGATAACGCTGAAGCGTATTTTTACTTGTCTCCAACGATGCTTTCGCTTCCCATACCCTTGCTTCTGCTCGCTCTAATTGGAGTTTTGCGTCTGTGTCATCCAGTTGAACAAGGATCTGGCCTTTTTTTACCACATCCCCCTCTTTGACAAAAAACTTCTTGATGATCCCCGCCTTTTTGGGACTGATCTTTACGGTCTCAGGAGCCTTTAAACTCCCGATCGCGGTGAATGGGTAAGAGATCGTCTGAGGAGTGACTTCTAAGACCTCTACCGTTCTCTCATCTAAATTTGGGGATTGAACCTTTAACGGGGGTTCTAAATTTTTAGATTCTTTTGAGCTACATCCCCATAAGAAAAGGATGATCAATAGACATAAAAAAAAGCACTTTCCTAATTTCATGGGCTACTCCTCGATCCAGAAATTTTCTATGGATACATTCTTCCCATGGCTCGTTCCAATCTGGCCTTGACAATATTAAAATCACTGAGGGCGCTATAATAATTGACCCTGGCTTGTGCAAGGAGGGTGACGGCATCCAGCACATCGGTCGCTGTGGCGACCTGATACTTATACCGTTCTTCGTTCATTCTCAAATTCTCTTCGGCCTGCTCAATCGCTTTTTCAGCGACCGAGAGATTCCTTTCAGCGACTAACAAATTTTGATAATCATTTTTCACTTCCAGAATAATGCTTTCGATCAATTGAATCTTTGAATCTTCAGCCTGGCTGACTTTGACTTTACTTTCACCCACCCTATAAGCCGTCTTCCACCAATCTCCAAGCGGAAAAGTGATAAGGGTTTGGATCGTCCACCGCTCTCCTCTCCAGTCTCCCATTAACCCTGGTTCTTCGGAGACCCGAGCATAGTTTCCTGAAAGAGTAACGGTGGGAAAGAACCCGCTCTTAGCAATTTTTATCCCTTCTTTCGCCTGTTCGATTCTTAATTGGGCATTTTTGATTTCCGGTCTTTTCTCCAAGGCTTCTTTGAGGGATTCCTGAAATGAGAGCGGGAAGGGTTTGTATTCAAGGATATCGACCACTTCAAGGGGAGTATCGATCTCTCTTCTGAGGAGTGAATTTAAATAGGCTTTGGCTAAAAGGAGATCGTTTTCAGCTTTGACCAGTCCCTGCCTGGCATTGGCAAGTCTCACCTCCGCCTGCAGAACATCGTTTTTAGGAACAATCCCTACTTCAAAAAAGGCCTTGGTGACTTCCAGTTGGGCTGAGAATTGTTTGACGGTTTGACGGGCCACCTCTAAAAATTTTTCGGCTTTTAGAATCGTAAAATATCCTTCCCTCACCTGAAGGATAATATCTCTTTTTACGGTTTCTAAATCCATCTTGGAGATGTCCACTCCAAGTTTTTCAAATCGATAGTTTGAAAGGATGGAACCTCCTGCAAAAAGAGGCTGGGTAATCGTCGCATTCAGAGTAAAGAGATCCCGATCGGTGTTCATGATTTTTCCAGTCAGGGGGTTATAGACTGGAGAGTAGCCGACTGTAGTAGGTTGATTATAATGGATGGCCCCATACTGCCCTGTTCCTTTAGCAAAAAAGTCGGTCAAGGCGGCACGTCTCCTAAATTCTGCTCCTTTGACTCCTTCCATGGCTGAATGAAGTTTGAGATTTCGTTCCAAAGCGATTTGGATGCATTCTTCAAGGGTTAATGGCTTGGAGTGTTCTTGGGCCAGCCCCCATCCTGAAGAGAGAATCACAAGGAGAACCATTCCTAAAAGCCATCTTGAGGTCATCGCTTTACCTCCTTTTTTGGGTCCCCATTAAAAAGATTTCCCAAAGGGTGTCTATTTTTGAAACAAGGGGATAGGAGACGGGACTAATCATCCATTCAAAGATAAAGGAATTCACCATTCCAACGAGAGCATGAGCCATATCGAGAGGATCCAAGGGTTTCAATTCCCCCCTTCGGATCCCCTCCTTTATCACCTTTGATAACTGATCAATATAAGCCACCATTTTTTGATGGATCCCTTTCCCCAAATCCTCCTTCACCGTCCATTCGAAACGACTTCTCTCCGAAATATAAATTTTAAAGAAATCGCGGTTTTTTTCTACAAAATCAAATTGTAATACAAGAACCCTTCGGATTCGATCAATGGGAGAAGCCTTCTTTGAAAGTTCCTCCTGGACCAAATGGTTAATTTCTTCTACCTTTTCCTCAATCAGAGTGAAATAGAGATCCTCTTTGGATTTAAAAAAGCGATAGAGGGTTCCTGTCGCAAACTCTGCTTCCCTCGCAATTTCACTCATCTTTGCCTGAAAAAAACCTTTAACGGCAAAAACCTTTTCTGCTGCCTTTAGGATTTCATTTCGATGGGTCAGATATTCTCTCTCTTTCCGACTTACTCTTTTCATTTAAGAATGATTATTCATTTAATGAACTATAATTCATTTTTTAAAGCATAAAAAAATTTTTGTCAACTTAAAAAAATCCCCATTGGGGGGAGTTTAATCTTTTGGAACCCAAACCCTTCCCTCTTCGATCATATGGATCACTTCCCATCCCCTTTCCCTCAGTTCCTCGGCGATCCATCTTCGATGGCATTTCCAGGGAAATCGCTCTGAACAGAAGAATACGGTCGTTCTCCGCTTCGCCACCCTCTCCAGTTCGTCTATCCCTTTCTTAAACCATTCACTTCTCCGATGGGCCGCATAGCCTCCTTTACGAAATCCTCCCAGTTCTTGACCTAAGTAATAATAGAGGATCCCTTCTTGGAGGAGGTGTTTCTCGAGAGAGTCTCTTGAAAAATGGGGAAATCGGCTGACCGGAAAACTTCGAACGTCCACCGCTGCCTTGATCTCATAAGCTTTAAGAAGGGCTAAAAATTCGTCGATGGAACGGGTACTCGTCCCGAGGCTATAAATGGTGGGTTTCATATATTAATTTTTTACATTGTAAAGCATTCTCGTACATCATTTGATTGTTAAACAGAATGTCCGCTTCTGGATACTCCTTCCCCTTCTCAAGAACCTCTTTCATCTCCTCTCGAGAATAGGAATAGCGATACCCTGTCCTTCCATGAAGTCGAAGATAAAGAAGCGTTCCTCTTGGAGGGAGGCCCTCGAAGGGATCCAGACAGGGAATCATTCCTAACTCCCTGCAAAGGTTTTCTACCTCTTCTTTTGGCCATTTTCCTCGAGGCTCCCAGATCAGAATGAATTGCCCTCGTTGAATCTTTCTAATGAACCCTTTTAGATTCTGAATATGCTCTGGAGTGGGAGTAAAGCTGGAGGGAGTTTGAAAAAGAATCTTTTTTACCCCTAAAGCCTGGGCGAAGGTCTCGGTTTGGAACCAGGCCTCTTGAATTTCCTCGGTCTGTTTAAAAAACCCGTAATTCTTTTTCTTCTTCTCGGAAAGAGGAAGCCTTAACCTTCGATAGGTCGGACTGGTTGGCTCATGGGTAATGAGTTGCCACGCTTTCATTGTAAACTCAAACGATGGGGGAGCTTCCTCCCGCCATTTTTTCGCTGTCTCAATTCGGGGAAGTTGATAGAAGGTTTGTTGAACTTCTACAATGGGAAGTTCTTGATAATAGAGGTTTCTTCGAATCGGAAAACCACAACATCCGACTTTAATCATCTCTTTTTTCCACTGAGTTCAAATAGGTTGAGCTGTTCTTTATCTTCTCCTTCTCTCTTTTTTTCTGGAAAGAGGGTGATCTTCCCATAAACCCCATCATGTCCAGGAACGATAGACACCTTACCCTGTCTCATCCGTATAATCCCCTCCAAAATTTTAGGAGGCACAAAGGAGCGGAGTTCTTCCGGAGGGGCTTCTAAAAGAATTCGGAATTCTGATCCCCCTTTTTCAATTAAACGATCATACTCCATGCCAACCCCTTTGGTGTCCACTCGAACCCCGAGGGCTTCGGCAATGATCTCTTCCAGAGGGATAAGATGAATGGAAGGAATGGCCTGTTTCGGTACAAACCCCTCAGGGCGGTCAGCGAGCTTTTCGACTCGATGCATCACCCCCACGGTTATTTTTTTTCCGCATTTTGGACAGAGATATTGATTCTGGATGGTCTCTTTGGGTGAGAGGATGACGCCACATGTTCGATGGCCATCAAAGTGATATTTCCCCTCTTCAGGAAAGAATTCGATGGTGAAGAGAATTTTCCTTCGATCCTTTCTTCGAATCGCCTCCGCAATCTCCCAATAATTTAACTCACATTCAAAGACATTGGCCTCCCTGCCCAAGCGATTGGGCGAATGGGCATCAGAATTGGAGATCAAAGTAATCTCGTCCAAGGCAGAAAGCCTCCAGTTCATTTCAGGATCGGAGGACAGGCCAGTCTCGATCGCCCGGATATAGGGAGACATCTCGCCGAAACACTCCTCAATCGAATCAAATCCAGAATGAGCTCCAAAAATGGAGAACCAAGGGGTCCAGGCATGTGCCGGGATCAGCAGGCAGTCCTCAGAAATTTCAAGGATCATCTGGACCAGCTCCTTTGCGGTGAACCCGAAGATGGGTCTTCCATCCGAAGAGAGTTTCCCATAATGGCTGAGTTTCAAATTGATCTGCTCGGCCACCTCGAAAGAGGGTGAAAAAATAAGGGTGTGAATTCGCCGAATTCTATCCCCCTGGGTATAGATGTTACTGACCTCTGTGGTTAAAATGTAACGAACTTCTCCCTCCCCCCGGACTAATCTGAACAGGCCTGGCTCTGCGGGTTGGAGTTTTGATTTCAACTCGGCAAAATAAGTCGGATGGGTAAAGTCCCCTGTACCGAGCAAACCAATTCCTTTTTTCTTTGCCCACTGGGCCAATAACTCTACGTCCATCTCCCGACTGGTCGCCCGGCTATATTTAGAATGAATATGGAAATCCGCTATGAAGCGCATCCCCTTCCTCTCACTGGTTTAAATTTGGTTAGCCGTGAGAATCACTGAATTTAACTCATAAGAAGATGAATATTTCCTATCCTTACCTTCCTTAATCCTTCAGCCTCCGCAATCTCCTTACAGCGAAACGCCAAATTTCTTGGGGTCGTTGGTAAATCTTTAAAAAAGAATTGAGGAGCGAAAGCTAAAAGGGCATAGGGGATATCGGGATGAAGAGAGGCAATCCATCTCGCTATGTTCCGGACCTCCTCTTCATCAATATAACCAGGGATCAATAGAGTGCTTGCAATCAAAAGGGGAGGAATGGGTCTTTTCTCAAACCACCTGGAGGCCAGTTCAAAGTTCTCTTTCGTTCTCTGATTACTCACCCCACAGAGAGCTCGATGGAGAGATTCGTTCCAGGCCTTGATATCAAATTTAATACAGCCTCCAGAAGAAAGGGCCAGATCGAGCATCTCTTCAAGGAGACTCGGATGCATAGAGCCATTGGTCTCCCAGCAGACTCTCAGGATTCTCCCTCGAGTCTTCTCTAAAACCATCCGTGAAACCCTAAGGGAATGAGGGAGTTGAGGGGTGGGGTCTCCTCCAAAAAAACAGATACAACTGGTCCTCTCATCGACGGCGTGAACCAAGGCTTCTGCAGGAACCATTCTTAGATCTCGAATTCGATCCTTATGGCTCCAATTTTGACAAAAAAGACAATCAAAGGAACACCCATAATAAAACACGGCAAGATTCTTATACCCGTATTCCGGACCCTCCGAATAAGAAAAAGCGGGATATCCCGCTCCCGTGCCTCCGGGACAGACCCAATCAGCCACGCAATTCGTTGGGAGTGGATCATAATACCAGCTTAATTTCCCTTCTTCTGCAGAGACCCCTCGAAGGGAACCCTTCTCATTCCTTCTCAAACCACAGTAACCAGAGCCTCCTTCTGGAATCTGGCACTCATTGATACAAATCTTACAGATCCCTCCTGAAGCCTCTTTAGGAGGCCGATCGACAAGTCGAAAGGGATGCCTGGCGCGACGATGAGCCTCTAAAATGATTTCCTCGACTGGCTCTTTTTTCGATCGAAGGCATTCCAAGCACAAAGGAAGGGATTGAGAAAGAAAGAGTGTTTCTTTCTCACATAGCCCGCATCTTTTTTGCCCGAAGGAGACTGGAGGGTGAGTAAATCCTTTGCTCACTCCACAACCTTGTAGACCACGTCGTTTTCTCTCACCTTTCCACTCACTTTGACTCCAATATCCGCACCCGGACCTGCTTCTTGAACATTCTTGTTTTCGATCTGCATTGACTCAATGGTTTGGGTGAGGTCCGTGGTATGGCCAACGATATGGATCTTATCACCGACTTTTAACGACCCCTCGGTCAGTCGGATAGCGGCCACGCTAATCTTCCCAAAGTATTTAATCACCTGACCCACTTTCTTCTCTTCCATCTTCTCTATCCTCCTTTCTTGAATTGGAGAGGTTGAGCCCTAAATGAACCAACCCCCTTAATACCTCATCCACTTCGATCCCGCTCAAACATTCGGGTTCCTTACAGAAGAAGAAACGTTCTTCCGGACAGGGTGAACAAGGCATCTCTCTTCGAAGCACGACTACCTTTTCTCCTCTCGGGGACCAAATCCTTGGATCGGTGGGCCCAAAGAGGACCAAGGTTGGAAGACCCAATGCTGCGGCCATATGGGAGATTCCAGAATCGTTTCCAATGAAGAGGCGACATCCTTCCATGATGGAAGCGAGTTGGAGCAAAGATAGGTTTTTTAAAACGAACACTCTTTCCTCTCTTGCTCCCTCGAAGGTTCTTTGAATTTCAGGAGGTTCAGCGGGTCCAAGGATAATCAAAAACTTAGAATCCGTTCGGGATTTGAGAGATCGAAGGAGAGAAAGAAATTTCTTCAAGGGCCACACCTTCTTTTTACTCCCGCTTCCAGGATGGATGACAATGAGGCGATTTTTTCTTTCTCCTTCTAACCCTTTATGGGTTAAGAATTCACCGGCCCAAGCTCGATCTTCCTCCCTTAAATAGAGCCTTGGAAAACGATCTTGGATCGGAATTCCATAGGCCTTCAATTGCTCCAGGAGATGGTCAGACACGTGAACTCCTTCATTCCACCTGGGAAAAGAGTTCACAGGAAGGAGATGCCCCTTTATCACCCTTTTGAGATTCTGAGTAAGGACTCCCCCCGTATCTTTTCCAAAAGCCACAACCAGATCAAAAGATTGAAAGAATTGAGAGAGATGAAGATCTAAGGCCCCATTTTGGACAAAAAAAGTAGCCATTCCTTTCCGATCGATAGAGAAGATCTCTTCGGCATAAAACCTTCCATGGACCAGTTGAAGGATTCTTGGATATCCCATGATGGCACATTTTGCCTTCGGAAAGGCCTTTCTGAGGGAGGCTAACGCAGGGAGGGCCAGGATAAAATCTCCAATGGCTCCCTGATGAATGATCAAAATCGAATCCATTTCTTCCGCCTCTCCCTACGAGGAAATCTCTTCGAGACGTCTTCGAACATACTCGTCGTCCGGAGTGATTTGAAGAACCCTCTGATATTCTCTCCTTGCCTCCCTCATTTTCCCCTGCTCCTCATAGAGAACCCCTAAATTGATTCTTGCAAAAAGGTAGTTTGGATTGATTCGAATTGCCTTTCTCAATTCTTTAATCGCTTCAGAATATCGCTTCTGATCCCCGTAAAGAAGCCCTAAATGATAATGAAGATCA
>JBDOIB010000351.1:0-4441 GCA_041082155.1 Thermodesulfobacteriota bacterium | reverse complement strand
CCTGAGAAGACCAAATGCCCCACCAAATCGATGGAATTGTCGTAAAAAGCCAAAAAATCAACTCTTCCTACTATCTATTAGAATTGAAATGCCCACCCATTGCCAATGAAGCTAAACCGGGACAATTTGTAATGCTTAAACCATCCTCCTCGAACTACCCTCTTTTGAGGCGACCTTTTAGCATCTCCCAGTATTATCCCCTCCATCACCCTCATAAAACCAGAAGAGGTCATTTTACGATCCTATACAAAAAAGTTGGTCTTGGAACAGAGATGATGAGCCATTTTAGAGAGGGTCAAAAGATTAATCTCATCGGCCCATTAGGAAATGGTTATACCCTTCCTCCCCTACCCTCTCAATCAAGAATTGTTTTAGTTGGAGGAGGTGTTGGTGTTGCTTCACTTTTATCTCTAAAAGATATTTTAAAAGACCAGTTCTTGGTTGTATTTATTGGCGGTAAAACAAAAGATGATGTCCTTTGTGAGAAAGAGTTTTTAAAAGGGAAAAATGCGGAACTTCATATAGCCACCGAAGATGGGAGTTATGGAGAAAAAGGAACAGTGGTGAATCTTTTCCTCTCAAGACTCCATCGATTTTCCTCTGAAAAAGATCTTTATCTTTACGCCTGTGGTCCCTCAGGAATGTTGAAATCTCTCGCCAAAAAGCTCATCAGGAAGACATGGAAGATTCAGGTCTCTTTAGAAAGTCGAATGGGATGCGGCTTGGGTGCCTGCTGGGGATGTGTGATAAAAACAATAGACCCCGATAACCCTTATCAAAGGGTTTGTAAAGAAGGCCCTGTATTTAACCTTAAAGAGATTGACTGGGAGTCTTATGAATTCTGAAAGAAACCCTGATCTTTCCGTTTCTCTTGGAAAGATAAAGCTTAAGAATCCTGTGATTGTCGCTTCAGGCACATTTGGTTTTGGAGAGGAGTATGAAGATTTTTTCAATCTCGATGAACTCGGAGCGATTATTCCCAAAGGGATCTCCCTTAAACCAATGATTGGAAACCGTCCTCCCAGGATTTTTGAGACCGAGGCAGGAATGATTAACTCGATCGGTCTCCAAAATCCCGGGCTCGATCGATTCCTCACCGAAAAGTTTCCTTATCTTAAAAAGATAAAGACCCATCTCTTTATAAACTTTTTTGGAAATACGGAAAAAGAGTATATCGAATTGGCTCGAAGGCTTAATGATCTTCCTGAAATCTCTGGTCTCGAGATGAATATCTCCTGCCCGAATGTAAAAAAAGGAGGGATCGTTTTTGGGACAAATCCCAAAATGACTTTCCGATTGGTTCAGAAAGTTAGGAAAGTGACTAAACTCCATTTGATGGTGAAACTCTCGCCCAACGTCACAGATATCACAACGATTGCGAGAAGTGCGGCCGAAGGAGGAGCCGATTCCATCTCTTTAATTAATACCTTTAAAGCCATGGCCATCAATATTCATTCTCTAAAATCTGAGATTGGAAATATCATTGGAGGATTATCTGGACCTGCGATTAAACCCATTGCATTAAGAATGGTTTGGGAGGTCAGTCAGGCAGTTAAAATTCCAATTATAGGGATGGGAGGGATTCGAAAGGCTGAGGATGCTATGGAATTTATCCTCGCAGGAGCCTCAGCCATTCAAATCGGAACAGCCAATCTCATCAATCCCCGCACAGCCATCGAAGTCATCGAAGGAATCAAACATTATCTTATCGAGCACCAAATCTTATCAATTCAGAGGTGTATCGGTCTCTTTAAAGGTTAAATCAAACCTCATCCTTAATGATTTTTGGGGAAATAAAGATTAATAGGTCTTTTCGAGAATCTTCCTTGGCTTCTCTCTTAAAAAGCCACCCCAGGAGAGGAATCTTGTTAAATAGAGGGATTCCCTCTTTTCCATCGGATTTTGAAATGGAATAGACTCCTGCAATGGCTACCACTCCATTGTCTCTGACTAATACTTCAGAAACTGCCTCCTTCTTATCGATACTTGGAGTTCCTAAAACGATTATGCTCGTATCAGGGGCATCCTTTTTAACTTTAATGCTCAATTTGATATGTCCATCATTTGTCACATGGGGAGTCACAGTGAGTTTCAGGTTAGCCTCAATAAAGTCCACCGTGGCTGTTCCTTCAGCAGTATATTTAATATAGGGGATTCTGAGTCCCTGTTCGATATAGGCTTCTTTGTGGTCCAGAGTGGCAATCTTGGGACTTGAAATAATCTTTACATCCCCTTTATTTTCGTGAGCAGAGATTGCAAAATCTAACTGCTGAATGGTTCCTCGACTAAAAAGGAATTCAATAATCCCGGCAGTGGCTGTTCCTGTTCCTGCACCAGTTCGGGCTACAGCAGGAAGGTCTACGATTTCTCTTGTTGCCTCACCGAGGGTTGAACTTTCAATACCTCCACCTGCAGTTGCCTTCCCCCCGCCGAGTTGGAATCCCCATTTCACACCCAATTCTCTTTGAAAAGTCAAATTTGCCTCCACAATCCTTGCTTCGATCAGCACTTGAGGAGTTTTTCTATCCAATACTTTAACTAAATCTTTGATGGAATTGATGTTTTTAGGGATATCCTTTACGATTAAAATATTTGTTCTCTCATCAACTTTTACATCCCCTCGCTCACTCAGGATTCCTTTTATCTGGGGAATGATATCTTTGGCTGTTGCATAATTTACCGGGATAAGCTCTGTAACTAAATCCTCTAGTTTTTCTTTAGCCCTCTTGGCTTCAAGGAGCGTTTGTTGTTCTTTATTCAATGTATCCCGAGGGGCAATCCGAATGACATTCCCGACCTGAACCATTCCAAGATTTCGAGATTGTAGAATCACATCCAACGCCTGATCCCAGGGAACGTCAACTAATCTCATTGTAATCTTCCCGGTGACGTCATCAGAAGTGATAATATTAAAATTACTCACCTCTGCAATCAATCGAAGGATATTTTTAATATCGGCATCTTTGAAATCGAGAGAGATTTTTCTTCCCGTATACACTTTCTCACCTATGATAGGTTCTTCTGGTTTTTTAATTACGGGAGGAGGAAGAACCGGTTTTTCTTCTTTAGCCTCAATCATGGGTTTAGGTTCTTCCTTCTTTATCTCCGGGGTAACTTCCTTCTTTGCCTCCTCCTTGGGCTCTTCTTTCTTAACCTCTTCTTTTACCACCGGTTCTCTTTCTTCTGCCTTCTTTGGAGCCGGCGGGATCTCAATCTTTGCTTCTTCTTTCTTTCTGGGTTTTTCGATATCTACAAATAGAACTTTTCCTTCCTGAGCGATTTCGAAAGGCATCCCTTCTCTCAACTTGATCAATATTCTCAGATCAGTTGCCTTACCCACTTTTATATTTTGGATATCGATATAATTCACAGCACTATCAAATTCCTTTGTATCCAGGCCTCTCCGGAGTTGTTTTGGCGCGGAGGCGTTCTTTACATCCACTGCCAGCATATTTTCGGATAACTTTTTTGTTTCATATACAGGATCTTCAGCAAGCGAAATAACAATTCTCGATTTATGATCCATCTGTTTAAAATCGATTCCTTTTAATGTATTGGGTTTAGCTGGCTTTGGCTTTTCTGTGACGGTCTTCTCTTCGCTTGAGGGAGCAGCTGCAACTAAAACTTTTTCTCCTTCTTTACCGAACTCCTTTACAGTTTCTGGAATAATGATCTGGGGACCAGGGGTTTGAGTAACATTTCCTATTGAAACGATAAGTCTTCCATCCAGCCTTTCAATCTGATAGGCTGGCAGAGAAGTCTTTGAAGAATCAAAGACCAGCCTGAGTTTGTCAGGATATGTCCCTATGCGAACTTTCTTAATGAAGGGATTATTGACATTTATGGACTTTTTGGGATAACGGGTACTCACCCCCCAAATGTCCAAGACTAAACGGGCTGGGGAGTCCAATTTAAATGTGTTGTAGTTTTCTACCCTCCCATCCGCAACAATATTAAAAGTCATCAAATCCGTCTTCTCTTCAAAGTTAAAATCAATTATCTCTTTAGCCGGTTTTTTTACCTCTACAGAGGGAGGAGCGGGCTGAGAAGGTGCTGGGGTGGGAAGTAAAGTCTCTTTGGCCAATGGTCCTTCCTTGGGGGGTTCCTCCTTTGTTTTTTCTTCCTTCACGGGTTCTTCTTTTGGAGGCTCTTCTTTAATAACCTCTCCTTTTATAGCCTCTTCCTTGGGAGTTTCTCTGACCTCAACGACCTGTTTGGGTTCTTCAACCTTCTTGATGACCCTCTCAATATCTATGAAAAGATTCTTTTCTTCGCGAGTCACTGAATAATTGGTGATCTGATGGAGAGCTACTTCCACCCTACCCTTATCGTCAAATTGGGTGGTAACCACTTCAGAAATGGTTCCATTTTCAATCTTGAGAGCCTCTTTAATTTTGCTGACATCTGCATTAGGGATATCGATGACGATTCTTAAAGGGTT
>JBDOIB010000349.1:0-10408 GCA_041082155.1 Thermodesulfobacteriota bacterium | reverse complement strand
ATTGTTTTGATGATTTCTTCCATCCCATAACTCTTCTTAAAGTATGAGGGTCAGGTCTCAACATTCAACAATCTCTTTCCAATCCCCTCAAGCAGTTTCCTAAAACTCCTGGCCTCCTTCACCAAGTCTCTCAATCTCCTGCTCGCTTGACTTACCGCAGACCCCTTCATCCTGAAATAAACCTCTACCTCCTCAAGCCCCAACTCACATAATCGATGACTCAGAATCCTTAGAGGTCTTGGCAAATTAGTTTTATCCAAGAAGGTTTTACCATTCCATATCACCTTATTTAATCTATGTCAAAAGTTGAGATCTGACCCCATTTTCTTAGCGATTCAAAGATTATGGTCACCCAGATTCCGGGAGGGGTTATGTCCAATATGATTGCCCAGCTTCGACATATTCATGCCCTTGACCGATTGAATGAGATCCTTGAGGAGATTCCGAAAGTGAGAAAGGATCTGGGGTATATTCCGTTGGTCACCCCAACCTCTCAAATTATAGTGGTTCAAGCCACACTAAATGTTCTTACAGGGGAGAGATATAAAATCATTACAAAGGAAACTCGTGAAGTTCTAAGAGGGGGATACGGAGAAACGCCTGGTCCAGTAGATCCAGAACTTCAAAGGAAAGTGTTAAAAGGAGAAAAACCCATCTCTTGTCGGCCCGCAGATCTTATCCCTCCCCAGTGGGAGCATTTTCGCCAAGAGCTCAAAGGGATCACCGACTCAGAAGAAGATGTTCTCTCGTATGCTCTTTTCCCTCATCTTGCACTTGAGTTCTTTAAAAGAAGAAGGCAATGGTTAAAAACTGAGAAAACCCAAAATTCTTTATGAGCGATGGAAAATTTATCGAATAGGATTCACCTTGAAAGCTAAGAAGAGGATGATTTTTTAAGGACTATCAAGGAGTTGAATAAAAGAGAAAAATGGGTAAGAAGGATCGGTTTCGAGGCTGTTTGGTAGGGCTTGCTGTTGGGGATGCCGTAGGGACTTCTGTTGAGTTTTGCCCTCGGGGAAGCTTTAAACCTTTATCCGACATGATAGGAGGTGGACCATTTCATCTTCGGGCAGGACAGTGGACCGATGATACATCCATGGCCCTTTGTCTGGCCGAAAGCCTGGTCGAGTGCGGAGGGTTTAATGCCAGGGATCAGATGGAGCGTTATTGTCGCTGGGAAGAAACCGGATATTTCAGTTCCACAGGGGCGAAATGTAAAATATCCTGCAATATTTCTTTTAATAGGTGGGTTCTATTAAGTTTCTTCTGTCTAATCTCAAAATTTTATCCCATACTCAAAATAACCGGCGGGGTTCAGTCGCCGAGCTTAGCGAGGTCGGCTGGAATCCATAGTTAGATCAGTTTTCTTATCGCATCCATGAATTCCGGTGCCGTTGGCTCAGGACCATCACCGTAATTAACATGTATCTCTTTATCCCAAACACACGATACAATTCGATCCCTACCAGAGATGTCGATCCCCTTCTCAAGGGTAAAGTATCTAACTTGGACATCATCCATTTCTTGTTTCAAATTATTTAAGAGCACCTTCAGGATAATACAGATCATGTATGCTTCGCCAGGGTAACAAGGGGTTGGCATTTGCACTAAAATGGCCGGGTATTTATCGATTGTGACAGTTTCGATCTTGATATCTTGCATTGATAATTGATCTTTACCTTCTCGATCACAGTTTTCCCATATTTGTCTCCAGAGGTCATCGAGGAACTTTTGACGATACGGGTAGGCCATGAGAGCGAAAAAGCCTAATGGATTCGCGAAGCACACTTGCCTTAATGCCACATGGGCAAAAATGTAATGATGAGGACTTTGCTTTCTTGCTCCTTCAGACTTCTTGTTTAGTAAACACACCTATCAGTTCCTATGATATAAAATTAGCGAAAAAGTTTAAAATAAATTTGCTGACATATGAAGATGTGACCCTCAGGTCTTCCTGAGTCACAATCCCCATATCACTACGGTAATCGGATAACCAAATACTTAATCCGGTAATTTTGCTGGGATGAGGATAAATCTTCTCCTCTGCTTAAACCGATAAATAGAAAAATCCTTATGATCCAAAGTGAATATTTAAAAATCTTAAGATGTTCTACACTCGCCACTAAAGTTGCATCAGCTAAATCCATAGGTAAGTCGCAATATTGTTTCATCAATTCGTGACATCTTGTAAAAAGACCCTTTTCTAAGGGATAAATTTCAATCCCCCCTCTCTGAATAAATAACCAAAGCCCGTCCTGAGCTTCCCATGGAAAACTCAAAAGACAAAAGAATTCTGTAAGAACTGGCCAGGTGATGATAAGAGGTTCTCCTATCGCTTTGAGGATTTCAATACAGAGTTTATGATATCGATCATCCTTATCAAAAAAGCTACGATAGGGCCTGTATCCACAAGAATCAAATTTTTCTCCTAAGCCTTTCTCTTAAAATCTCCTCCCCTCTTACGGATAAATCCCCTTTACCACTACCTACCTTCCCAATCAAGTCCTTAATGAGATCATAAGGTCGCTTTTGCCTCTCTGTAAGAACACGACTGCAGTAATCCGAAAGCGACTGCTTAATTACCTCTGCTTTGCTTGTCTTCAGGATTTCGGACGTTTGTTTGAGCAAAGACTCAGTCTTTTTATCAAGACGCACACAGATAGGCATTGTAAATCACCTCTTTTTCATCATCTTTAATAAAAATTTTGTCACAATTACAACCCATAGAATCTGTCAATAACACAGTTAGGAGATTTCGCGAAGGTAATCCTTGGCAAATTCTTATTAAAATAGAACCGTCCCCTTTTCCGTAATTAGACCACACCATCGTATTCGATCCTTTAAAGGTCTGAACACGAAAGCCTAATATCATTTTGACCTAACAATATCAAGATTAAAGACCTGACCCCCATTTACCCTTTTCTTCATATACCCATTCTCTTTCCATGATCTCCTCAAGGCTCCTTGGTCGGAAACTTTCTCCATCGGAGATCAGTAGTGCCAACAAGGAGCTAGTGGAGGCGGTGGAGAGATGGAGGACAAGGGATCTTTCTAAGGAATCCATCAAGTATCTCTTTATCGATGGGGGTTGTTTTTCAATGCGGATGGGTGGCAGTGTGGAGATGGTTTCTGTCTTGGTAGTGATTGTATGTCAAAAGTTGAGGTCTGACCCCGTATAAAGGGCTGACCTCAAATCCGTCTTTACAAGATTTTACCACCTTATATTTCAGGCGGCTGCAGGAGATAGTTCAAGTCTATAAAGTGTTTTGATAGGGAATTTCCTGTTAGCGTCAAGTATCTCTATAGCAACAATTTCGTTTTTTGAGGTAGTGTGAAGAATAACTCCTTCAACCATCTCTATAGCCCCATCTGGTTTTTTTGACGAAAGTTGAATGTAAGCTGCATTGGCCTCTTTATCATATTTGACTTTCATAGCTTCACCTCCACATTTTCTTTTTTAGTGGGTAAGCAGTAATAACAAATATTTCATTTTCTATTTTTTCATATACAACTTTGAGCGGATAGCCTGAATATTTATCTGGAAACTTCTTCACGGCCACCACCTTGTTACCCTCCTTATCTGAGGTATCTGGAGAATCTATAGCGCTCCCAATATCTCTTTCAGAGATATTATACAACCTCATGTTGTTTCTTGCATGTCTGGATATTTCCATCACCTGCTCCTCAGTTTTCAACCAAATGAAAGTAACAAGTTTGATGCCTCATGGTCCACCCTGGATTCATCATTCTGAAATTCCCCATATCTTCTTATTTTTTATCCATTTGGCTATTCTCCTTCCAATCTACCTAGCCTCCCATATGAGATGGCGAGTGCGGTATTCGCCGAATTGGCGAATTTCTTTCTCTTTCAGGACTCTGAAGGTTTTGCTGGGGGAATCTTGGGCAAATTCTTTATAAAATAGAAACGCCCCCTTTTCCCAAGGCCTGGTCTCTACCCTATGACTCCGAGGCTTTCAATAGTTAATTTATTTTTGCCTGACCCCGAATTCTCCTATGTCTATATTTAATTACCCAAATTTCAAGGCCTGATACCTTACTATTAGACGGCATCATCGTATTCGATTCTTAAAGGTCTGGCCACGAAAGCCTAATATCATTTTGACCTAATAAAAGATTAAAGACCTGACCCCATTTGCTTTCCTATCCTGGTTGTATTTCCTCCTGTAATATTGAGCATAAGAAAGGTTTATCCCCTTCATGATTTCCGAAAGACTACCACCTGCCTCATGTGGCTCTAAAATTAGATGAACATGATTGTCCATTAAAACATAATGGTAGACTTTAAATTGATACTTCTCTTTATATCGCTTTAGGATCTCAAGATATCTCTGATAGTCCATTTTATCTCTGAAACCTTCCTGGTGGTTACTCCCTTGAATCAGAATATTGAAAAACACTCCCCTTTGGAACTATCCTTGCTACTCTCGACATATTGCAGATTCTATTAACCTCAAATCCCGCATGTCGAAAAAATAGAACCGTCCCCTTTTCCTATCAATCAGCCCTCCTTTTTTCTGAATTCAGAAAATCAGAATTTCTCTTTATCATTTTCTCTGGGAGGCATCTAAAATCGTTAAACCCACGACCTCATCTCTTCGATATCGAATCAGAACTCCACTTTTTAACATCTCTGAATCCGTAGCCTTCTGTGGCTTCTTAAAATTGATATAGAGAACATCCGCCTCCCTGTCATAATCAATCCACATTCTTTCCTTGGGAAATTTCAAAAGATGAGGGGTCGCCTTAAAAATCTCTTTAATCATTTCATCCTTTAGGACCTCTTTTGCCATAATATCACCTCTTTCTTTAAATCGATCCTGGCTGTAAAGTAGGCAGTAATAATGAACCCGTCATTATTACTTTTTTCTTTATACACCACTGCTAAAAATTTCGTTCTCGTTATTTTTTTCAGCGCGATTAATGCATTTCTGTAACCTTCAATTATATAATCTGGATCTTCGACAGCATAAAGTACATCATCATAGTGTCCAGCAAGATCATCGTGATTCTCAATGATATGAAACCATCTTTCTTCAGTTAATCGAATGGGAATTCCATTTTTGGATAATACGATATCCATTAAAAATCCCTAAATCTTATGAACCTCATTTACTCGGTTGACTTCAACTTCCATGCCGATTTCAGATTTAAAAAAAATTCTAATCTAAACTGAGCGATTCTCGCCTAGACAAAAATGAAAAATTTGGAGGCATCTAATAAGAAAAAAGCTCAATTTAGTCCTAAATATATCAAAAACAAAATGTTATGGCAATTTTTATCATCTTCTACTCATTCTCCTGAAAAGCAAGAGCATCAGTAAAAGTGCTCCGAGGAGCGAAGTTTTGCCACCGCTGTCGGAATCATCGAGATCATCCTCAATTTCCTTAAGTAACATCCTCATCTCCTCATCCTCAGGGAATTTCTCAATACCCTTCTTGAGAACCTCAATGGCCTCGCTTCTCCACCCCATCTCAAAAAAGACAGCCCCTACATTATGATAAATCACAGGATCCTCATCGGGGAATTTTTTCAGCCCCTCAAGGGCTATCTCTAAAGCCTCCCTCTTCATCCCAAGATCCATATACACCGAACAGAGACCGGAATAAATAGAAATCCCCTCATCCAGTGTTGGATCATCCTGCCAGATCTCCATCGCTTTCTGATAATAGTGGAGGGCCTCATGAGGATAACCCATCTCCAGGGATAAATACCCCCTCTGAGTAAGAAGCTTCGGATCCTCAGGAGACCTCTCCATGAGCCCATCCATGATCTCTCGAGCATCCTCGTAGCAGCCTATCCTCATCAACACCAGAGCCTTATTGTAAAGAGCCACAGAATCATCCTCAGGAAAAAAACCGAGAGCCTCCTCCAGAAACTCCAGGGCTTCAAAATGAGAACCCATTGTTTCATAAAGAGCTGCCATGGCTACCCAGAGGGGATAAGAATCTGGATATATCCGCAATCCCTCCTCAAGAAGCTCCCTTGCCTCATCATAAAACCCCATCTCCGTGAGTGCCCGGGAAATCCCATTAAACTTCACCTCTCCGCAACTCCCCCAGGGCAAAGACCGATAAAGCTTGAGGGCCCGTTCATACTCCCTCCGATCCATCAAAACCCATCCAAGATCGGCTTTTACCTCATAAATCCTGTTTCGCAGGGACTTTCGCTTGGAGGCATCTTTCTGAGAACGTAATCTCTTCTCAAGACGACGAAGCTCATCCTCCAAGCATTTTACTTCAAAATAGTCCTTAAAAGGTTTCATTTTTTCCTCCTAATAACCCAGATGAATTTCAGGAAATGACTCTCTTTTCTGTCTTTTTATTTTGATTAATTATAAAAGAGGACCTCCCCCAATAAATGTCCTACGTGTCTGAGAAGGATTTGAGGGATCTAGGGTTCGAGGATTCAAGGGTTTAAGGATTGTAAAAAATATCTTTTTCAGGAATCTGTATGGCCTGAAAGTGAGGTGGAAGCGATAACTATTTCACCCGGAGGGGGAAGGGAAAAAATGAGTCCAAGACCGACGGTAGCCACCAGGGTATAGCCCCAAAAAGCAATCCAATAGCTTTCAGTGATATCAAATACATAACCAGCAAAGATAGGCCCGAGAAAGCCACCCACTGTACCTGCAAAAGCTGCAACGCCGAAAAGAAGGCCATGGGATCGAATGCCAAAGTATTCAGCAATGATCGGTGAAATCACGGTGAAAATACCTCCGTGAGTAAATCCATATCCCACCGCAAAGAGGTAAAACATCCAGAGCTTCTTCGATGCCTGAAGCCAAAGGAGCACCAGAACGAGCAAAACAAAACATAACATCATCGAGCGCCGAGTGCCCATGCGATCGATGGCACTGCCAATAAAAAATCGACCCACCATGCTTGCTCCTCCAATGGTCGAAAGAATCGTGGCAGCGGCTTTCGGGGAAATCCCCTTATCAATGGCATGGGGAACGATGTGTGCCATGATGCTCATGAGGCAGAAACAGGCCGAAAGGTTCGCAAAGAAGATCTTCCAGAAATTTCCACCTCTTGTTACCTGCCAGAAGGAGGTTTCCTCTCCTTGAAATCCATTTCCTGAGGTTTCTGTTCGCAAGTTGTCCGGAAAGAGCCCCATCTGATAAGGATCGTGCCGAAGAACCTGGGCGATGAGCACAAGGAAGATCATCGCCATCCCGCCGATGACCATATAGGCCTTACGCCATCCCAAACCTGAGATGAGAAGATTTGCCACAAAGGGGATGAGCATCTGTCCCAATCCAGTGCCCATCTTCACGATTCCTGTCATGATCCCCCGCCGTCGAACAAACCATCTCGCCGTGGTGTTCAAAGGGATGACATCCACGGCGCTCAATCCTATGCCGAAAAAGAGGCTGTAGAATAGATATAGTTGCCACGAAGTATGGATCGTGGAAAGAAGAAGGAGCGAAGAACCGAAAACGAGCCCGGCCACGCTCATCAATATCCGGGGTCCAAACCGATCCGTCAGCCGGCCGACCAGAATCCCCAAACTTCCTGAGATGAGAAAAGCCAAGGAATGAGCTCCGGAGAGCATGGTCCTTGACCAAGAGAACTCCGTAAGGAGGGGTTTAAAGAAAACACCAAAAGCCACATAGCTCCCAATTCCGACAGCCTGAATCCCAGCACAGGCCACAATGATGTAGTATCCATAGAAAAAAGGGGGAGTTTGCATCACGATGGTTCTATGAGTATTCGGTTCATCTTCCTCTTTCACTTCTCAATCTCTTTTAAGAGCCTCTTCCCATATTCCCGGCATCTCTTTTCCACTTCTCGGTCGCTTTCGCCATCTACCCGAAGAATTCCCTCTACCACCTTCATCTTATGATGTAATCCCAGGGCAAGCTCAAGCATCTTCAAGCAATCCTTACCATCTCTATTGGTCCCGGCAGACGTAAAAATTCCTGCCACCTTCCCTTTCAATTTTCCTCCTCCGTAATGAACGATAGATTCATCAATCACCTTCTTCACCTGCCATGAAACATTGGAGAAATAGGTGGGTGAGCCCATCACGATGACGTCATAATTTGGAAGAGAAGAGATATCAAATTTTTCGGCTTCTTCTAATGTGATCTCGACTGCAGGTGACTTCATCCCTTCAGCGATGGCTTTGGCCATCTTTCTGGTGTTGCCACTTCCACTATAATAAAGAATCAATACTTTTTTTGAAGCCATTTTACACCTCCTGATAGCTTATTTTCTATTCAAAATTATTATATTCGCTTATCCATGTCAATGGACGAGAGAGAGGGCGCCCCTATTTTGACAACGGGATTAACGATTAGTTACCATTATATAAATTTTAAAAGGCGGAGGGCTTCATGAGAATCCGAACCCCAGGAAAGGTAAACGAACGAATCTGGTTATTAGGACGAGAAGAATCGGGGGTCTATCTGATCGAAGGCGACAATGAGTCTATCATCCTAAGCGGGGGAATGAGTTATCTTATCCCCGATCTTCTTTCACAGTTTAAGGAGTTCGGGATCCATGAAGAAAGAATCAAAAAGATCCTTATATTACACTCCCATTTCGACCACATTGGAATCATCCCTTTCTTCAAACGCCGAAACCCTGAGATAGAGATCTACGGTTCTGAAAGGGCATGGGAGATCCTTCGGATGGAGAAGGCCATTCTAACTATTAATGAATTCGGCCGAAAGGTGGCCCAACGGTTGGGAAAGGAAGAGGTTTATTTAAATTATGATGTTGAATGGAGGTCTGATATAGAAGGCAAAGCCGTCCGGGAAGGGAGTCAAATTGATCTCGGAGGGGTTAAGATTTCAATTATTGAGATTCCAGGTCACTCTTCCTGCTGTATTGCAGCTTATGTTCCGGAGTTGAAAGCCCTCTTTCCTACAGATGGCGGAGGAATTCCTTTTAATCACACAATTGTCACTTCCGGAAACTCAAATTACACGAAATACCAGGAGAGCCTTGAAAAACTAAAACCCCTTGAGGTGGAATATTATTGTGCTGACCATTACGGCTATGTAACCGGAGAGGAAGCAAAGGAGTTCATCTCTAAAACAATAGAGATGGCCAAGATGAATCGGAAAAGGATGGAAGATGTCTATCGTTTGACGGGAGATATTGATTCGGCAGCAAAGAAATTGGTGGATGCCTTCTATCATGCTTATCCCTCCTATTTTCTATCTCCTGAAATTTATCTGGATGTCTATCGCCAGATGATTCGACATATTGCCAGTACCTTGGATGAAAAACCTTAGGGCCTCTCAATGAATTTAAATTTACTCATATGGTCTAAACCTGAATGACCGTAGAGAAGTTCTTGAAGCTCCCATTGGTCTTCCTTTAATAATTCTATAAACCTTAATCCGTATCGATAACCATGAATATCATTATCCTCGAAATCACTCTTCCATACAATTTCGGCAGAAACTTTAAAATTAGACAATCTAAATTCTTTGGGGAATAAGACCGTAATTTTTAAAACAGTCCCGATAGGAAGATCCTGGAGGGAAAAGAGTTGAAGCCCGGCTTCACTCAAATTGAGAACCAAAGCTCCGTGGGGTTTTGGAAGATTCTGACTTTGGTAATCAAGAGGTAAATCTATAGAGACTCTTGGAAATCTTCTTCTTTCGAGGTTCTTTATGGTTCTCATTGAATCACTTAATTTATTAATTCTGCATTTATAATGCCAAATTGACTTTTAATATCTAACCTCTTAAATTATCTCGCTTTTTTATTCTTCCATCTCAAAAAGAAAATGAAAAAATACAAAATTTGGTAGTCCCCTTTAAATTTTTTGTTAGTTTTTCCATTCTCCTCTTCTTGACAGGGCTCGCTCAATTAGCCTACGATTTTGATAACTTTTATTTTCTATGACCCAGAAAATTGATCTGAAATCAAAATTTATTGGCTCTATGGTAGGTAGTGCCGTGGGAGATGCCATTGGTGAAATTGCTTTTTCCTATCCAGAAAAAGAGAAATTATTAAAGGTGATCACCCGGGTTAAAGAACTGATCTATACCGATGATACAGCTATGGCCATGGGTCTTGCAGAATCTCTCATCGAGAGAAAAGTGGTTGATCAAGAGCACCTTGGGGAAACCTTTTACAGGAATTTCGTTCGAGAGCCCTGGAGGGGTTATGCCTCAGGCCCTCCATCTGTGTTCTTTCTTGTGAAACAAAAAGGAATCTCTTACGTCACTGCAGCGAAGACTCTTTTTGGGGGAGAGGGTTCCCTTGGGAATGGGGCAGCTATGAGAATTGCTCCCTTAGGACTCTTTTTCTACCGATCCGATCTCCTTTATGAGCAGGCTTGTGCCTCGGCTGAGGTGACCCATGCCCATCCAGTTGGAAAAGATGGAGCGGCTGTTCAGGCTTACGCAATTGCGCAGGCTCTTCTG
>JBDOIB010000345.1:0-1756 GCA_041082155.1 Thermodesulfobacteriota bacterium | reverse complement strand
TGGCATTTAAATCGGTCGTTGCTTTTGCTATTATTGTACTCATGCTATGTATTAAACCCAGCGGCCTGTTGGCAAAACATTATGTGAAAAAAGTATGAATTTAACTCATAGAAAGGAGGAAGGGAAAATGGCTAAAAAAGGTTTATTCCTTGCGTTGGGACTTTTCTTCGTTACTATTTTCTTTATGGCCCCATTGGTTTCAGCCCAAGCCGTAAGAGGAGTTACGGATACCGAAGTCCTCATAGGACAATGGGGGCCTCAGACCGGACCGGCTGCCCCATGGGGAGCAGTGGCCAGAGGAACGGATCTCCTGGTCAAAATTATCAATGAAGAAGGGGGAATTCATGGGAGAAAATTTAAATACTTCCTTCGTGACGATTCTTACATGCCCGCAAAGACAAAAGCGATCGCTAAAGAGTTTGTAGAGCAGATCGGTGTTTTTGCAGTGGTGGGAGGTGTAGGGGTTGCCTGCGGGATGACGGCAAGGGATTATTTGATGGAAAACAAGGTGCCGTGGTGTGGACCTGTGACAGGAGTCTATGAATGGATTACCCCTATTCAGAAATATCTCTTTGCGATCTATCCTCTTTATGATGATGAGGCCTTTAATCTGACCGGATACCTCTATGAGAAACTGGGCTATAAAAAGATTGCTATGTTTTATCAAAATGATGATTATGGAAAGCAGGGAGTGATGGGAGTTGAAAGATACCTTTTGAAAAAGAATATCAAACTTGTTGCAAAGGTTTCAGCAGAAGTCACCGACCGGGATTTAAGTACCCACGCCCTAAAACTCAAAAACTCCGGTGCAGAAGCTGTGATTATGTGGACTATGCCCACTCACGCTGCATTGATTTTAGCTGAAACAGCGAAAATTGGGTACAAGCCCCAGTGGGCCACGAGCAATACTCTCTCCGATTCTGCCCTGATGATGCAGATTACCAAAGGGTTATGGGCTGGAATGATCAACTCTTTCTTCGGGGAGCTGCCGGATTCGAATCATCCTCTCATGGTCAAATATAGAGAATGGCACAAGAAGTTAGCGCCTCAAGAGCGATGGGGGGTCTTTTACTATGCAGGCATCATCTTTGCCGAGCCCTTTTTTGAAGGGGTCAGAAGGGCAGGAAGGAATTTAACCCCCGAGACATGGGTCAAAGCCATGGAGACATTGAAGAATTGGCAGGGGATTGGTCCTCCGATTACCTACGGTCCCCCCAAAACTCCGATGGATCGGCAAGGGGGAAAGCATGTCTTCTATGGGAAAGTTCGAGCGGACGGAAGTGTTGAGAGACTGACCGATTGGATTCAGATCACCAAGTAAAAGTACTTCTCCTCGGGAAAAAACGAAACGGGTAGAATAATGGGTCAGAAGAAAACTCTCTCTGATGAAGGGAAAATATGGCCACGATTCTGAGAGTGGAAAATTTGAGTATCTCTTTTGGAGGGATTAAGGCTCTCAACCAGGTAAGTTTTGAGGTTGAAAAGGGGATGATCTATTCTATTATTGGACCTAATGGAGCTGGAAAGACAACCATCTTTAATTGTATCAGCGGAATCTACCGGCCGGATTCCGGAAAGATCTTTTTCAAGGGAGAAGAGATCACCTATTTGAAGCCCTATCAGATCGCAAAGAAAGGGATTGCAAGAACCTTTCAGAATATCGAACTCTTCTCCCATATGACCACCATGGACAACCTCATGCTCGGCCGCCATCTCCACATGAGAACCGGCGTCTGGCGGGGGGCGACCTTTATCT
>JBDOIB010000329.1:0-2088 GCA_041082155.1 Thermodesulfobacteriota bacterium | reverse complement strand
GGGTGGGGATCTTGATCTCCTCTCCTCTCCTATGGGCTGGTGAAGTAGTTACCCCTAATATAAAACTCTGGGCAAAAAAAGTGTTAGAAGAGGAGAAGGCCTTGAGACCCGTAGAAGCTCGAAATACGGTGGGTATCCTATATTTTGAGAATAAAACTAGAAATCCAGAACTTGACCCTCTCCAAAAGGGACTGGCTCTAATGCTCATTACTGACCTTTACTCAATTAAAGGACTTCAAGTCGTAGAAAGAATCAAACTTCAGGCCTTGGTGGAAGAGATGGGTTTTGGCGCCTCAGGTCTTGTAGAACCTGGAAGTGCCCCTCGGGTTGGAAGGCTTCTCGGGACCCGTTGGCTTATTGGAGGGGAGATTCTTAAAAGTTCGATCAAGATTCAATCCAAAATCCTCGATGTGAATGAACAAAAAGTTATTGGTGAGCCAATTGTAAGTGGAGAGATAGCCGATCTTTTCCGGTTGGAAAAGGAGTTGCTTTTTGAGATTATCAAATTTTTGAAGATCGATCTGACGCCTCAAGAAAGAAAAGAGATAGAAAGATACTGCTCCACCAATATTCGAGCCCTTCAATTCCTCTTCCGGGGGATAGAAGCCAGTGACCGAGGAAATTATGAAAAGGCGGCTCAATTCTATGAGCAAGCCCTTAAAGAGGATCCAAAGATCTGTGTGGCTCGCACAGCCCTTCAGGAACTAATTAATCTCAAATTGATTAAACCTCCAAAAAGAAGTCGGGAGTTATTAAATTCTTTAAGAAACCAGAGTTCTTTAACCGATCAATTAACTCCAGAAGATCCAATCAAGAGAACAATTACTCCTGGAAAACAACCTTCAAGAGTGCAGGAACCGGGTTATGGCCCTTAATAAGAATTCTTGGTGTAAAGGAAGGATCCTATGAAAAAGGTTTTTATCTTTTTGATGATGGTCAACCTCTTCTGTTGGGTAAAAATGGGTTATCCTTTTGACTTTAAGGTTAGTTCAGGATTGAATTTTGATTGGTGGCAGGATACGAAGGACAATAAGGCTAGGCAATCCTATATTCCTCTCTCCCTGGAGGCTCGATATAAAGACTTCTCGCTAAATTTCTTAACCGGATATGCTTATACCCATAAGGATCCCGATACAGGTCCAACCCGATCCTTTCAGCACCTCCTCGATTCTAAACTAAACCTCTCCTATGAGGTCATTGATAAACTTCCAATCGATCTATTAATAGGGATTGATTTTAACCTTCCTACTGGAAAGACAGACCTAAAAGTAAAAGAGATCGAACTTCTGATGGATCCTTATCTCGTCTCCATCACCAATTTTGGTGAGGGATTTAACATCAATCCCACCATCTCATTAGCCAAGGAATGGGGAAAATGGGTTTTTGGAGTGGGTGGAGGTTACCTTTGGAGAGGAGAATATGATTTTGGTACCGTCTGGGAGAATTCTTCGGCAATGATTAAAATTAAGGACTATCTTCCAGGAGAAATCTTGAGCCTTACCGGAGAGATACGCTATGAATTTGACTCATACCTTAGAGGACGCCTTTTTGGAAATTACTTCTGGTATGAAAAATCGAAATGGAAAGAAGTTCATAAAGGGGATGGGTTCTCAAGTTCTTACGATCATACCTTTAAAGAAGGGGAACTCTGGCTTCTCGGAACGGGCTTCAACTACCAGCGAAAGAAGTGGAATTGGGATTTAACCTTTAAAGGAATCTTTAGGGAAAAGAATCGGTACGATTATAAAGAGATATGGAATCGGTTTGATTCGACCTGGTATGTTTATCTCACACATACTCCCTCTCTCACTAAAGAACGAAGAAACTCCCATGGGGATGAATGGGTTGGAGATCTCTCGGTAAAATATTTTTTAAATGATCAAACGACATTGAAATCTTACTTCCAGGCCCTCTTTATCACTAAAAATGACTACCCTTCCTTTTCTCCTCACTATCAGGGAAGAAAAGAGAAGTATTCTCTTGGGTTTGGACTGCACAGAGTCCTCAGTCCCCATTTAGAAGCAGAAGTGTATGTAAAGGGTTTTGTGATGCATGATGGAGAGAGAAGGTTCCCTTTAAATTATTACT
>JBDOIB010000300.1:0-1599 GCA_041082155.1 Thermodesulfobacteriota bacterium | reverse complement strand
GATCATAGACTCCCATCATGGAAAGATCGAAGTGGAAAGTACACCCGGTAAAGGAACACTCTTTACTCTCTTTCTTCCCTTCTCACATGGACGATGAGGGACGCCTCCATGCAAAGCATTCTCATTGTGGATGATGATAAATCTATTAAAAGAGATGAAATCGAAAGATCCTAAAAGTCTGGTCATCCTCATGACCGCTTTTGGAACCACGGAAACTGCCATTGAAGCCATGAAATGGGGAGCTTTTGATTACATTCTTAAACCATTCTCCATCCCTAAGATGAAAGAGCTTGTGGAAAAGGCCCTTTCTCTCAGAAGGATGATGAAAGAAGAGGTGCCGTATCCCACCGAAGGGGAACAGGAAACTGGAAAAGAAAGAATTGTGGGATCCTCTCCCAAGATGCAAGAGATTTATAAATTGATTGGACAGGTTGCACCGAGTGACGTGACGGTTCTTCTCCGGGGAGAAAGTGGGACGGGGAAGGAACTCTTTGCCAGGGCCATCTACCATCACAGTCTTCGCTCCCATCAACCGTTCCTTCCTGTCAACTGTGCGGCCATTCCAGATACCCTTCTTGAAAGTGAACTGTTTGGGGATGAAAAAGGAGCCTTTACAGGTGCTATCTTTCGTCGAATCGGGAAAATTGAACAGTGTCATGGAGGAACCCTCTTTCTGGATGAAATTGGAGATATGTCCCTTTCTACCCAGGCAAAGATGTTAAGGGTTCTTCAAGAAAAAAATTCGAAAGGCTGGGGGGAAGAGAAACGATCCAGGCCGATGTTCGCTTCATTGTAGCCACAAATAAAAATCTGGAAGAAGCCATGGTCAAGGGGACATTCCGTGAAGACCTCTATTATCGACTCAATGTGGTCTCCATTCATATTCCACCCCTTCGAGAACGAAAAGAGGATATCCCCGCTTTGATCGACTATTTCATTAATAGATTCAATTTAGAATTTAAAAAGAAGATTCTCGGGGTTACTCCTGAAGCGCTGAGAAAGATGGTCTCCTACCATTGGCCCGGAAATGTCAGACAATTAGAGAATGTGATCAAGAAGGCTGTGGTGTTGTGCCATGGAGAATGGATCCTTGAAGACCAGATTCTCCTGGAACTGAGAGAAGAGAGAAAAGAGGCTGGAGAGATTAAGAAAAAGACGTTTGAAGATCTCCTGAATTCCCTTTTTGAAGAACTCCTAAAGGTCCCGTCCTCGAATGAAGATCTTGATCTAATCTCCTTTCTCGAAAAAGAGATCATTCTGAGAGCTCTTCAAAAGACCAATGGAAACCAGGTTCAAGCAGCCAAACTTCTCGGGATTAATCGAAATACTCTTCGGAGTAAAATGGAGCGATATCGAATTAAGAAAGAGGTTCTGATTTCAGAATCGAGTCAACCTTCATAAATTCTTAACCATTCTGCCTAATTTTCAGCACCTTTTCCCTCCACCATCCTTTTGTATTTAAAAAAACCACCAATAGAGATGGCTACATTCTTTATTCATTTCCAGGAGTTATAAAATCCTTTCCTTTCAGATTAAAAAATTCCGAATGGCATGCTATTTGCTCATTTAATAGAAAAAATACAAAGATGTATTTTAAAG
>JBDOIB010000290.1:0-1275 GCA_041082155.1 Thermodesulfobacteriota bacterium | reverse complement strand
GATCATCACTGCCGGCGGCAAAAACATCGCTCCTCAGAACATTGAAAATCAACTGAAGTTCAGTCCCTATATCAACGATGCCATTGTGATTGGAGATCGGAGAAAATATCTGGTGGCTTTAATCGCTATCGATGAAGAGAATGTGATTAAATATGCCCAGGATCATAAAATCCAGTTTGGAACCTATGCCAGTTTAACCCAGGCTCCGGAGATTCAGCAGCTCATCCAGAAAGAGGTGGATAAGGTGAATCGAGGGTTAGCCCAGGTGGAACAGATCAAAAAGTTTACAATCATCCCCAAGAAACTTTATGAAGAGGATGGCGAGGTGACCCCTACGATGAAGGTTAAGCGAAAATATATTAATGAAGCCTACAAAGATATCATCGAGGCCATGTACAAAGGCGGTTAATCTAAATCTATTCAATCAAATACGAAGTGCGAAATTCGAAATCCGAAGTTTATTCTTTTTAAGATCATTATGTTATAAATTTTGTTCAAGTTTAGCGCCACCGTTTTTTCCGCTTCCATCTCTGGTAACCTTTGACAGATTCTTCCGAACGAATTCCAAGATAAAACTCTTTTACATCCTCATCCTGTAAAAGGTAGTTCGGTGTATTGGCGGCCACAATCCTCCCATTTTCAAGAATAAACGCATAGTCGGAAATCTTCAACGCCATTTTGGCATTCTGCTCAACCAGAAGAATGGTCGTTCCTTCCTCATTGATCGACTTTATGATTCTAAAGATCTCTTGAACCAGAATAGGGGAAAGCCCCAGCGAGGGTTCGTCCATCATCAAAAGTTTTGGCCGGGCCATCAGGGCTCTTCCAATGGCCAGCATCTGTTGTTCTCCCCCACTCAATGTTCCAGCCCACTGATTCTTCCTCTGACTGAGAACAGGAAAATGAGCGACGACCCGTTGGTAATCTTCTTGGATCCCCTTCTTGTCCCTCCGGGTATAGGCTCCCATTCTCAAATTTTCTTCAACGCTCAGTTCAGGAAAAACCTCCCTGCCCTCCGGAACATAAGCAATCCCTAAATGAACAATTTCCTCGGCATCTTTTCCATCGATTCGCTTTCCCATAAATTCTATGGTTCCCTTATCGGGTTGATCCTCCAAAAGTCCCATAATGGTTTTAAGAATGGTAGTTTTCCCTGCCCCGTTGGCTCCGAGAATTGCAACAATCTGACCCTCCCTCACCTCTAAGGAAACACCCCGAATGGCCATGATCAATCCATAAAAGGTTTCGATGTTTTTAACTTTAAGCAACCCTTTC
>JBDOIB010000287.1:0-4261 GCA_041082155.1 Thermodesulfobacteriota bacterium | reverse complement strand
TTTTAAACAAAGGGATCAACGTATATCTCCTGGCGATCTCTTCGGGAATAAGTTTCACTACTTCTTCGTCAAGGAGGTAGGTATCCAGGTCGACATAAGTGAGGCTGTAATAATGAGCCAGGCATTGAATAATCACCTCTTCTTTTGCTACACCCATACGAATGAGAGTCTGTTCGAGTCGCTCACCCTTCTGTCTCGCCTCCTGAATAGCCTTTTTTAGCTGTCCGGGGGTAATCAAACCCAGCTCAATAAAATATTCACCGAGACTCTTCTTCTCTTTTGACATTCCACACCTCTTCCCCTCAACCTTTCCCTAATGAGAATGAAGGAAGGTTGATTGGTTCATTCGACTGAGATGTCTCCTCACCTTCAATGAAAGCTCTGGGTAGGTTGAAGCCGAGAGATGAATAAAATTCTGATAATGATGAAGAGCAAGCTCTACTCTTCCCATCTCCTCGTAGAGAAGGCCAAGATGATAATGGGTTTCGCCATGAAGAGGATTGAGAGAAAGGGCCTTCTTGAACGATTCTATAGCCTTCTCCCATTGCCCTTCTCTTTTCCAGACCATCCCGAGGTGCAAATAAGATTCAAGGTGAGAAGGATTCATCATTAAAATCTTCTGGAAAGAGTCCTCTGCTTTCTTCAAATCTCCTTTTAGAAAATGAAGAAGACCAAGATTGTTCCATCCCTTCTCATATTGAGGGTTGATTTCAATAGCTTTTTGATAACACTCCATTGCTCCTTCCATATTCCCCATCTCCTGGTGAATGATTCCCAGGTTATTGTATGCTTCTGCATAATTTGGATTTAGAGTAATCGCCTTGCGGTAAGCCTCAATCGCTTTTTCGATCTCTCCCCTGCGATAAAATATCACTCCTAAATTGAATTGATGGAGAGCCTCAGGATCAAGGCCTCGTTGTTTCTCCTTCTCTTCCCGGACTTCTATGACGGGAGGAAATTTTTTCGTTTCTGTCGGTGAAAGATTGACCGACTCCTTAACCGGTGAGGATGGAAGATCTGTTTCTTTTTCTCTTAAAGAAATATTTTGGGGAGATGAGGAGAGTTGGGTCAATTCATACTCTTCACGAGACTTCAGGGCAATTTGGATTTCTTCTTTTTTCTCTGGAGAAGATTTCGTCTCGACTCTTATAGGATAAGATTCTACTTTATGGAGCCTATCCCTCTTAGTATCTTCGGAGGGAAGGTAAGCCTGTTCAATCGAGGATACAAAAGCGACGGGTTCGGGTTCCATTTTTGTGGGGTTGGAGCTTCCTTCCAGAACAGGATGAATGGACTCTTTTTTAGGAAGAGAAATGGTTTCTTTTAGGAGAAGAGAGATCGTGAACAGAGCGACCAGAGTGATTCCGAACCCTACCCATTTTCTTTTTCTGATAGATTGCTTTCGAGCCGGAGGGTGATTAAAAAAAGGTATTTCTGGATTCTCCTGGATTCGAAGTTGTTGTGCCTTTTTAAGGGCATCCATGATTAAACTCACGGGTGTTTCTCCCTCCTTTAGGCATTCGATCTTCTTTGGATCACTCTTTTACCAAAGAAGAGAAGATCCTTAAGCGAAATGGAACGATAAGGGTTACTGTTTAACTCCTTTTCTGCTTTTATCACGATCTCCCGGTCGATATGAAACGTTCCTGCTACAAAGCCACCCATTAACGCCCGATCACAGATAAGATTGATCAGACGAGGTGTCCCTTGAGAAAAACAGTAAATCTCAGAGATGGCCGAAGAGGAGAAAGTGACTTGCCCTCGAGAGCCAGCCACTGCCAGTCGTTGATAGATATAGCACTCTGTTTCTTTTAGGGTAAGAGGAAATAGACGACATCTGAGGGCAATCCGTTGATTGAGCTGTTCGAGCTCGGAGGAGCGAAGCTTTTCTTCCAATTCGGGTTGGCCCAATAGAATGATCTGAATCATTTTTTCTTTTTCGGTTTCGAGATTGGAAAGCATTCGAATCTGTTCGAGAACCGGAGTCGATAGGTTCTGGGCCTCGTCAATCATTAGGACAGCGTTTTCTCCATTCGAGAGAAATTGAACGAGTAATTCATTTAAGGCGTCGATCAGCTCCTTTCTTGTCCGTCTTTTTGGTGGATAGCCAAGATCATGAAGAATCGATTTGAGAAGGTCTTTTTCAGTGAGAAAAGAGTTAAAGATGACCGCTGTTCTCACTTGACCGTCTAATTTTCTTAGAACAGTCCGGCAAAGAGTTGTTTTCCCTGTTCCTATCTTTCCGGTAATCAAAATGAAACCCTCTCTCTCTCGAATTCCATAGAGAAGATATTCCATGGCCTTCCGGTGACCCTCGCTGAAAAAGAAAAACTGGGGATCCGGAGTCAAAGAGAAAGGTTTTTCTTTCAGTCCATAAAATTCGAGATACATTTTTTCCTTCAGTTCGAGGATTCGAGGATTCAAGGATTCGAGTGATAATAAAAGCATTTCTTAATGATTATTTCTTGACTCCTTGAACCCATGACCCCTATTTTTTAGTAAGGTCTTCCACCTTTTTCCCGATCTGTAAGGTGGGGGTAATCATAATGACCAGTTCTGAGTTTCTTTTCTTTTGGGCTTTATATCGAAAGAGATTACCCAAAAGAGGAATCGATTGAAGTCCTGGAACTCCAATATAAGATTCCTCATTCTTTTCCTGCATCAATCCAGCAATAATAATCGTTTGGCCCTCTTTCACTCTGACCGTTGTATCCGTTTCCCTGACGCTTAATAAAGGGAAGGTTGTTTTCCCGTCCGGAGTGACCTTTTCTCCGGTTTTTTCGGTAATACTGGGATGGATGTTCATGATAATGGTTCCATCTTCTGCGATTTGAGGAGTTACATCCAGAATGATTCCTACATCGATCGTCATGGGCTGAATGATTTGGGTTACAGTGGTCTGGGTGGCAACTGCTCCGGTTATGAAGAAGACATCTTGATTCCCAACCCGAATAATGGCCTTTTGATTATTTAATGTTGAAATAGTCGGGCTCGAAAGGACCTTTACATCCCCATACTCTGAGATCGCCTGCATAATGTCTGAAAGGGCTATCTCTGTACCCCCAGCTCCGATGGCCAGAATTCCTCCAAAGGGTTTGATTTTGAAGATCCCTGGGGTATCAATTGTCATTCCAGAAGTCGAATCTGTTGAAAGATAACCGCCAGTGCCCCCAGGATAACCAGTGGTGCCAGCCCTATTGGTCAATCCCCAGGCAAGATTGATGGACCGAGGAAGCCCTTCAATGACCTTCCAGTTGATTCCTTCCTTATGCTCATCTGAAAGGATCACTTCAAGGATTTTGGCCTGAATCGTGACCAATCGATGAGAACTTCCTTCAATGGCCTCAAGATAGGTGGCGATCCGGTTTAAATTGGTAGGATAGTCGGTCACCATGATCATTCCCGTCGATTTATTGATGATCAGCCTTTTTCCAGATTTATCTACTCGAGTAAAAGATGTAGCACCTGTCTCAGAATTGCTTCCTTTTTCCTGGGTCTCCGGAGTGCCAAAGATAATAGCCTCAAGCCCCTTCTGAATCTCCTTCCAGAGGTCCATTTCATCCACACTGATGAGGTCACTATAACCTGTTCGAGAACCAGCAGGGGAACTTGAAACGGTTTGCCCGACAGTGGCTGCTGTCTGAAGTCCTCCTCCCGTGCTTGCATAGATCTCCCTTTTTCCACTCCGTTTAGTAGCAATATAGTTGAGGGTGAAGAGTCGTGTCTCCATCTGAGGTTTTAAGATATGGATGAATTTCCCTTCGATTCGATAAGTCCATCCTATGGGAGTGAGAATGGCTTCAAGAGCTTCTCTTAAGGTGACCCGTTTTAGATCAAGGGTGACCTTTCCGGAGAGTTCAGGATCGATTACGATGTTGTATTCACTTTCTTTAGAAAAGGCTAAAAGAATATCCCTAACCTCTGCATCCCGGGCCGAAAAGGTGTAAAGTTTTTCAGGAATCTTTTTTTCTTCTTCCTTCTGAGGGATCATAAGGTCTACTAATTTCTCTTGAGGAGGAGCTTCAATCTTTTTAGGCGTTTCAAGTTGAGAGGGCAGTTTCGTACGCTCTTTTGTCGGAACTGTGGCACAGCCCATGGCAAGGATCAGACAAAAGAGTGGAATCGTGATATAATATTTTTTCATCTTATGCCTCCTATTTCCTCCACTTCCCTTTTGAGCGGAAAAGGGGAGAATGATGGTTGTTCAACCACTAATTTTACCGGGCTCTGATCTAAGAGTAGAGTCCTTGTTTTCCCTCCT
>JBDOIB010000269.1:0-2990 GCA_041082155.1 Thermodesulfobacteriota bacterium | reverse complement strand
GAGTCGGATTCCTATTTGTCGCCCTCCGGCACATCTTAACAAAAGGCTATAGCCATAGGGCCGGGTTCATGATTCTATTGAGCCTGGCCCTTCTGGCCGCCGCTTTTACGGAAAGGCAAAAAAGGAGACTTCAGGCCTGGAAGGAAGGACAGGAACGAATATCTAAAAGAGAGAAGTTAAAGGAAAAACAATAAACCTTCCGCCCGAGGATATCTCAAATAGTAAAAACATAAATTATAAATTTTCAATCAAGGTCAAGTTTAATTTATTTAAGGGTCCTTTCTATGTATTTTTACAATTGATTAAAAATAACAAATCACCCTCTATGAATAATTAAAAATTCTTAAGAGAGATACTAAAATGGATGAGTATGAAAATCTGGACGATCTCGATCAATCTATTTTAAAGATACTTTCCCTTTATGAACATATCAATCTTTTAAAGCTATGGTACGAAATTGGGGAGCTCGGGACTTTTGGTCCAGTGAGAAAACAGGAGATTCTGGATAGGTTGAATTCTCTTATGGTAAAAGGGTTTGTGAAGTGTATCGATCTGGGAAATGGTGAAATGAGATGGGTTATTTTAAGGAAGCCTGAGTAAAAGGATGATGAATAAGAATCACGGTTGCCTCCTGGTTCGCTTTTTTAATATTTCAGAATCAGGGTGTCTATGTATTTACTGGTTGAAAAGGAAATACGAAGGAAGGGTTTTTTACGAAGTCTTACAAGTGAGTAATTGGATTTTACTTTAGATAGTGTTATTTTTGTTAAATTAATCTTCTATGGGGTTATGCTGTTATCTCCTCTCTTACTTTAGGCCAAATGATCAAGAAAAATATTATAGGTTAGATACCCCATGATTTATCTGGTATAGAAGACTCCTACAAAGGTAAATGAAGAAGAAATAATAACCTCTTTTCCACTTCTCTCTTATTATCCTTGGATGTTAGCCAAAGAATATCTTTTTAGAAAAGGGGAGTTCGAAACTCTATCCTCTCACGAAGGAAACGTTCTCTTTTTAGGAAAAGAGACGTTCCTTGAAGGAAGGATAACTTCTGGAGGTGTCTCCCGATTGGAGGGGAAATTTGTGGGAGAGATTTTCGATAGAGGTATACTGATCGTGGGTGAGACGGGAATCATTAGGGGGAAGTTCAATGTGAATGTAATTGTCATCCATGGTCTTGTTAAAGGGGACATTTATGCCAGGCAGAGGGTGGAGATCCATTCTACCGGTAAACTCTATGGAAATCTTATCACTCCGGTGATCATCATCAGTGAGGGAGGGATTTTTGAAGGCCATTGTAAGATGGAAGGGCCTATCGAAGGAGGAGGGTAGGATTCCTCTTCTTACAATTGGCTGGGCTATTCCTTATTTTGATAGAGATTAAGGAGTTAAAAGAATCATGGGGAAGGATCGAATCCAGAGGCAGGTTGAGAGTTTAGAGAGGGTCATTCAGAATAATTATCACTATCTGAAAGGCACCATAGAAGACTTTCAGACCCTCTGTAGGCTTATTACGCCTGAAAGAAGGGTCCCCACTGAGATCATTCTAAATATTCGCAAGATGTACAGGGAGATTCAGGACCGGCTGAGCGAAATAAAGGCGATCCAGCAGCTCCTTCAGGGAAAGTATCGACAGTACTATCGGCGAGACCTCCTTCGTGATAGAGAGATCATTGAGTTTGGGTCGATAGCTAAATATTGTTATTCGAAGGTTGAGTATACTTTGAGGCAGATGGAGGCGATAAAAAGGATAAAAAAGGAAGAACTCTTTCCGAAGGTGAATCGTCAGAGAAGACTATTCCAATGGTTTAGCTTTAAAGAGAATCAGGTGTCCTTTATTAAAAATATGAGGATGTTATTGGATTTAGACTATGAACCTCCACCTGAAGAGGTAGGGAGGGAGAGGCGAGAGACCACGGGTGAGCGGGTTCTCATCCTTTTTCTTTTCAGTGGAGATCCAGAATCTCTCGATAAGGTTCAATCTGAGATCCGGCTTCGAGAGTATGATATCATAGAACGAACAGAGAGAAATGAGCTTCGGGGGGTTATGGTTCATCTGAGGAAGGTTGATTTTTCTTCGGTGGAAAAGAAGTTTCGTGATTTTTTAGAAACCAGAGGACTGAAGGAACTGAAAGGTGTGCTCTTACCGATCTATTCCAAGGAAGATCTTGATCGGGATTTATTATTTTTTATAAGGAGGACTTTGCGGGAGATGAGGAATGGGGAGGTAAAAACCATTTCCGTTTGACATATCATCTTTGGGTATTTTAGAGAAAATAATAGATCTATTGAGTCAGAAATTTCTCTAAAATCAGGGAAAAGAAAGGAGAATGGGATGAAGAAATCAGCAAAGAAGCCCAGTGTGGAGGAATTGAAGAGAGAAATGGTGAGGCTAAAGAGGGAATCGAGCAGGAGGATCAAAGTGCTTGAATCTCAGATCAAGAGCCAGGCAGAAGAGATGGAAAGAAGGGGGAAGGAGATCGAAGGATTGAAGGCCGAGCTTCAGAGGAAAGAGCAATTGCTAGGGGAGAATAAGAGGGCTCTTTCTCGGCTCAAAAAAGAGAATTCCTCAACCATAAAAGCCCTGGAATTAAAGATCAAAGAAATTTCAGAAGCATTGGGGAAGAAGGAGGAGGACCTCCAGGAGCTAAGAAAACTTCTGGAGCAGAGGGAGGCGGAGCTGAACCGATTGAAAGGGGAGATTGAATCTAAAGAACGAAAGCTCACTGAAAAAGAGATGGAGATGGAAAGTTATAGGAAAACGGTCGAGGAAAAGATCTTACAACTTGAGACCAGGATAAAAGAGTTAGAGGGAAAAGAGGAAGGGGCCTCGGGAGAAAGTACGTAACCTCTCCTATCCTTCCGAGGAATAGTTCAACATTATCATTCATCTAAATGATGACTGGTTAAAGAATTTTCTCTTCAGTCAAATAATGGCACTTTTTTCCCCTCCATAGAGTCTTTATTTTTAAATTTTAGCTTTAAAA
>JBDOIB010000141.1:0-1459 GCA_041082155.1 Thermodesulfobacteriota bacterium | reverse complement strand
TGACTTCTCCCCAGAGGGATGAAGATAAAAATAGGACCAAGAACAACACCCCTTTTTGAATCCAACTCATTGGAAACTCCTTTTCCTTAAGTTCGAAATTTTATTTTATTCTAACACATTCCTAAATTTTCAGAAATTCTCCCTCCTCGTATAATGTATTTGGATCTTATTTAATGATCCATTTAGTTAAAAAAGTTCTTCTCTGAAAAACGGGTGTCAACCCTTCTCCTATTTCCCTGAGTTTCTCATCTTAAAATCTCCCTTAAGAGTATGAACCATTAAGGATCCTTGATTAATAGTCGATAGAGAGTCATCTCATACTTCTCTCCGTACCTCTGAGCACACATCGAAATTATCCGACCCTCCACCCCCTATACTTTACAAGAGCCCAAATGGCTAATCATTTTTGAGAGCGGTGGAGAAGAAAATAATCTAATCGGTCTTTCCTCATAAAACCGTCTCTCAGTCAAAAGATGCCAGAGAATCTCTAACATCCTCCTGGCCAAAGCCACAATCGCCGTATTATGACCCTTATGAAGATGCTTCCGATAATAAGCCTGAAAATAAGGAGAAGAACACTGAACCGACCAGGAAGCCTCTACCATCGCCCACCTCAACCACTTATTGCTCTGCTTGATAAGATGACCATTATACACCTTACCTCCAGAGGCATACGTACTGGGAACCAAACCCGCATAAGAAACTAATCTCTCTGGTCTACTGAACCGCTCCACCCGATCGATCTCTAAAACTGAAACCCCAGCCAAAATGGGACCCAACCCCGCAAGACTCTGCGCTATCTCAAACCGCTCATCCCCAGAAAGTAATTTCCTTACTTCCTCCTCGGCCTCCTTTCCGCCAAAGGCGGATCCGACTCTGTCGGAAATACAAAGATCCAAAGCCTCCAAAAGCTTCAAATCCTGACCCAAAAGAAAATTCCCAGGATAAGGAAGCCCAAGCTTCCGAAGATACGAAAACCCACCTCGACCAAAAGGATCAGAAAAGGAAGGCAAAGCCACCCGATACCGATCCAATAGAGCATGAATCCGATTCTTGAGCTGAGTCCTCATCCGAACCAAAAACATCCTTTGCCGCAAGACCTCCTTCGCCTCCCTGGTCTCCTTCGAAGGAACATGAACCGCAGGGATCAACCCACATCGCAATAAATGAGCCAGGGTATGCGTATCAATCGTATCCGTCTTGATCTTAGCCTCAGCAATCGCACGAACCTTATAAGGATTGGCCAGATGAATCCTCTCCACCTCATCCATCGATTCCAGGATCTCATACATCACTTGCCAGTTCCTGCAAGCCTCCAACACCACCTCACAACCCCCTCCCAAAGAGGAAAACCACTTCTTCAGAGTTAGCTCATCATTCCCTAAACGAGCCTTCCTTAAAACTTTACCTTCCCTATTCACGCCTCGACTTGAGAATACCTTTTATGATAATCTATAGC
>JBDOIB010000223.1:0-1959 GCA_041082155.1 Thermodesulfobacteriota bacterium | reverse complement strand
ATAAAGTCCGCTCCTGCCGGGATGAGGTGGCCGCCGTAGCCGCCATCGATCCTGAAATTGCCGAGGAGGCGATCGATCTTATCAAAGTGGAATACGAAATCCTTCCGGCTGTCTTTGATCCTGAAGAGGCGATGCGAGAAGGAGCCCCCCTCATCCATGAAGAACATCTGGGCGGGAAAGAGAAAAAACCGACCAATATCCTCAATCTCCCCTGGAGGCTGATTGCGGGAGATGTAGAGGAGGCACGAAAAAATTCGGCCTACGTGGCAGAGGACCGATTCAAGGTCACCTGGGTCACCCATTGCTGCATGGGAATCAGTGGATGCCTGGCCCAATTCGATCTTAAGAATAATCTGACGATGTATGCCAATACCCAGATTCCTTCCCTGGCTCAAAGGGACTTCACCGATGCCTTAGCCGCCATGGGACTCTCGGGGAAGAAGGTTCGTGTGATTAAAACAACCATCGGGGGAGGATTCGGTAGCAAACTCGACACTTATGCCTTCGAATATATTGCTATTCTCTTGGCCTATAAAACCCGTAAGCCCGTAAAGATTGTTTTCAGCCGTGAAGAGGAGTTTTTTGCAACTTCACCGAGACAACCTGCAATCATTGATATTGCTCAAGGGTGTACAAAAGAGGGGAAACTCACCTTTCGGGACGTTAAGATGATCCTTGACAATGGGGCCTATACCTCATGGGGAGCCACCACTCCTTCCGTGATGATGATGCCGATCTCTTCTCTATACAAAGTCCCCAATGTTCGTTACACGGCAAAATGTGTTTATACGAATAACACTTACTGTCAGGCGATGAGAGGATATGGGAATCCCCAGGCCACGTTTGCTATTGATTCCCAGATTGATATCCTCGCGGAGATGGCCGGGATCGATCCCCTCGATTTTAGATTGAGAAATGCCAATACTCCCGGAGAGATCACCCCACAGAATTTTAAAGTCCAGACCTGTGGATTGAGGGAATGTATCGACGCCGTTGCCCAGAAACTGGATTGGCGACAGAATCGTGGGAGAAGAGATGGCAGAGGAATCGGAATGGCTTCAATGATTCATGTGGGTGGAGGAGCAAGGGTTTATAAGTCCGATGGATGTGGAACCATCATCAAAGTGGATGACTTTGGAACTGTAAATGTCTTTACCGGAGCCACAGATATGGGACAGGGCGCAGACACTGTTATTGCCCAGATTGTGGCTGAAGAACTTGGGGTCAGGGTAGAGGATGTGGTGGTCATTCACACGGATACCGATGTTTGTCCCTGGGATGTCGGTGCTCATGCAAGCCGAACCACATTTGTCGCAGGCAACTCAGCTCGAGGGGCAGCTCGAAAGGTGAAAGAACAGATTCTCGAGGTGGCAGCTAAATCCCTTGGAGAGTCTCCAGAAAATTTAGAGATTCGAGATCGGGTCATCTTTTCGAAAAACGACCCCGAGAAGAAGTCTCCCCTGGGAAAGATTTTGAGAGCAAGCCATTACACTACCGGGGGGCGGATGGTAATGGCAGAATACTTTTATGATCCTCAAAATGAGAATCTCGATCGGGAGTTTAAAGGGAATCTCTCGGTCACCTATGCCTATGGAACCCATGGAGTTGAAGTGGAGGTAGATCGAGAGACGGGAGAAGTCAAGATTTTAAGATATATTGCTGCTCACGATGTGGGGAAAGCCATTAACCCGATGCTTCTCGAAGGTCAGGTCTATGGGGGGGCGGTTATGGGCATGGGTTACGCACTCACAGAAAGACTGATTCTTCAAAACGGAAAGGTGATGAACCCAAACTTTCTCGATTATAAGATTCTAACTGCAAAGGATGTTCCCAATATTGAAGCCATTGTAGTTGAAACTGAGGATCCTTTCGGACCCTTTGGCGCTAAAGGGATTGGAGAACCAGGATTGGTTCCCACCGCTCCAGCCATTGCAAATGCCATTTATGATGCGGTAGGGG
>JBDOIB010000189.1:0-4845 GCA_041082155.1 Thermodesulfobacteriota bacterium | reverse complement strand
GGAGAACGATGGCAAATTTCCCCTCTCCAGGAACTTATTTACAAAACAGGTTGTTATGGTCGCAAGACCGGAGCGGGCTGGTTTGATTACCGAGGAGAAAAACCGATGCCCAATCCTAAAGTGGAGGAGGTGGTGAAAACCTATCTCGAAGAGAGAGGAATAAAACCTAAGAAGGTTTCGTACCGAGAGATTATGGATCGGATGCTTGCAAGGGCGATCAATGAGGCAGCCTATATCATGGAGGATGGGATCTGCGATAGACCTCAGGATATGGATCTGGCCGTTGTTTATGGATTGGGATTTCCCCCTTATCGAGGAGGGATCTTAAAATACGCAGATGCCTGGGGAATCAAAAAGATCTATGAGCATCTTCTCAGGCTTGAGCAGGAACACGGGGTTCGATTCAAACCCGCTCCCCTGCTTCGTGAGATGGCTCTGTCAGGTCGAACGTTTTATGGAAGTGAATCAAAACATTAAAAGAAAGGAGGGCTTACCATGAAAGGATGGGGAAGAATCTCTGGACTATTTATCGTATCGTTATTCATCGTCTTTGGATCCGTCTCGATCGCTCAGGAGATTAAGATTGGGGTCGCAGGCCCCATGGCCTTTATCCAGGGGCAACACCACTGGTTCGGTGCCGAATATGCGGCTGAAGAGATCAATGCCAAAGGAGGGGTTCAGATCGGAGGGAAAAGGCTTCCGATCAAACTCATCAAGATTGATACCAATGAAATTCTGAATGTCCCCGATGCCGCAAGTGCGGTGGAGAGGGCCATCACCCGGGACAAGGTCGATTTTTTGGTCGGAGGATTCAGAACCGAAGCGGTCTTTGCCATGCAGGATGTAGCCATGGATTATAAAAAGATCTTTATGGGATGTGGAGCCGCACACCCCGAACTCTGCGGCCGTGTAGCCAAGGATTACAACAAATACAAATATTGGTTCCGGGTCACACCGATCAATTCGATGTTCCTTGCCAAGGTGGATTTTATTCTTTTAGGGATGGTGGGAAAGATCATGGGGATGGAATTGGGAATTCCAAAGCCCAAAGTCGCCATTTTTGCAGAGAAGGCAGTTTGGGCGGATCCTATTGTCGCTGCTGCAAAAGAGAACATTCCAAAGATGGGAATGGAGATTGCGGGGGAATGGAGACCCTCTGCCACAGCAACGGATGTCACGGCTGAGCTTTCCGCGATCAACGCCTCAGGAGCTCACATCATCTTTACGACCATCTCAGGACCTATGGGAATTCCTTATGCCAAGAAGTGGGGCGAACTCAAAATTCCAGCTGCCTCTGTAGGCATCAATGTTGAGGCTCAGAAGAAAGGGTTCTGGGAGGCAACCGGCGGTCTGGGAAACTACGATACGACGATGAATACCTACGCCCGAGTCGAGATCACTCCAATGACCATTCCTTTCTACGATAAATTTACTGCAAAGGCTGGAGAGTTCCCAACCTATAATGCAGGAACCAATGATGCGATTCGAATTCTCGCTAACGCTATTGAAAAAGCAGGGACTCTTGAGGCTGACAAACTCATCCCCGAGCTCGAGAAGACCGATTTCTCTGGAGCAGCCGGTCGAATCGTCTTTACCAAAGACCATGATGTGACCTGGGGACCCAATTTTGTCACCGCCACGGGGACTCAATGGCAGGACGGGAAATTGATGTGTGTGTGGCCAGTCAACTGGGAAGGAATTACATACAAAGGAGCGGTGAAGTATAAGATTCCTCCCTGGGTCGTGGAGAAATGGAAGAAAAAGTAAATGGGTTCGCAGGAGGGGCAATTCACAAATTGCCCCTACATTAAAGTTAAATCGATGATTGAGAATATCCTGATTAACGGAATGATTCATGGCGGTGTGTATGCCCTTCTGGCTATGGGGTTTTCTTTAATCTTTGGAGTGGCCCGAATTGTAAATATCGCCCACACAGCCTTCTATATGATTGCTGCTTACTTTATCTATACCTTCTCTACCCGCATGGGCCTTCATCCTTTAGTCGCTATTTTGCTTTCGGTCATCATTGTCACTTTAATTGGGATAGGGGTTTATCACTTCTCCATTAAGCCGATTCAGGAGCATGAGATCACAGTCTTAATTGTCACCATCGCCGTAGCAATGGTCTTTCAGGAGATTGTCCTTCTCATCTACGGTGGCCATTTTCGTGGGAATCCAAGTCTCCTGACCGGTTTTCTTGAGATTTGGGGAGTTCGGGTGAGCTATCAACACCTGCTCACTCTTATCGTGGTGTTCTTTGTTCTCCTTCTCACCTGGTGGATCCTTCTCCGTACCCGGTTAGGGATTGCAATTCGGGCAACCGCCCAGGATCGAGAGGTCGCCAATTTGATGGGGATGAATGTCCACAGGATAGCCATGATCACCATGGCCATTGCGGTGATGATGGCGGCCATTGGAGGGGTCCTCGTTGCTCCCCTTTCCGTTGTGGAACCCTATATGTGGCTCCATCCATTGGTCATGGTCCTGGCAATTGTGGTTCTGGGAGGATTGGGGTCGATTAAGGGGAGTTTGATAGGCGCTTTTATCTTAGGATTTACTGAAACTCTGGTTGTCTTTCTCATCCCCCTCGGTGCCTTTTTGAAAGGAGCATTTTCATTGATCATTATGATTGTGGTCCTTCTTATCAGGCCTGAGGGACTATTCGGGGTGGCTTTTGAGGAGGAAAGATAAACAATGGCCACTCTTCTTTCCTTTCGCAAAATCCGTCTCTTCCTCTTAAAGGAAATCTTTATCCTTCCAAGCCGGATCATCGCTTTCTTTTTCTGCCTTGGCTTATTGGTTTTACCGTTAATCATCAAAGACCCTTATCTTTTAAGAATCGTTATCCTTTCCTCCATCTTTGCAATCTTCGCAGCAAGCTGGGACCTCCTTTCAGGTTACACGGGCCAGATGAATTTTGGTCACGCCCTCTTCTTTGGTGTAGCCGCATACACCAGTGCCATTCTTAACCTCCGTTTGGGGCTCCCTCCATGGATCACAATCCCCGTAGGGGGATTTGCAGCGGTTGTGGCCGGTTTAATCATAGGAATTCCTTGTTTGAGATTAAGAGGCCCTTACCTGGCTCTGGCTACTCTTGCCTTTCCCATTATCTTAATGGGGATTGTCTTTACCCTCCCAGGGATTACCGGTGGAGAACTGGGGGTCTCTGGAATTAAACCCTTAGCTCACTCTCGAATTTTGGCCTATTATATCTGTGTCATCCTCATGATAGGTTTGGGGCTGGTGATGTGGAAGATTGGAGATTCCAAAACAGGAATCATCTTTCATGCCATTCGAGAGGATGAGGTAGCGGTCAGAGCCTCAGGCATTAACACCACCCGCTATAAACTTCTGGCCTTCTCTCTGAGCGGTTTCTTTGCAGGAATCTCTGGAGGACTTTACACCCACTTCATTCGAATTGCCGGACCTTCAACCCTCGAGGTTTCGCTCTCGTTTCAAGCCATTATCTGGGCTATCTTTGGAGGAGTCGTCACGATTTATGGCCCCATCACAGGAGTCTTCGTTCTTTATCCTTTAATGGAATTCCTTCGAATCCTCCCGGAAATCCGGACTCTTCTGTTCGGTCTTATTGTGATTGCCATCCTCCTTTTTATGCCAGAAGGACTCACGACCTGGATTCGAGATAAAATGGAAGAAGAGTGTCCCAGATGTAAAGTTCGTAATGTGGCCTGGAGAAAGACCTGCCGCGTCTGTTTTGCCGAGATGGGAAAGAAAAAGATCGAAGGGGGAGAACATGGAGTATAAAGAGATCTATGAAAAAAAACCCTGGTTAAGATACTATCCAAAAGGGGTCCCTGAAACCATCCCCATTCCTGAAAAATCGATTCCCGAGCTCTTTGATGAGATTACAAAGAAATACGGGAATAAAACAGCTCTGGTTTTTTATGGGAGAAAAATCAGCTTTAAAGAGCTTGAAGAACAGGTCAATCGCTTTGCTCATGCCCTTTGGGATCTGGGGGTAAAGAAAGGGGATCGAATTGCCCTCTACCTTTTAAACAGTCCTCAATATATCATCTCCTATTTTGGAGCCCTGAAGGCCGGGGCCACGGTCACTCCCATCAGCCCGGTCTATACGAGTATTGAGGTGAAATATCAACTGGAAGATAGTGAAGCGAGATATATGGTTTGCCAGGATATTCTCTATGAGAATGTAGAAAAGGCAAAACCGAATCTCAAAGAACTCATCGTGACCAATATCGGGGAGTACCTTCCCCCACTGAAAAAGTTCTTAGGGAAAAGTCTCATCGGAAAGATCTGGAGAAAAGTGGACCTTCCCACCCCAAAGATTGAAGAGACTTCAGGAATCCACCAGTTCCAGAATTTGATCAAGAGATATTCTCCAAAACCACCTGAAATTCGGTTCTATCCTAAAGAAGATCTGGCCGCCCTACCCTATACTGGAGGAACCACTGGATCACCGAAGGGAGCGATGCTTACCCATTTTAATCTGATTGCCTGCAGTACCCAGACCCAGAGCTTCTGGCCCTTTCTTGAAGAAGGAAAAGAAACTGTGCTTGCCTTTCTTCCTTTCTACCATATCTATGGCCAGGTCGTGGTCATGCTCAACGGACTCATCCAGGGTTCCACGCTCCTTCTCTTTACAACCCCGGATCTTGAGGAGATCCTTGAGGCAGTAGAGACCTACAAAGCCTCTATGTTCTTTGGCGTTCCAACCATGTATGAATATCTCAAGGAATACGACAAAACCGATCGTGTGAACTGGAAGAGACTGAAAGGAATTGTATGTGGGGCAGATACCCTTCATGAATCCACGGTCAGGGATTGGGAACGAAAGACCGGAACCCGTATCCTCGAAGGGTATGG
>JBDOIB010000173.1:0-20801 GCA_041082155.1 Thermodesulfobacteriota bacterium | reverse complement strand
CGGTTTTCCTTCTTTTTCGACAAGAATCTTAATAAATCCCGTTCTCTCAATATCCCCATAATTATGCCCGGCATCCCCGGGATAGACTGCAAAAAAGACAAAAGGGACAGATCCGGTATTCACCATTCGATGTCCCCAGTAAGGGGGGATGTAAGCGATCGTTCCCGGACGGATTTGAATGGATTCGAACTCGCCTTTTTCAGTCTGGATGAGAAGCCAGCCTTCTCCCTCAAGCCCCAGATAGACCTCAGAGGTATCGGGTCTTTTATGATAATGTCCCTTTGTCATATAGTATTCATTTCCAATCTTCCCGGGGAGAATTCTTGTGGTCGCCAGTTGAAGGTGACCGTTCTCTTCAGGGAGAATCTTTTCACTGAAGGAATAGATAACGGGATTTTCTTTTTCGAGGATTTGATGCTCTGCCTCAGAGTCATAAAACATTCCCCTCATATCACTCAGCCTTCGAATATTGGTTCGATCATGGGGAAGAAGGTCCCCTGTCTTGAAATTTAGATTTAATGAAAAAGGTTTCATGAGCATCTTTTTTCTCCCTTTATCTTGATTTTTATCAATCATATCCTTAAAAAAGAAAGAAGGCAATCAAAAATAAAAAGGGGATGAGTGTTGACATTTCCAGCGAGAGTTGATAAGAATATTTAGCCTTTGGAAGAAGGAATTCTATGGTTAAAGGAGGTGAGAAAAAGGGATCTTTTAAAAATTTAAAAGGAGGTGAAAGCGATGGGAAATAAAAAAATCTTATTTTTCATTATTTTCTTTTTTGGAATCCTCGTTATCCTTCCGCCACCCAGTTTTGCTCAGAAGGAGGTAAAAATTGGGGTGATTCTTCCTCTCTCAGGTCCCCTGGCCCCTATCGGTAAGAGCTTAAAGGAGGGGGCAGAACTTGCCGCCGAGATTGTAAACCACAAACATCCCGAATTGGACATCTCCATCGCAAAATGGGAGGGTATTCCGAATCTGGGTGGTGCCAAATTGAAACTGATATTTGCGGATTCCAGGGGAGACCCGGGATGGGGGGCTGAACAGGCGAAACGATTGATTGAAGACGAGAAAGTCGTTGGACTCATGGGCGCTTATCAGAGTGCCGTGACCAAAACCGCCTCTGTGGAGGCCGAAAGGGCAGGTATTCCTTATATCAATCCTGATTCCACCTCTCCAGATCTTACGAAGAGGGGATTCAAATGGTTCTGGAGGGTGACACCCCATGAGACCTGGTTTACCAGAGATCTATTTGATTTCCTGGATGGACTGGTGGCAGGAAAGGCTCCCGGGATTAAGGCAGTTCCAAAGAGTGAATTGGAACCTCTGGCCGTGGCTGTTGAGAACACGGAATGGGGAGCGGCTTCTCTCACCGAGATCGAGAAGTTTGCCAAAGAGCGGGGATGGAAGATTGCTGAAGCATTTAAATATCCTCATAAAGCAGCAGACCTTACCAGTGAATCCAGAAGGTTGATTGCTTCCAAGGCTCCTACTTTTCTATTCGCTCCCTACGTGGCCGATGCAATTCTATTCATCAAGACACTCAAAGAGATGAAGGCCTCTCCAAGGCTCATCTGGGGGCAGGATGCAGGCTTTATCGAGGCAGACTTTTATAAAACCTTGGGGGCAGACGTAAACGGAATCTTAACCCGTGACCTCTTCTCTCCTGAACTTGCCAAGGTAAAACCGGTAGCAGGTAAATTGAATGAGATGTACAGGAAGATGACGGGTTACGATTTCTCTGGGAGCTCTGCGAGAGACTTTGTGGGGGTTCAGGTCTGGGCCTATGTTTTAAATAACGCCAAATCGACCAGCCCAGAGGCTATCCGGAAAGCCCTTAATGAACTTCATATCCCTGGAGAGGAGCTCGTGATGCCCTGGAAGGGGGTAAAATTTGGTTCTCCATTTCCTGGAGATACCCAGCAGAATGAACTTGGCTCAGGGGTGATAAACCAATATCAGGGCTATCCGGGTGGAAAATTACATATTATCTTTCCATTCGAGGCCGCTACCTCCAAATTGATCTATCCCTTCCCAGGATGGAAATAATTCTCTTCTGTAGGGAACGGTTTGAACCCGTTCCCTACAAATTTAGGGACCATCTTTTATTTTCCTATATATTTAGGAACCAGGTAGAGGGGAAGTATTTAAAAAAGGGTATGTGAAAATGGAATTGACGATTCAATTGATTATTTATGGAATTCTTATGGGGCTTGTGTTTGCACTCATCGCGCTTGGACTTTCTCTTATCTTCGGGGTGATGAATATCGTCAATTTTGCCCATGGCGAATTCCTGATGGTAGGAATGTATATTGCCTATCTTCTTTCAACCTTTCTTCACCTCGACCCCCTTCTTTCTCTCCCTTTAGCCGCCATGGCCGGATACTTATTAGGAATCATGAGTTATCATTTTCTAATTCATCATATTCTTCGGGGGCCGATGGTCGCCCAGCTTTTTGGAACCTTTGGATTGATGCTTTTTCTTCGATATCTGGCCATGTATATCTTCACCCCGGATGTCCGTTCCATCAAGCAGGGTCTCCTGGTAGGAAAAACCCTCTCCCTGGGCTGGGTGACCCTGGATCTAAGTAAGTCGGTCTCGGCAGCGCTCTGTATGATCTCCTTTGGAATCGTTTACTGGATGATCTACAAAACTAAATTAGGAAGGGCATTAAGGGCCACTTCGATTGATTCCGAAGCCGCACAGTATATGGGGATTGACACAAAGAAGATGAATGCTCTGGCTTGGGGAATTGGTGGAGCTACTGTAGCTTTGGCTGGATCCCTTCTGGCCCATTTTTATTATGTAACGCCCACCGTAGGAATGCTCTTCACGTTGATCGCCTTTGCGATTGTCGCCCTTGGAGGATTTGGAAGCATCACAGGGGCCTTCATCGCAGGAATCATCATTGGTCTCATTATGGTCATCAGCGGCCACTTTTTAAGTGAACTTAAGTTTACCTTCGTCTATATCGTCTATTTTCTGGTGGTCGTCTTCCGACCACGAGGCCTCTTTGGGTGGTGAGATGGGACGTCTTTTGAAAGACATTTTCTCTTTTGAGGATAGACCTCGATTTGAAAAGATCGGTTTTCTGATCTTTATTCTCATCGTTCTCGTCTTTCCTTGGATTGTGAAGTCAGCCTATGGCAGGGCGGTGATGATCAAATTTCTCCTCTTTGCCTTATTTGGATTGGGCTGGAATCTCATCGGGGGATATGGAGGTCAGGTCGATCTTGGACAGGCAAAGAATGTGGGTTTCGGTGCTTATGCCACAGGGCTGATGATGCTCTGGTGGAATGTTCCTTTCTGGGTGACCGTCCCTGTGGGGATGATCATCGCAGCGGCTGAATCCTTTGGTGTGGCCTACCCAATGTTTCGCCTCAAAGGACATTATTTTGCGATTGCGACTCTCTGTGTGGCTCTGGTCTGGAAAGAGCTCTTTGTTTTCTGGGACTGGACTGGAGGAGCCAGGGGGGTTGAGATCCCCATCAGACCCACTCCTAATTTTACCTATATGCAGTTTGGTTCACCGATTTATTATCACTACTTTATCTTCTTCCTTTTCATCACCCAGCTCCTGTTTATGAACTGGTTTAGAAAGTCTAAACTGGGTTATGAGTGTCAGGCCGTGAGAGATAATGAAGATGTGGCTGCGAGTTTGGGAATTAATGTTTATCGGACAAAGGTCATCGCTTATACCATTACGGGTGGATTGGGGGCGGTGGGAGGAAGTTTTATGACCGTCTATTATTTATACATTGACCCGGATTTTGTCATGCCGCTGGATCTCTCCATCCTGATTGCGATGACGGTCATGGTAGGTGGTGCAGGGTCAATATGGGGACCAGTGATCGGAGCCGCTCTTCTTATTCCCCTGGATATGTATCTGGGAGCCTGGCTTGGAGCTCAGAAAAGGCTTGGGATCGACTTTATGATTTATGCTGTCATTATGATGTTTATTGCTGCTCGAGAACCCAAAGGAATATGGGGAATTATTGAGAGGCTGAGGAAGAAGAGGGTGGAATAAAGATCATGTTACTTGAAGTAAAGAGTCTATTTAAAGAGTTTGGAGGGGTGGTGGCCAATTCGGATATCTCTCTCGAGGTGGGAGAGGGGATGATTATGGGCCTTATTGGTCCAAATGGGGCAGGGAAAACTACTCTCTTTAATTGTATCGCAGGATACTACAAACCCACTCGTGGAAAAATTTTATTTGATGGAGTAGACATCACAGGATGGCCGTCTCATCAAGTCGCCCGTGTAGGGATTGCAAGGACATTTCAGGGAATGAAAACATTGCCCAATATGACCGTTGAGGAAAATGTGATGGTAGGGGCCTTCTGCCGAACCAATGATCGAGAGGTAGCCCGAAGGGAGGCTCAGGAGATTATGGAACTCCTCCACCTGCGAGAAAAAGCCCAGTCCCTTCCTACTGAACTTCCGATCGCCATACAGAGGAGAATTGAACTCGCCCGGGCACTGGCCACCAGACCAAAACTCTTAATGTTAGATGAGATCGCTGCAGGCCTGAACCCCCTCGAAACCAAAGAGATCCTCCTAATAATAAAGAGAATTAAGGAGGAAAGGAAACTCACCCTCTTCCTCATTGAACATGTAATGGAATTCATCATGACCATCTCGGAGAGCGTGATCGTCATGGCTGCGGGTCGTAAGATTGCAGAAGGTCCACCCGAGAAGGTAGCAAAGGAACCAAAGGTCATTGAGGCTTACCTCGGAGAGAAATATGTTAAGGGTTGATCGGATCAGGGTGCTTTATGAGGGGATTCCAGCCCTTCATGAGGTGAGTCTGGAGGTAAAAAAAGGGGAACTGGTGGCTGTCGTGGGAGCTAATGGGGCTGGCAAGAGTACGTCTCTGAAGGCCATCGTGGGAACGGTGAAGCCCGTATCCGGGAGAATTGAATTTGAGCAGAATGATATTACGAGGTTTTCAACTCCTGAGATTGTTCGATTAGGAATTGTGTATATCCCTGAAGCCAGACATATCTTTGGACCCTTAACCGTGGAAGAAAATCTTCTCCTGGGAGCCTTCACTTCTAATTCAGAGAGAGAAGTGAAGGAACATCTCGATTATGTCTATCGACTTTTTCCCATTTTGAAGGAGAGAAGAAAGCAAAGAGGGGAGACTCTCAGTGGGGGAGAACAGCAGATGTTAGCGATCGGCCGGGGATTAATGACCCGGCCAAAGCTTCTCATGTTTGACGAGCCCTCTCTGGGACTGATGCCCAAATTGGTGAGCGAGCTTTTTAGGACGATCTCTCTTTTAAAAGAAGAAGGATTCACCATTCTTCTCGTCGAGCAGAATGTCCGGGAGGCACTGGAGATTGCTGATCGCGGATATATCCTTCAAACGGGAAGAACCATCCATTCAGGAACCGGAAAGGAACTTCTCGAATCCGAAATCGTCAGAAAAGCCTTCTTAGGGTTGTAATGAAGTTTTTTGGATGCCGGTTCGTAATTGTGCCAGTTCCCACACATATTGATAGAGATGCAGTCCTTTGCTGTAAGCAATGGTTTCGCCCGGTTCAACCCCGATCTTTATTGCCATATGCTCCTTCAACATCTGTAAGGCTCCGAGGTTTGCTGGAAACCCGCCCCAGAGATCCCAGGACCTGAAATAGACAAAAAAGTGAAGTTTTCCATATCGAACCCGGCAATCGATTAACCTCAGACAGGGAGGGTCATTCAATAAACAGTCCTCGGGTCGTCCCACCTCCATAATGGTTTGATTGGTATGAAAGCCATACTTTCTATATTTTTCTATCACGGCTTCAATCTGATTCGGGCCCACAGTCAACGGTTCATCCATGGTCACATTTCCTTTTTCATCTTTATATCGTTTGATCAATATCCCGCTTAATCTCTCACCATACACGTAATCTTCATTTTCGTCCTTCACGCCCACCATAATCTTTTCATTAAAATAGGTCTCAATATAACCAGGCGCAACCGGAGCAGGGATCCCAAGACTTGGCGGAATATCCGGCTCAAGGGGTCTCATATGAGGATGGGTGATTTTGATCCTCACATCGTCGAACTCAAGCCTCTCCGAGCCTTCAAAACTTCCCTGGTCAATGACATAGCGATGGCCGTGATCCAGAATATTAAATACACATTGAAACCAGGCATCAGGAATATCCCTTGCCACTATGGAGATGGTGTTTAAACCTCCTTCGCTATTCATTCGGATAATCCTCCTTTCTATCCAAGACTAAAGCTTTGAGGTACCTATTATCCCTCTCATTTAAAGAATGAGATAAAATAGAACGAGCTGATAAAGAATAACTCCAATGAAAATGAGAGCAATTCCGAACGTCAGTGGCTTTACAAATCTAAACTTAATATGAATACATAACAGAGTGATAGAGAAAGAAACAATACCAAATTTCCATATCCAGAATTTATTTCCATAAACACTCATCACTGAGTCCACCACAGGATTTAGTTCATGTCCTCCAAGATCGAGAATTCCCATGGTAAGGAGTGCATCCAGAACGTTCAACCCGATGATGAGGGTAAAGAGAAAGAGTAATCCCGGGCTATATCGGTCTACATACCCACCCCTCTGCTGGTCTTCTTTTCTTCGAAAATGACTTCTCCGTCCCCAAAGGACATATTTACTCAATAGAGGAGTGGGTTTTGAACGTCGGTCTTTAAGAAAGCGGCGATCAAATTCTTTCATTGAATGTCATTTACATTCTACATAGTTTATCAAGAATGAAGACATCAATTTCTTTAATTCGTTCAAAAATTCTGTCGTTGGTTAAAAAAGCTGTTGCTCCATAAAGGATAGCCGTAGCGAGCTGAATCGCGTCTGGCGATTTAATTCGTTCCGTTGCCCTGAGATCAGAAGCTTTTCTCGCCACGTCTAATCCCATTTCGCAAAAAGTGAGATTTGGAAAGGTGGTTAAGTAATATTCATAATCTCGGGCCACTTGGAGAAGTCCTTCTGATTTAGGTTTGGTAATAATCTCCATCAATGTTAAATAAGAGGTCACTCCTCTGTTTTTCCCCTTTTCTAACGCATCAAAAATAATCTCTGTGAGAGGAGCATAGCGAGGGTGATCTTCGAGGTGATATATAAAGATCGAAGAATCAAGGGCAATGGTGGGGTGTTTTTTAAGGAGATCTTGTAATCTTTTCATTTTCTCCCCAGGCTTCCCTTTCTTTTCTTATATAAGTCGTTGCGTCTACCTTTTCCCATACGGATCGATATAACCCCCGTAAATGTTTTGTATAACTTTTAGGTTTCGGTTTTAGAATGAGGCAATCTTTTTCCACCTCAAGGATTAATTGGTCTCCCGGCCCGATGGCCAGTTTCTTACGGGCCGCTTTGGGGATGGCGATCTGATTTTTACTACTTAAAGTCACTGTGGCTTTCATAAAATTCCCTTTATTTCCATAAAATCTACTTTAATTTTTACCATATTGTAAAATAATTTTCAATATTATTTTACTTTTTATCAAGATTTTTTAACTTTTAGCTATTGAAGAGTTCTATTTTTTTTGTTAAGGTAGAAAACGTGAGGAATATTTACCAGCTTTCACCCAAAGAAATTCGTTCCCTTGTCCGAAAAGGGAAATGGGATCGCCCGACGGCTGGATTGGCGATGGGCTACGCCCAGGCCAATCTGGTGATCCTTCCTGAAAAGTATGCCTTTGACTTCCTCCTCTTCTGCCAGCGAAATCCCAAACCCTGTCCCCTCCTCGAGGTATTGGAGCCAGGCCAATACCAGACAGCGTTTCTATCCAAAGGGGCAGATATCCGAACGGATATTCCCCGCTACAATATCTATCGAAACGGTCGATTGGAAGCTACGGTGAAGGAAATAAAAAGTCTTTGGAAAGATGATTGGGTCACCTTCCTCTTGGGCTGCAGCTTCTCTTTTGAAGAGGCCCTGCTTCGAGCCGGGATCCCGGTCCGTCATATCGAAGAGAAAAAGAATGTTCCGATGTATATCACCAATATCCTCTGTGAACCTGCCGGTCTCTTCAACGGTCCGATGGTCGTAACGATGAGGCCGATTCCTTCTGAAAAAGTAAGCCTTGCTGTCCAGATTACTTCACGCTACAGGATGGTCCATGGAGCACCCCTTCATATAGGTGATCCCCGGAGGATTGGAATTAAGAATTTAAAAAGACCGGATTTCGGAGATTCAGTCACCATCTATAAGGGAGAGGTTCCCTGTTTCTGGGCCTGCGGGGTGACTCCACAATCGGTGGTGATGAAGGCAAAACCTGAACTCTGCATCACCCACACCCCCGGCCATATGTTTATCTCAGATCTTCTAAATGAAGAACTGGTCAGCTTTTAATTCGAATCTCAGATATAATTTTTAACCCTCTGAACCGGAGGAAAGGTAAATGGAGAGAACTGAGATATACGAAAAGCATCGGAAATACTTAGCTCCCTGTGTCATCCCGTACTATCAGGAACCTTTGATTTTGGAAAGAGGAAAGGGCAAGTATCTCTACGATATCGATGGGAAAGAATATCTCGATTTCTTCGGGGGGATTGTGACGATTAGCGTGGGTCACTGTGACGAGGAGATCACGGAGAAGACCTGCGAGCAGATGAGAAGACTTCAGCATACCTCCACCCTTTATTCTACTCTTCCGGTGATTCAGCTCGCGGAGAAACTGGCCCAGATCACTCCAGGAAGACTTCAAAAATCCTTTTTCACCAATAGCGGGACCGAAGCCATTGAAACCGCTGTGCTCATCGCTCAACTTTATACAGGAAGTCACGAGCTCATTGCCCTGAGACATTGTTATAGTGGTTTGTCCCTTTTGACCATGAATATTACAGGGCATCAAAAATGGCGTCTGGGAGGAAGCCTCGTCCCAGGGATTAAACATGCCCATAATGCGTACTGTTTTCGTTGTGCTTTTGGAAAGGAGTATCCCTTCTGTAACCTTGAATGTGCAAAGGATGTAAAAGAATTGATTGAAACAACCACCTCCGGACACCCCTCTGCATTTATTGCGGAGCCCATTCAAGGAGTGGGGGGATTCATTACACCCCCTAAAGAATACTTTAAAGAGGTGGTCTCCATTGTGAAAAGTTATGGAGGCCTCTTCATCTGTGATGAGGTTCAGACGGGCTGGGGAAGAACCGGAGGAAGGATGTTTGGAATCGAGCACTGGGGTGTTGAGCCTGATATCATGGTCATGGCCAAAGGTGCAGCAAATGGGGCTCCTGTGGGGATTACCATCGCAATCCCTGAGGTAGCCGATGCGCTCAAGGGTTCTCATATCTCGACCTTTGGCGGAAATCCCGTCACTGCCACTGCCACCCTTGCCACGATCGAAGCGATTGAAAAGAGAGGTTTGGTCCGAAAGGCAGAGGAGGTGGGTCAATTTTTAAGGGATCGGCTGGAGGGATTAAAAGAGAAGTTTCCGGTGATCGGAGAGGTTCGTGGAATGGGCCTAATTCAGGGGATGGAAATTGTGAAGGAGAAGAAAGAGCCTGCTCCAGAGCTGGTCAATCAAATCTTCGAAGAAACAAAGAAGGAAGGACTCCTCATCGGCCGGGGGGGACTCTACGGGAATGTGATTCGTCTCACCCCTCCCCTCACGATTGAGAAAGAGGATATTATTCAAGCGATTCAGATTCTTGATCGCGCCTTCGAGAAAGTCTCCCCTTCTCATTAGAGATTTGACAATAGAAATGGAGTTAAGATAATATTTTTGAACTGTAAACCAATATCCATGGAGGGAGAGAGATGAGAAGGTTTTTGCTGGCTAGTTTGGTAGGGATTGCTTTTATCCTGTTTTCATCAATTACCTATGCTCAACCGAAGCCGGTTTACGGAGGTTCTCTTACGATTGCTCAAGGGGTGGAACCCCCGGGCCTTGATCCAACCACGGCGACCTCTGCCGCTATTCCAAGGGTGGTCTATACGAATGTTCTTGAAGGATTGGTACGGATCGATCGGGATGGGAAGATTGTTCCTGCCCTGGCCAGTGAGTATAAAATTTCAAAGGATGGAAAAGAGTACACCTTTCTTCTTAAAAAGGATGTAAAATTCCATGATGGGAAATCCTTTAATGCAGAGGATGTAAAGTTTACCTTTAATCGATTATTGGATCCTCAGATCACCATTCCCAATCGAAGGTATTATCAGGATATTGAGTCAATTGAAGTGGTTGATGCCTATACCATTAAATTTAAGTTAAAGAATCCAAACTCCATGTTTCTATTCAATTTAGCAAGACCTGATTCCATCATCATTCACAGCCAGGTTGCAGATAAACTGAAGACGGCTCCTGTGGGCACGGGTCCATTTCGATTTGTGGAATGGGTCAGGGGGGATCGAATTGTTCTTGGGAAATTTGGGGCGTATCATCGAAAGGGGCTTCCCTATCTGGATAGAGTCACTTTTAAGTTCATCGGTGATCCGAGCGCCCAGATTGCAAGCCTTCGTGCAGGGGATATCGATGTCATCGGTTATGATGTCAGTCCAGAGAATGCGCTCCTCCTCGAGAAGGATCCAAGATTTAAGGTTTTCAATGGATATACGACCACAGAGGTCATTCTCTCGACCAATAATTCCCGGAAACCCTTTGATGATGTTCGCGTGAGAAGGGCTATGGCTCATGCCATTGACCGAGAAGCCCTGATCAAAGGAGCCATGTCAGGTTACGGGACTCCCATCGGAAGTCATATGGATCCAGGGAATCCCTACTATATCGACCTTACCAAAACCTATCCTTACAACCCAGAAAAGGCAAAACAACTTCTTGCGGAAGCAGGATATCCCAATGGCTTTGAGGCAGTGATCAAACTTCCCGAGCGTTATGCTTATGCCCGTCGAACAGGTGAAATTATTGCTGATATGTTTTTGAAGGTTGGAATCCGGTTAAAGATAGAACTCATGGAATGGGGACAGTGGATCGATCGAGTCTTTAAGAATGCCGATTATGATCTTACGGTGATTGGTCATTCAGAACCTTTCGATATCGATATTTACGCCAATCCGAAATATTATTTCCGGTATGATAATCCTAAATTTCAAGAGATATTGAAAAAGGCGCAGGCTGAAGTCGATCCAAAGATCCGCAAAGAACTTTACGCCACGCTTCAGAGGATAATTGCCGAGGACGCCGTCAATGGATTTCTCTTTGTCCTCCCCAGTCTTCCCACCATGAAAAAAGAGGTGATGAACTGGTGGAAGGACTATCCAATGACCTGTCAGGATGTGAGTGAGGTGTGGATCCAGAAATAGATCGAGGATCCAAATCTTAAATTCCGAAGCATATGTTTTCGAAAGATGGCGCTCTTCTTAATAAAGCGATGTGTTACCCTTCTCGTCACTCTCATCCTCGTCTCCATCGTGATCTTTGCCCTCTTGATGGTCATCCCGGGTGATCCAGCCCAGATCATCCTTGGGATTCATGCCACGCCGGAATCCCTTCAGAATCTGAGGCGTCAGCTGGGTTTGGATCAGCCCATCGCGATTCAATATCTCAACTACATGAAGGGATTCTTTACGGGGGATCTGGGCCGTTCGATTACCTACGAGGTCTCTGTGACTTCTCTGATCCTCCAGAGGCTTCAGGTCACAATCCCTTTGGCGATTCTTTCCATTCTCTTTGCAATCGCTTTTTCCATTCCCTCGGGCATTTATGCCTCTCTTCATCGGAATCGTATAGGGGATTACGGGGTGATGGTTCTTTCTCAAATCGGTCTCGCAATCCCTGCCTTCTGGGCAGGAATCCTTCTTATCCTCCTTTTTGCGGTGACCCTTCACTGGCTCCCTGCAGGAGGTTTCCAATCCTGGCAGAGCCATCCCATAGGGGCATTGAAGAGCCTTCTTCTTCCAGCCCTTTCGCTGGGTTTTGTGAGGGCTGCGGTCCTTGCTCGAATGACCCGATCTTCCATGCTCGAGGTACTGGGAGAAGATTTTATCCGGACGGCTCGAAGCAAGGGACTTCCGAGGAGAATAGTCGTCTATAAACATGCCTTCCGGAATGCAATCATTCCCGTAGTCACACTGATCGGTCTTCAGACAGGAGATCTCCTCGCAGGAGCCATCATCATTGAAAATGTCTTTCACCTGCCGGGCGTGGGAAGATTGGTTTTCGAGGCCATCGGGCAGAGAGACCTTCCTGTGATTCAGGGGGTGGTTCTTCTCATTGCCGCAATGATTGTGGTGATCAACTTTGTGGTCGATCTGGCCTATCGGTACCTTGACCCAAGGATCCGGTATGAATAAGAAGTTCTCAGGATTCCTTATTCACCGACGTTTTCGTAATATCAACTTTACCTTGGGATTTCTCATCACCCTCCTCCTCCTCTTTACGGCAATTCTAAGTTTGATCTACACCCCTTATGATCCAAATCGAATGAATCTCTCCAAGAGATTCCTTCCCCCTAACGCTGAGCACTGGCTCGGGACGGATCAATATGGAAGGGATATCCTCAGTCGTGTGATGAGGGGAGCGGTCAATTCCATTGTAGTGGGTCTGGTGGCTGTCTCCATCGGGATGAGCTTTGGAGTCTTTCTTGGGTCTCTGGCTGCTTTTTATAGAAAGTGGGTGGATGAAATCATCATGAGGATTTCTGATGTGCTCTATGGATTTCCTGCGGTGCTCAGTGCCATTTTGATCACCTCGATCTTCGGGCCTGGAGTCGTAAACAGCATGATCGCCATTGGAATATTTAATATTCCCATCTTTGCAAGATTGACTCGTGCAACCTCCCTCTCCATCTGGGAGAGGGACTATGTGACAGCGGCGCGCGCCATTGGGAGAAGAAACGCAGGGATCGTCTGGAATTATATTCTTCCCAATATTCTTTCGGCTTTAATCGTTCAGGGGACCGTTCAATTTGCCATTGCGATCCTGGCTGAAGCAGGGTTAAGTTATCTTGGTCTTGGCACTCAACCTCCTCACCCAAGCTGGGGTAGGATGCTCAATGAAGCTCAGACCTTTATGGGAACCTCACCCTATCTGGCCATCTTTCCCGGTTGTGCTATTGCTTTAACCGTTCTTGGGCTCAATCTCTTGGGAGATGGTTTAAGGGATATGATTGATCCAAAACTCTCGAGGATTCAGAGGGGGCTATAAAAATTTTGAAAGGGGAGAAATCATTGAAGATCGATCAAGTATTAAAGAAGATTAAACGAGATGAATTGGTTCGACTTACCCAGGAACTGATTCGAATCCCAAGTGTGAGGCGTGAGGGAGAGGGAGGGGAGGAGAAGGTGGCCCTTTATCTTGCTCATCTTCTTGAGGAAATGGGTCTGGAAGTGGTTGTGGAGAGCGTTGAGCCAGGCTCCCCTAATGTTATTGCCCTTCTTCGAGGAATAGAAGAGGGACCCTGTTTGATGTTTGAATGTCATACGGATGTGGTCACCGAAGGAGATCCCTCTGAATGGAAATACGAACCCTTTGAAGGGAGGCTTGTCAGGAATCGAATCTACGGGAGGGGGGCTTGTGATACTAAAGGAAACCTTGCCGCTGCGATTAAGGCGATTCAGGCCCTCCTTGAAAGCGGCCGTTGTTTTAAAGGCAGAATTCTTTTAGGAATCCTTGTGGACGAAGAGGGGATGATGAAGGGAGTTAAACATTTTATCCGACACGGTTGGGCAGAAGGGATCCATGCGGCAATCATCTGTGAACCTGTGGATAATCACCTCTGTATCACTCAGAAAGGGGCCCTTCGGGCAGAGCTGCTCACCATTGGTAAGATGAGTCATGGAGCGATGCCTCTGGCTGGGTTCAATCCTATCCCCCCGATGGTTTCCATCTTGGAGAAGATTCAAAGGCTCGAAGAGGAAGAGATTGAAAGGTTAGGAAAGGATCCTTTTTTAGGATATCCCAGCATCACACCAACCGTTCTTCAGGCCCCTGTGAAGGGGGAACCACAACTCAATGTCGTTCCCTCTCAATGCAGGGCCCTCCTTGATATTCGAACGATTCCGGGACAATCCCATGAGGTTCTGAAGAGGCAACTGGAAGATATTGTGAAGGATGAAGAACGTGCCATCCGGATGAGCCTCCAATCCGGTCCTTTAAAAGAGATCAGAGAAAGCCTGGAGAAAGGGCTTTCAAAGAGTATCTCCTTTGAGGCTAAACTGAATATCTTTGAAGATCGACCCTGGACCAAAACCTCAAAGGAAGAACCTATTGTTCAAGCTGTTTCAAAGGCTATTCAATTGGTCACCGGGCAAGAACCCATCTATGACGGCGTTCCAGGGGCAACGGATGGAACCTTTCTTTCTTCATGGGCAGGGATTCCGATTGTCACTCTGGGAGCAGGGAAATGGATGGTCCCCCATCAAAAGGACGAATGGATTTCGGTGGATGATCTGGAGCTTACCGCCAAAATCTACGCCGCCAGCGCCCTCATTTTCTTCTCTTTAACTACTTAATCTTCGGATTCTTCTTCGGATTTGGAGGCCATCTCTTCTTCCATCGCCTCCTCCACCATCTGATCTACATCCTCTCCCATCTCTTCTCCCAACTCTTTACCCATTCGTTTCATCCATCGAGCCATACTCTTTGGATCCCTCTCATCCAGATCTCCCCATTTTGAAGGATCCGCAAGGCTCTCCAAACGACTTTCCTCCGAACGAATCACTCTAACCCGGGAGAGGATACGGGACATCTTTTTACTTTTGCACCGTTTACATTGAGGGATGAAGACTTCATCACTTTTAAGGAGAAGGAATTCAGAAACCCTCCCACAATCTTCACATCGATATTCATAGATTGGCATCTCTCTCCCTCCTCTCCATTCCTGCTTTAGCTTTTTTCAGTATGGCAAGATAGAAATAGATGAGATTGATTAGGCCCACAAGGGCAGTGCAAAGAAACATTGTTCGATAACTGGTTCTTTGAAGGATACTTCCCATCACCACGGCACCGATACTCCCTCCAAAATCAGAGAAGGCAAGATAGGTTCCAACAGCGGGGCCTCTTGATTCTCCCGCAAGATCGATTGTATAAGCCACAAGTGTGGGATAGAAGAAGGCAATTCCTAATCCCCAGATTACGGCTACCAAAATAAAAAGAGGTAAAGTGGTAGAAAAAGAGAGAATCACCATGGCCAGGATATGAGCTATAATACAAGGAAATATTACTCTATCTCTGGGATAGAGGTCAAATATCCTTCCTCCCAGACTTCGGCTCACAATAAGGGTAATGGCCACGGCTCCGAAAAAGAGACCCGGATTGGAAATCCCCTGGCTTAAAGCATAGAGGGGAAAAAACGTGGTCACAGCTCCCCAGATGAAACTTCCCATAAAAGCCATCAGGCCAATAGGAAGGGCCTTTCGATGAATAAAAGGAGAGGATTGATGGGAGAGGTTGACTGCATATAGTTTCTGATTTTTCTCTAATTTTACTGAGAACCATAATGCCAAAAAAGATAGGCAAGCGGAAATCAGAAAGAGAAGGGTAAAGTTAGTGTGGAGAATTAATAATATTCCTAAACTTGGGGCTAAGGCAAAGGCGATGTTGATGGCTAAATAAAAATACCCCAAACTCTGACCTCGATGGGTTTCAGGGCTAATACGAGTCACTAAAGTAAAGACGGAAGTCGCAAAGAGTGCCCATCCTACTCCCTGAAAGACCCTTACGATCAAAAAAGGCCAGAAAGGTTTGAAGAGAAGGTAGGCAAGGCAGGTAAGTGTAAAGATAATGGATCCTATCATCATAAACCGGGTCTCCGGATTTCTTAAAAGGGCCTTTCCGATAAGAGGTCTTAGGAAAATAGAGGAGAGGGCAAAGATCCCCATCAAGATTCCGATTTCACTTTCGTTGCTTCCTGATTTCGAAAGATAGATGGGAAGGGTTGTTAAGAGAATAAAGAAAGAGGAAGAAAGGGAAAATTGGGCCAAAAAGCTGTAGATGAAATCCCGAGTCAAAATTCTATGAGTGGTCATATCCATTAATTTATATGCTATTGGAAAAGGACTGTAAAGAGGGCTAGAAATTCGATTAAAATCCTATTCATTAAAGAAATCCACTTTGTAGAGGGAATGAGGGCCTGTCTTGACCTTTTCCATCTTCTCATTTTATAAATTGTTCATTCTTGTTGGCAAACGGGGTTTAATGATGCGTCGAGAAGTCATTAAAGCAAATGTGGTTGTCTTTATCGCCAGTTTTTGTACCTTGGTGATCGAATTGGTGGCCGGAAGGATTTTGGCTCCTTATGTAGGGGTCTCTCTCTATACCTGGACATCCATCATTGGTGTGGTGCTGGCTGGCATCAGTATCGGGGCCTATTTAGGGGGATTGATCGCCGATCGTTACCCCTATCCCTCAACCTTGGGCTGGTTACTCTTTTTCTCTGGGCTTTCGGCTCTCTTCATCTCCCCGCTGACCAATCTTGTAGGCGGGGCAGAGTTTCAAACGAGTTTAATGGTTCGGATTCTTCTGATCACGACCTTTATCTTCTTCGTTCCTTCCTGTCTTTTGGGAATGATTTCACCGGTCGTAGTGAAGCTCACTCTAAAGAATCTGGAGAAAACGGGCAATGTGGTTGGGAAAATCTACGCCTTCTCTACCTTAGGTTCCATCCTTGGAACCTTTGCCACAGGTTTTTTCCTGATTTCCTGGATGGGGACCCGAAAGATTCTTCTTATCATGGGGATCATTCTTATTCTTTCCGCTCTGATCTTTGGAGGATTTTTTAGAAGAAAAAAAGCATTCAGTACCTACCTCTTCATTCTACTCCTAACCTTCATCATCCTCCCGTTGACAGGATGGTATGTTTATGCAGCTTTTCAGTCTGAAGAAGCGAAGCCTTTATCGAATCCAATCCAATCCTTAAAATATATTTATCAATGCGCCTTTCAGCCTCCTCTGGATGAGGATACTTATTTCTTTAAAGAGAGCGATTACTATACCATTAAACTGAAACGAAGCATTCGAGGCGACAATGGAAACCGTTTAGAATCCATGATCCTCGATCATCTGGTTCATTCCTACACCGATTTAAAAGACCCTCTTTATCTTGAATATGAATATATCCGAATCTATGAGGAGTGGGTGCGATGGAAGGCAAAGAAGAAGGATTCCTTTAAAGCTCTTTTTCTTGGGGGTGGGGGATATACGTTTCCGAGATTTATCGAGGCAAAATATCCAAAAGCAGAGATTCAGGTGGTTGAGATTGATCCTGAAATCACCCGGGTCGTTCACCAATATCTTGGAATTTCAGAGAATACCCGAATTCGATCCTTTAATGAAGATGGTCGATGGTTTGTGATGAATTGCAAGGAGAAGGAGAGCTTCGATTTCATCTTTGGAGATGCCTTTAATGACCTTTCCATTCCATATCACCTGACCACTAAAGAGTTTGCCATCCAATTGAAGTCTCTTCTTAAACCTGGCGGAATTCTTCTGGCCAACGTCATCGATAGTTTCAAGAAAGGGAAATTCATGCCTTCCTATATTCGAACCCTTGAAGAGGTTTTCGGAAAAGGAAACGTCCACCTGGTGACCCTCAGTTCAGATTATGACCATATTGGAATCAGCACTCATGTGGTGGTGGCAAGCCCTCAACCTTTAGATGTTGAGGATTTTAATAAATTTATCCAAAAGGAAAAAGGAAAGGAAATGACCTCCCATGTGATGCCTCAGGATCGTCTCCAGCAATATTTAAAAGAAAGATACTGGGTCATCTTGACAGATGACTATGTTCCTGCGGATAATTTAATTGCTCCTATTTTTGAAGAACGTTTTGGATATCATCAACCGTAAGGAAAAGAAAAAGTGGAAGATCAAAAAGATTTTGTAATGGTGACGGTTTCTGGCCCTGATAAGCCAGGCATCACGGCCGCCTTCAGCAGGATTCTGGTTGAAAATGGCGTGGAGATCGTCGATATCGAGCAGGCCTCGCTTCAGGACTTTCTTGGCCTCTCTTTTTTGCTCGATATGAGCGGAGCCAAGCAGTCCAAGGATAGTGTCCTCAAAGATCTTCTGTTCGAAGCCAGTCGGCTTCAGCTCAATCTCAATTTTCGGCTCTTTACAGAAAAAGAGGTAAAGGCCAGAAACAGCCGGAATCTCTTCGTCCTCACCTATTTCGGGGATACCCGGGCCCTGGCAGAGATTTCAAGCATTCTTGCGGAAGAGAATGCCAATATTGAGATGATCACGAACCTCACTCAGCACTGTGCCAGTTGTGTTGAGCTGACCATTGATGTGAATGGGGTGAAGAATTTGAGCGAGTTGAAGGCCAAGGTCCTTGCTAAAAGTCATGAGTTAAATATCGATCTTGCCCTTCAGAAGATGGAGGCTTACCGGAAGAATAAGAGGTTGGTCTTTTTCGATATGGATAGCACCCTGGTCGATATGGAGATCATTGACGAGATGGCCAAAAGAGCAGGGGTATTTAAAGAGGTCTCGAGGATCACAGAAAAAGCCCGCCGAGGGGATATCGATTTTGAAGAGGCCCTCATCCAACGAGTGGCTCTCCTTAAAGGATTAAGGGTGAAGGAGCTTGAGGAAATCCGTAAGGAGATGAGGCTTTCAGAAGGGGCTGAAGAGCTGGTGGGAACCCTTAAACGCTTGGGTTATAAATTAGGAGTGGTCAGTGGAGGTTTTCATTATTTTGCCGATTATTTAAAAGATAGATTAGGCCTGGACTTTGCGTATGCCAATCGATTAGAAATTAAGGGAGGGAAACTCACAGGAAGAGTATTAGGAGAGATCGTAGATAATACTTTTAAAGCAAAAATTATTCATATGTTAGCCACTCAAGAAGGAGTACTTTTAGATCAGACGGTAGCTGTGGGCGATGGTGCCAATGATATATTGATGTTGGGCCAGGCAGGGTTAGGAATTGCTTATAATGCGAAGGGAAGACTTGATCGAGTGGCCAATATGAGCCTGGGTCGGACACGACTTAAAAACCTTCTTTACCTTTTAGGGGTGACTGAAGAGGAGATGGAAGGCTGAAGTGCCTGCGAGGCCTAACTAAAAAGGATCGAGTTAGAGAAAGGATTAAAAAATGACAACTGAGAAAAAGCGAAGGAGGAAGAAAAGGAAAGAAGATAAACCCAGATGTGGGCTCTGCGGTAAAAGTGGGAAATTGACCAAAACCGAGTGTTGTGGTCAATGGATCTGTGACGACGAAGACAAATACGTTTTGTTTTCCTATGCAAGAAATAGTTGTCACAGAAACCATCGAAGGTATACCCTTTGTGGTTATCATTATGCAGAGGAACATCCCGGACACTGGAAGGATTGTCCCATTTGCCGTAATGATTTTGAAACAGAGCTCTACGTCTATTACGGCACCAATGAATACAACTTTGAAAAACTGGAAAATCCTCCTGCTTACTTACCCACTCGATGCTCAAAATGTGGGGAGATTATCTCCCTTGGGTACGATGGTTACACCAAATCAGGGGATGAATACTGGTGCGAGGCCTGTGCCCAAAAGGAGATGGAATCGCTCTATCTCCGAACGAAGCATTAAGAGGGACTTCTCGGTCATTCACTTTTTACTTCCTCCCCTGAGAAGTTCCTGAGATAGGGTCTTTCTGTTTGATTGAACTCAATCAGGGCCTCCAGTTTTTCTAAAGCCGCACCTGAATCAATGGATTCTTCTGCTATCTTCATCCCTTCCTGAAGACTTCTTGCCCTTCCAGAGATAAAAAAGGCACCCGCTGCATTCAACAGCGTAATTTCTCTCTTTGCTCCTTTACTTCCCTTAAGAATATTTAAAATGATTTCTGCATTTTCCTGCTTAGTTCCTCCTCTGATCTCTTCAAGGCTTCTCTTTTTTATACCCACCTCCTCCGGCTCAATGAAATAGCTTTTAACCCCCTCCCCTAGGATTTCGGTGATTTTTGTCTTTCCAGTAATACTCATCTCATCCAGGGTTCCTTCTCCATAGATGACCAGTCCTCTCTGAATCCCGAGATTTTTCAATACCCATGCCATCTTTTCAGTGAGTTCAGGATCATAAACGCCCAGAACTTGAAACTCAGCACCCGTAGGATTGAGAATGGGGTCCAGGAGGTTAAATAGAGTTCTTATTCCAATTCCCTGCCGAAGGGAAAGAATAGAGTCCCAATCATTCTGGATGAGACGTTCATCGATAAAACAGATTCCTATCTTTTTTAAAGATCGTTCCAATTGGGTTCGGGTAAGATCCAGATTGATCCCCAAGGCCTCCAGTACATCGGCACACCCACAGAAGGGTGAAAAAGACCTTCTTACAGTTTTTGCAACTTTGAGTCCTCCTCCAGCCACGACAAAGGCTGTTGCTGTGGAGATATTAAATGTAGAGGTTCCACCCCCGAGAGGATTCGTGGTTCGTAAAATCGTTTCCCTTTCGATGGTAATTTCTTCCCGGTCAAGAGAGACTCCCCTTTCACCGCCATTCAATTTAAAGATTCGCTTTCTGAATACATTGGCTGCCGAGGTGATCTCCTCTACGGTTTCTCCTTTCATTCTCAGTGCGGTCATGAAGGATGCGATCTGGACAGGGGAAGCTCTTTTTGACAAAATCTCCTCCATTACCTCTTCCATTTCTTTTTTAGACAAATTTTCTTTTAAGACCATCTTCCTAATCGCTTCTCTAATCATTTTTTCCTCCTCCTTTTTTACAAGATTTTATTGGTTCTTCGTAGATCAAAAAAACAAAAAGGCCATGGTTTTTTTCCCATGGCCTTTTGATTATCCAATTAAAAATTTACTCAAAATAATAAAGGCCATGGGCCCCCTGGAGGCTGCCCATGGCCTTTATTTTAAAAATTTAACATTAGAGCGGCGCTGGGCAGACCACAGCATTTTTCTGCCAGCACCACCAGCCGTTTATATTTAA
>JBDOIB010000162.1:0-4403 GCA_041082155.1 Thermodesulfobacteriota bacterium | reverse complement strand
GTAAATATAATATGTCTATAATAATATTTTTTAACAAATTCATTTTTTCGGCCGTTCTTTTTTAAAACTTTGTAATCGAATTCATGAATATTTCTTGTCTTCTCATTGAAAGCTCAGCCAAAAGACCTAAACATCCTGCTATTCATTTCCAGGGAAGAACCATTACCTATGAGGAATTTAACCGGGAAGTGGACCGTTTAGCACATGGGCTTATTCGTGCCGGACTTAAACCGAAGGATGTTTGTATATTGATGATGCCAAACTCGATTGAATGGGCCCTTACCTACTATGCCTTAGCAAAAGTTGGGGCCGTGATTGTCCCAGTGAACTTTCTCTATAGGGTCGGAGAGCTTGAGCATATTTTTAAGGATTCCGGTGCACGGGCCTTCGTCGGCGAAAAAGATTATTTAGACCATCCTCGGCAGGTTTTGGCCAATCTCCCTCAAATCGACCTTTGGATTGCCAAGGGGGTATCCCATGGTGGGGAATTTATTCCACTCGAGGAACTCTTTGTGGAGGAAGGACCCTTTCATCCTTACCCTACTCGTGATGATGATACTTGGGCCATCATTTACACCAGCGGGACTACAGGTCGTCCCAAAGGGGCTATGCTTACCCATTATAATCTGATAAATAACGCTATGACTGTGGCCAATATGCGGTCAACCGATCCTAAAGATGTAGTGTTTGGTGTCCTTCCACTTTTTCATATCTATGGTCAGACAAGTGCCTTCAATGCTTCTATCTATTTGGGTTTGACTATTCGATTATGGTCCCAATTCGATGTTCAAGAATTATTTTCTGCCATCGAAGAGGAGGAGAGCTCAATTCTAATTGCAGTCCCTACTATTTTTAACCGATTAGTAGAGTTAGCCGACATTCGTCCCCCTAAACGATCGGGACTCCGATTCTGTATCTCTGGGGGTGCTTCTCTTCCAGTCAAAATTCTACGCCGATTTGAAGAGCTTTTCCACACCACTATCTATGAAGGTTATGGACTTACAGAATGTTCCCCTGTGTGTATAGAAAATCCATTTGGGCGTAAGACTAAACCTGGATCGATAGGTCTTCCCATTCCTGGTTTTGAAGCCCGTATTGTGAATGATCAGGATGAAGATGTTCCTATTGGAGCGGTGGGGGAACTCATTATTCGTGGGCCGGGTGTAATGAAAGGTTATTTAAATCAACCTGAAGCCACATCCGAAACTCTTCGAGGAGGATGGTTACATACAGGTGATTTAGCCCGCATGGATGATGAGGGTTATATCTATATTGTAGATCGGAAAAAGGAGATGATTATCCGAGGGGGATTCAATGTTTACCCAAGAGAGATTGAAGAAATTCTTTATACCCATCCGGATGTGGTGGAGGCAGCCGTCCTGGGGGTTCCGCACCCTGATTTAGGAGAGGAAGTAGCCGCAATAATTGTCATTCGTCCGGGGGCTTCCACATCTCCTGAGGAGTTGAAACAGTTCGTGAAAGAGCGTGTGGCACCTTACAAATATCCAAGAATAGTTCAATTCGTTAAAGAGCTTCCTAAAAGTCATACCGGCAAGATCCTTAAGCGTGCCATTCGATTGGAAGCGTAAAATATAACCAGAGAGAATTTTTTTCCTTTTTAGTCTCCTTTAAGGTTATTTGATCATTTGTTTAGGAATCCATAAGGCTAAATCTGGGAATAGGATGATAATGATTAGTCCAATCGCTTGCAAAACCACAAATGGGATGATTGAACGATAGATCTCGCTCATGGTCGTTCCTTCTGGAGCCACGGCTTTCATATAGAAAAGGTTGAAACCAAATGGGGGAGTGAGGTAAGCCATTTCCATATTCACGCAGAAAAGGACACCAAACCATAGGGGATCGAAATCAAGCGCCTGGATAATAGGTAGAAATGCAGGAGTACAGATCATGATGATCCCCGCGGGATCAAGGATACAACCAAGAACAAAGAAAATAAACTGCATCGTTCCCAAAATTACATAACGGCCACCTGGAATGCCCATCATCAAACGAGTGAGAAGGTTTCCAGCCCCTGAGGCTTGATAAATAGCCGTAAAGCAATAAGCCCCAATCAATATCCAGATAATCATTCCGCTCAGTCTTGCTGTCCGGAGCAAAGAATCTCTAATTAATTCCCAGTTTAACTTGCGGTAAACTGCAGCAGAAATCAGAGCCCCCAGAACTCCAAGGGCTGCTGCTTCCGAAGGAGTACATATCCCTAAATAGATTCCCCCCAGAACAAAAACGATGATAATCATTGGAAGGGCCACGGCCCTAAGTGAAGAAATTTTCTGTCTCCATTTTGCCCTTTCCTCTATCGGAAGGGGAGGGGCGAGTTGAGGTTTCCTCCAACATCGAATCCCAATATAGCTGATGAAAAGCCCAGAAAGAATTAAACCTGGCAAAATCCCTCCCATAAATAATCCTCCGATAGAAACTCCTGTCAATGTTCCATAGAGGATGAAAATGACACTTGGGGGGATGAGGATGCCAAGGGCTCCTCCTGCAGAGATCGAGCCCATCACCAATTTTTTTTCATAATTTCTTTTCAACATCTGGGGCATAGCGATGATTCCCATCGAAACCGTCGCTGCCCCACTAATTCCGGCCATGGCAGCAAAGATGGTACAGATGATCACAGTTCCGATAGCCAGTCCTCCAGCCAATGACCCGAGCCAGTTATGCATCATTTGATATAGATCCTCAGCCACCCCTGCTCTTTCTAAAAGCATGGCCATCAAGACAAACAGAGGGATGGAGATGAGGGTAAACTTTCCCATAGCCGCATAACCTTGGGAAGAAGCGATCATGAAACCAGAGGGACCCCAAAGAATGAGACAGCCAATCATTCCAACTCCACCCAAAACAAAAGCGAGGGGGAGTCCTAAGGCTAGAAAGAGAAAGAGACAACCGAAAAGAATTAAAGTCACCAGGAGCGTCGTCTCAATCAATTTTTTCTCCTGTCAGGAGGATATAGAGATTTCGAATATATTCTGCTAATCCTTGAAGAAAGAGGAGGGAGCCACCTACGGCTAATGAGAGTTTAACGGGGTAGATGGGGCAACCAAATGCCGTCGTTTCTCTTTCTCCAATCATGAGGGATTCCAACCCGCGTATCCATCCTGTCCACATGAGGGCACCACACCATAGGAAGAAAATCAACCAACTGAATAAGTTTACTCCAGCCTTAGTTCGTGGTGAAAGTCTCGAATAGAGGATGTCAACATTGACATGACCTCCGGTCACTAAGGTATAAGCTCCTAATAGAGCCACATAGATTCCATAGAGCGCCAAAGATATTTCAAATGCCCAAGTGGTAGGTTTATCAAATATAAAACGAGAGATGATTTCAAAAAGTATAACCCCAGTGATAATAAGGATGAGGAAACTAATCCCTTTCCCAGTCCAATAACTAATGTGGTCTATCACTTTAAGTAGGGTTTTCATTCTAAATTCCTCAACAAGAAAGGAAGGGGAATTCCCCCTCCCTTTAGCCTTTATTCGATATATCCCAGCTCTTTAAGGAATTCTTTCATTTTCCCAATCCATTCGGCGTTTGAAGGCGAGAGAGCGGCTGATTCATCCCATATCTTAATGGCGGCCTGTTGCATCATTTTCTGTGCTTCTTTATCTAACCAGGAGACCTGAACCCCATATTTTTTCTTCATCGTTTCAAGTGCTTTCACCTCTTCCTGAATATACTCATTGCTGCGCCGCCAGCAACGTTCTCTGAAAGCAAGAGAAACAATTTTCTGAAGGTCCGCTGGAAGTTCATCCCACGCCTTTTTACTGACCATCACAAGATCTGTGGCGGAGTAAGCCAAGTTGGGTTGAATATAATACTTGGCAGGTTCACACAATTTCATTGTTAGAGCCCCTGCGGCAGCTCCCCAATGAGCTGCATCGATCACCCCTGTAGAAAGGGCAGTATAAATTTCCTCTCCAGGAACAAGTACAGGTGAAGCCCCTACCATCTTCAGCATATCGGCAATCTTTCCCGATGATCGAACCTTTAATCCTTTCAAATCAGCAAGTGATTTCACCGGTTTTTTGGAGACCATTGCAGTGGGGAAGATCTTTTCGGTCCAAAACACAATCCCTTTCCCGAGATGCTCTTTCCTTAACGCTTCCTCAAAACCCATCCGGAAGTGAAAGAATTCAGCCTCCCACAATTCCCTAAATGCCAATGGACATTGCCCGGCAACCGCGGTTAATGGCACATGGCTTATCCAATATGTACTCCCAGTACCCCCTTGAATTGTATTTTTTGCCCAGGCGTCGAATAAGTCCTTTGTGGGAACAAACGTAGCGGCCGGATGAACCTCAATAATGAGTTGACCATCGGTGAGCGCCTTAATTTCCTCCTCCACGAATTTCTTGAAAGGAGCATAGGAAGCGCT
>JBDOIB010000124.1:0-3842 GCA_041082155.1 Thermodesulfobacteriota bacterium | reverse complement strand
AAATGCCTTCGCAATAAAATGAGCAGTTATGTAACCATGGAAAGCAGGGAAACCAGGTGGATTGCCATAGGCATCCTGGAAAGCTTTGACAAAGGCCTTATTGGCTGGAGTATCAGGATAATAAAAATGATAATCCATTGTTCCCATAATTCCTTCCGGTGCCTCTTTTCCCAGAGGCTTCAGAACAGCATGATCAGTGGCTGTATGCATATAGACGGCTACTTTCTCATGAAATCCAGTAGCTTTGCAGGCCTTCAGGGAATTGGTCATCGTTGCGCCACCCCCGCAGACAATCACCGCATCAGGTTTGGCTGCCAGGATTGAAGTCAAATAGGGAACCAGATCGGGCTCTCCTACCTTCCACCAGGATTGCCCAATGAGCTGAACTTCAGGCTTAAGGGCTTTGAGATTTCGCCAGATTCCATCCGCAATGGCATGGCCATACTCGTAATCATCTCCAGCGATCCAGTATTTAATAAAAGGTTTCTTGCTTAAAGCGATTCCTCCTGCTTTCCCAGCCATATAGGTGTTTTCAGCCGTCGAGAAGACGTAACGGTGTCCCTTTTCCCCCGTAATCTTTTCACTCTTTGAAATCCAGACGATGAATGGAATCTTTTCTCCTTTGGCATAGTCGGAGACCGCCAGTGAAACCGCACTGTTGATTGTCCCCACGAGAAGATCGACCTTCTCCATCATAACCAGTTCTTTTGCCATGCTCAATCCAATATCGACTTTGAATTTAGTATCTCGGGTGGTGAATTCGATCTTCGAACCCAATACACCGGTCCTATTAATCTCGCCAAGAGCCAGTTTAAACCCGTTGAGGGCATCCTGGGCATAAACTGCAGGGGGACCAGTATAGGGGTCAAGAATTCCTATTTTAATAGCACGTTGCGCCTGTACCCCGTTAGGAAAAATAATAATCAATAAGGCGAAGATAAAAAGAAATGACCAACAACCCTTCGTTTTATATTTTTCCATACCCCTCACCTCCAATTGATTTGATTAATGTGCTTATATTCCTAAATTTAACAATTGTCAACTCCCTTTTTTCTTCATCATCTCGGTGAGCAGATCCATAAATCCTGTTGGCCGATAGCCACTCATTCCTCCATCCGCAAGAAGGGTGGTCCCATTGATATAGCTTGAATCATCCGAAGCTAAAAAAAGAGCGGTCCTGACGATCTCCGCAGGATTTGCAAGCCTCTTCAAGGGAATCTGGGAGGCCAGTCCAGAGACAAGGGTTTCTTTCTTGAGGATAGGAGTATTCATTCCTCCTGCCACAATTCCAGGAGCAATCGCATTGACTAAAATGTTATATCGACTCCATTCATATGCAAGAACTCGAGTGAGCATGATCACTCCTGCTTTACTCACACAATAGGGCAAAAAACCCTGTTCCCCAAGTATTCCGGCAGCGGAGGCGATATTGATGATCTTTCCTCCACCTTGCTTTATCATCTTCTTCCCGACAGCCTGGCAGCAGAGAAAAACACCTTTGAGATTTACATTCAGGACCTGATCCCAGCCCTCTTCTCCAATCTTCTCTGCCTCAAGGATAAATGGATTGATTCCAGCATTATTTACCAGGATATCAATTCTTCCAAAAGACTGAATCACCTCTTCAACCATCCGTTCCACATCCCGAGAGACAGAAACATCCCCAGAGACACCCATTGCTCTTACACCTAATTCCTCAATCTCTTTGGCCACCCCCCTTGCCTTTTCTATATCTCTCCCATGTATGATTATATTGGATCCCTCCTTGGCAAAGCCAAAAGCAAACTCCTTCCCCAACCCCCGAGTCGAACCTGTGATCAAACTTACTTTCCCTTTGAGTCTCATCATTGCACCTCCTCATCTCTGTTTGGAAATTGTGACGAATCTAATCTCTGTTTTTCATCGGGTTAAAAATTCTTTCAGTCGGTCCTTAAAAAGTTGATTCAAATGATGGCTATTCTTTGGTGCCCAGCTAAAGACCTTCTCCCATACCTCTTTGCTCTCCATGCATAGATAAATAAACAAAGAAGGATCGATCTCCTTTAACCATCCCACCATCTTCCGATAGATCTCTACCCGAATCTCCTGAAGATAACGAAATTTAAAATCTTTTCCAGGAAACAGTTCTCCTAAAAAGATTCGACTCTTTGGAAAACGCTCCTCCACAATTCCTTTCAGTTTTGGGGGGAATCGAAACCCCCCGAGGCTGACCCAGATGACCCTTTTGGGATCGACGACCTTAAAAAGAGAGTGAATCGTCTCTTGATACTCCTTTTCCCATCCCATATCGAAGATGATCGGATCAAAATGAAACCCCAAGGGATAACCCACCGTCTGGCACTTTTGGGCTGCCTCTAACCGCTCCTCCAGGGAGGCGGTCCCCCTTTCCTCTTCTTCAATGAGTCGAGCAGGGTTAAGAGACCAGGAGACCACCGTTCTTTCTCGGTGATCGAGCTGAAGAATAGAATCGACATTAGAGGACTTCGTTTTAATTTCCAAAATAGCGGTTTCCCTTTCTGCAAAAAAAGGAATAAGGATCTGTGAGATGGGAAAGATGGATTCCAGAGCCAGACTATCCGAGAGCTCTCCTGTTCCAAGGCGTAGAAAATTCTCTTCATGATTTGATAAAAATAGATCAATTTCATGAAGAAGGTCATCGAGGTTGGTATAGAGAGTTAAAAAAGGGTTGGTCAGGTATTCCTGAAGCACACAATAAGAGCAGTCCATCGGACAATTCGTCATCGGATTGATGACATAATATCCACAACAGATGTGATTGGAAGTTCCAGGACAAGGTTTTAACCGCCTTCCATAGTCATGGGTAATCAATAGATTCTTTTTCCCTGTTCCCAGGGGGTCGGGCAAAGAAAGAAAGCTTTTTATCAGCTCCCTCTTTCCTTGAATCCTCTCTACGGGTAGAGAAGAAAGGGTTTGAAGGATTTTTTTTGTCACCCAATCCTTCTCAGCCTTCTCATCTAAATAGATTCGCTCAAGTTGAAAAGGAATCACTTCCTATGATCTCCCCTCGAACCCCTCTTTGATGAGTTCTTCAAACCTTCTCTCCTCTGCGAGTTGAGAGAGAAAAGAGAGAGCGCGGCGATATTGTTCCAATGTTTCAAACCTTAATTCGATCCTCCACTCTTTCCCTTCGAAAAAAGGGGAATGAAACAGAGAAATATTGGGGGGAAGGTTTAAACCCTTCCGTCTCTCTTCAAAACTCCTCTCAAGCTCTGTGAGTCGTGGATACCGAAGCTCAAGAAGAATCTTTTTGACCCGCTCCGTTTTTTGAGAAGGAGTCAGCTCCTCTCGAGAGAGAATGGCCTGAAGTTCAGAACGACGAACAATCTCTCCTATGGTTATTCGATCCCGTCGGGCAATCTCATCGAGAAGATTCAGGATCTCCCTCAAACGACTCTCTCCCAGCTTGAGAGACGAAAGAAAGGGAATAAGCGCTTTTCGGTCTTCTTCAGAAAAGATTGAGAGTTTTCGAATATTGGTTCGAGAAACCTCTTCCTTTAATATATACTCCTTTACCTCCTTTTCCATTCGTGCGAGCGAAAGATAGGTGTTTAATATCTTCTCATTGGGTTCTAAGGAGAGAAGGGGAAGATAGGTCTGAATCACCCTGGAGGGTTCTATTCTGAACTGGTGAATCAATTTGTCAACAATAATCGCCTTTTCTATAGGATTAAATCCCCGGGTGGTGAGATTCTCCTGAATAGAGATCTCAAACAGCCAAAGATCCTCCCTCTCTTCTTCCACAACTATGGCAGGCACCTGGGACCAACCGAGCTCTCTTAAAATACCCAGTCTCCTAAACCCACAGACAATCTGATAATCGC
>JBDOIB010000118.1:0-2948 GCA_041082155.1 Thermodesulfobacteriota bacterium | reverse complement strand
ATTTAATTAATAAAAATAAATGAAAGAATTGATTTCAAAAAGGATAATTTCTTTTTTTGTAGAAAAGGGATTAATCCCCAAAACGGAAGCAGTAAAAATAGAATCCTCAATCTCTTCAGGAGATCCCTTTTTATTGGAGAAATACCTCGTAGATTCGGGCCTTCTTACCCAAGAGATGTACCAAAGAGGTATTGAAGAGTTCTATGGGGTTCCTTTTGCGAGGCAGGAAGATTATCCCAAAGAGCCCGTATTGGTTAATCATCTCCCCCTGGAATTTATGAAAGAGGCAAAATTTATTCCTGCCCGTATCGAAGATCGTGAGCTCACAGTCATTATGAGCAATCCTCTGGATTACTATACTATGGATGCCATAAGGCTTGCCACGAATTGTAAAATTCGAGTTCTTGCCGGAAGGGAAAGCGAGATATTAGAAGCATTGGATCGCTATTACGGGTTTGATGAGGAATCCATTGGAAGAATTATCGAGGGCATGGAGAGTATCCCAGAGTACCGGATGGAAGAGGAGGAGAATATCGATCAACTCAGAGATATGGCCTCCGAAGGCCCTGTCATCCGTTTGGTCAATCTGATCATCACCAAGGCCATTGAGATGAGAGCCAGCGATATTCATTTTGAACCCTTTGAAAATCAATTTAGGGTCCGATATCGGATTGATGGAGTTCTCCATGATGTAGAATCCCCTCCCAAGAGGCTCCAAGCCGCCATTGTGTCAAGAGTAAAGATCATGGCCAAGTTGAATATTGCTGAAAGACGTCTTCCTCAAGATGGAAGGATCATGCTAAAGGTCAAGGGGAAAGAAATCGATTTCAGAGTTTCCACCATTCCAACGATTTACGGAGAAAGTGTGGTGTTGAGGATTCTCGATAGGGGAAGTACCCTGTTGGATATTGAGAAATTAGGTTTTTCACCGGAGGTTTTGAAGGATTTCAAAGAGATTATTCAAAGGCCTCATGGAATCATTCTGGTTACCGGTCCAACAGGAAGCGGAAAGACAACGACCCTCTATTGTGCCTTAGAAAAGATTAACTCTCCTGAAAAGAAGATCATCACCGTTGAGGATCCAGTGGAGTATCAGCTGAAAGGGATCAATCAGATTCAGGTCAAACCCTCCATCGGTTTAAATTTTGCCAATGCCCTCCGATCCATTGTTCGTCAGGATCCGGATGTAATTCTGATTGGAGAGATCAGAGACACAGAGACTGCTGAAATAGCGATTCATTCTGCTCTTACAGGTCATCTTGTCTTCAGTACCCTTCATACCAACGATGCCCCGAGTGCCATTACCCGGCTCCTCGATATGGGAATGGAAGATTATCTTCTATCTTCCACTGTGATTGGAATTCTGGCACAGAGGTTAGTTAGGATAGCCTGTCCTTATTGTCGATATCCTTATACCCCCCTTCCAGCTATCCTAAAGGAGATGAAAGTAGACCCTGAAAAAGACAAATTAAACTTTTTTGATGTCAGGGGGTGTGATTATTGTTCCCGAACCGGGTATATGGGAAGAACAGGGATATTTGAATTTTTCAAGATCACCGAGGATATTCAAAAGCTCATCTTGGAAAAGAGGGGGTCTCATATTTTAAAAGAGGCTGCCCGAAAGAATGGAATGAGGACACTTCGGGAGGATGGTTGGTTAAAGGTAAAACAGGGAATTACCACCGTCTCGGAAGTCCTGAGGGTCACCCAGGAAGAGGAGTCATTGATTTCATAATCGTTATGCCCGAGTTTTTATACAAAGCGACCACACTGAGCGGTCAAACGGTCGAAGGTGTCATGGAAGGAAGGGATGAGGCGGCTATTGTCGAGAGCCTTCATCGTTTCGGTTATATTCCCATTCGAATTCAATCAGCCGAAAAGAAGGAATCGCTCCTAAATCTTCCCTCCATTTTTCCTAAGAGAATTAGTATAAGAGCCCTCCTTGTGTTTACCCAGGAACTCTACACTCTTGTGGCCGCAGGAGTCCCGATCGATCGAAGCCTTCATATTTTAGGAGAACTCACAGAGAACGTAAAATTAAGAGAAGTGATTAAGGACGTTCTGAAAAGGGTTGAAGGAGGAAGTTCTCTTGCAGAAGCCCTTGAAACTTATCCAAAGGTTTTTTCCAAACTCTATGTCAATATGATCAGAGCTGGAGAAGCAGGTGGATTCTTGGAGAAGATTCTTTCGCGTCTAAGTGAGTATCTTCAAACGATTAAAGAAATTCGTGAACATATCGTCTCTGTCATGATCTATCCTTTCATTCTAACCTTTGTAAGTGGAATCTCTATTGCTATCCTAATGACTTTTGTAGTTCCAAGGTTTGCAAGGATATTTTCCGATATGGGACAGGCGATTCCTCTTCCCACCCAGTTTGTTCTTTCGGCGAGCCACCTCGTTAGGGATTATTGGTGGATAGGGGTTGGATCGATCCTGCTGCTCTATTTCTCTTTAAAAATTTATACCCGAAGTGAGAATGAGAGGTTTCGCTGGGATCAATTTAAATTAAAATGGATTGTTATTGGAGAGATCATAAAGAAGATTGAAGTCGCACGCTTTGCAAGAACCCTTGGAACACTCCTCCAGGGTGGTGTTTCGATTTTGTCCGCCCTTGGTCTAGTGAGGGAGATTTCGCAAAACCAAGTATTTAAAAGGGCCATCTCTTATCTTCAGGATAGATTAAGGGAAGGAAAGGGTATCTCCAAATCACTGGCAGATACAGCTATTTTCCCTCCTCTGGCGGTTCACATGATTGGCGTAGGGGAGGAGACGGGACGACTGGATGAAATGCTTCTTCGAGTCGCTGAAGTCTATGAAGAGGGTGTTAAAAATTCGATGAAACGCTTAATTTCCCTGATCGAGCCAATGGTGATCCTGGTCCTGGGAGGATTGGTTGGGTTTATTGTAATTTCCATGCTATTGGCCATCTTTAGTGTGAATGAAATTCC
>JBDOIB010000099.1:0-8345 GCA_041082155.1 Thermodesulfobacteriota bacterium | reverse complement strand
CGAGGTGGTTGAGAAGATTCTCTATGGAGCCAAACTTTTGGATCAATTCGATGGCTGTCTTTTCTCCAATTCCGGGGACACCCGGAATATTATCAATCGGGTCTCCAGCCAAACCCATGACCTCTACGATCTTTTCAGGTTCTACTCCAAATCGCTCCTTTACCTCCTTGATCCCAAACTTTTTATCTTTCATCGTATCATAGACAGTGATTCGGTCGTTCACCAATTGGAGGATATCTTTGTCTCCCGTAATAATCACGATCTCTATCTCTGGAGAGACCTTTTTAGCTACTGTGGCAATGAGGTCATCCGCCTCGTAGCCTTCCTTCTCAAGAGTGGCAATCCTGTATCCTTCGATTATCTTTTTGATGTAGGGAATCTGTAGAGATAGGGCCTCTGGCATGGGAGGACGGTTTGCCTTGTAAGCTTGATAGATTTCACTTCGAAAGGTGGGAGCCTTGGAATCAAAAACGATGGCCAGGTAGGTAGGTTGATGTTCTTTAAGGACTTTGAGGAGCATCTGGGTGAACCCATAGATCGCATTGGTAGGAGTTCCCTTTGAATTTGAGAGATGTGGGAGGGCGTAAAACGCCCTGAAAAGATAGGAAGAACCGTCAATCAAAAAGAGTTTGGGTCGTTGGGTCATGGGAGGCCTTATGGATGGGTATAGACTCGATTCCCACCCGAATTTTTTGCCATATACATGGCATGGTCGGCTGTTTTTACAAAACCTTCAAGATCATATTGATCGTTAAATTCCGCAAGCCCTATACTCACGGTAATCCTTTCAAAACCTGACTCCTCAATGGTCGACCGGATTCGTTCCGCAATCCCCAAGGCCTGCTCCCGGGTGGCTCCAATAAGAAGAACTGCAAATTCGTCTCCTCCGTATCGGTAACCGGAATCCACATTGCTTCGAATGGAGTTTTTCACAATGGAGCCTATTTTTTTGAGAACCCGGTCTCCCTCGATATGACCATGGAGGTCATTATACTGCTTAAAATTATCAATGTCGAACATCAGAAGGGAAAGGGAGGTTCCCTGACGCTTCATTCGAACCAGTTCGGCCTCAAGGGCCTTAAAAAAATGGCGGTGGTTATAGAGACCGGTGAGATCATCGGTAATAGAGAGTCTCCTCACCTCCTCTTCAAGCCTCTCTTTTTCTAACAGGGTGTGGTATTTTTCAAGGGCCTGGTTCACGATATGAATGAGATGTTCATTCTCAAAGGGCTTTTTAATAAAATCCGTCGCACCGAGTTTTAGGGCCTCGATCGCATTGTCTACGGTCGCATAGGCCGTGAGCATGATCACGGATTGGATCGGGTTAATCCTTTTAATTTCCTTGAGGGCCTGATTCCCGTCCATTCCCGGGAGATTGATATCCATGAGAACCACATCAGGCTTTTCTCTTTCCACACACTGGATTCCTTCTTCTCCAGTCGCGGCAGTCAGAACCTGATACCCTTCGAACCGAAGAAGTTTTCCGATGATTTCTAATGTATCAGGGGCATCATCCACGATGAGAACTTTTCCTTTAAAGGCTTTAGACATGGGATCCCCTTTCTTTAAAGATAGGTAAGGTGAAGTAGAAGCTGGAACCTTTTCCGAGACAAGATTCGACCCAGATTTTTCCTCCGTGTTCCTCCACAATTCGTTTGGTGATGGCGAGCCCTAAGCCTGTGCCTCCATGCTTCCCACTTTCCACCTGATAGAACTCTTCAAAGATTTTCTGAAACTTATCTTCCGGGATGCCTATCCCGGTATCTCGAATCTCATGGAGCACATAGTCCTCTTTCTCGAAGGCCTGAATAAATACTTGCCCCCCTTCAGGAGTAAATTTAAAGGCGTTGGAGAGGAGATTGACAAAGACGTCATGCAGTCTATTTCGATCAGCATAAACAGAAAGGTCGGATGGAATATTGAGTTCCACAGAGAGCCTTTTATCCACAGGTTTCACTTCGTTAATGTAGCCAGTGACGACCTCAGAGAGGAGGATAGGCTCCGGATGAAGGGGAAGGGAACCCGAACGGATCCGTGAAAGATCGAGCATCAGGTCCATCGTCTTCTGGATTCGATTGGTATTTCTCTGAATGGTTTGAAGATAAGGCTTCAGATAGTCCGGAAGCCTCCCCTCTTTTTCAGACAGGATAAAGTCGATATTGGCTTTGATGGCGGTCAGGGGGGTCTTCAGTTCATGAGAGGCGATTCCGATAAATTTCATTCGGGTCTCATCCATCTCCTTTAATTCGAGGTTTGCTTTTTCCAATTCCTTTTTAGCGAGCTGAAGATCTTCAAGCATTTTCAGAGTCACACTTCTTGCTTGACGGAGTTCTTCAAGGTTTTCAGCTAACTGTCGTGTTCGTTCCTCTACCTTCCTTTCGAGAGTGTCCCTCGATTCTTTGAGCTGAAGGGTCATCGCATTGAAGGATTTGGCCAAATCTCCGATCTCGTCCCTGGATCGGATATCGACCGTTTGGGCAAGTTCCCCTTTGGCCACCCTCTCTGTGGCAGAGACCAGTTTCTCAATAGGCTTGATAAGAATTCGGGCGGCCATCAGGGTAAGAAGGAATCCCACTCCGATCACTCCCAGAGTGACTAAGAGCATGTCCCATTTTAATTGAGAGAGGTGTTCCTCCAGCTTTTTAAGGGAAAGCCCGATTTGGATCTTTCCTAAGCTCTCTCCCCTATGGTTTTTTAAGGTTTTAGTAAAAGGATAGACCGATGGATCTTCCGGAGAGAGGTTCATTTTGGAGGCATAGGCCAGACGATCTCCATGGGAGTTGATGACGGCGAAAAAAACAACATCTTCTTCTTTGACCATTCTTTCGGCGATTTCCTTCAGGGAGACGAGATGCGATTCGGTCTCGTTTTTAATGAGAAACTCGAGATAGGGATGGAAGAGGAGGACATTGGCAAGGGAACTCCCATAACTATCCAATTGTTTTCGAATCAAGGCAATTTCTCTCCCGATGAAATAGTAGGAGAAAGCGGCAGAGGTGATGAAGACAAGAAGAATCATGGCCACCAGGAATTTCATCGTGAGACTGATACGAAAGCGAAAGAATGCTTTAAGCCGGCTCATAGATACAGTAAGGCTCCTCCCCCATATAGTCCCCCGTCAGTTCATAGGCCCGGGCTCGACAGCCTCCACAGACCTTCCGATATTCACATCGGCCACACTTTCCGTGATAACCATTCACATTTCTTAGGGTTTGAAAGATTTGGGAGGTTTTCCAAATGTCTTGAAAGGGCTTTTCCCTCACGTTCCCACAGTCTAATTCAAGATAACCACAGGGTTGAATCCCTCCCAGATGGGAGATGAAACAGAAGGAGATTCCTCCCAAACATCCCCGGGTCATCGCATCAAGACCTTCTTTTTGGCGAAGACGCCTCTTTTTTTCTTTTTGGGCCCTCTGCCGAAGGATACGATAATAATGAGGAGCACAGGTGGCTTTCAATTGCAAAGGAACTCGATCCACCTGTTCATAAAACCAATGAAGGGTTTTTTCGTACTCCAAAGCCGAGATCTCTTGATCTCGAAGCTCTTTTCCTCTTCCAGTAGGGACCAGGAGAAAGAGATGATGGGCCACAGCCCCAAGCTTTATAGCAAGTTGAAGAATCCCTTCGATGAGATGGAGGTTTATCTTCGTTACCGTTGTATTAATCTGAAAAGGAAGGCCTACTCTTTTGGCGATCTCAATTCCATGGAGAGCCCCTTCAAAAGCTCCTTCTACTTTACGAAAGGAGTCATGGGTTTCCTTGTCAGGACCATCGAGGCTCACGCTGATTCGCTGAATTCCTGAGGCCTTCATTTCCTTTGCGTTTTTTTCTGATAGCAGGGTTCCATTGGTGGCCATGACCATTCGGAACCCCTTTTTTGCTCCATAGCGGCTCAGTTCAAAGATATCCTCCCTCAGAAGGGGTTCTCCTCCTGTTAAAATTATGACAGGAGCCCCAAGACTCGAGATCTCATCCATTACCCGCAGGCACTCTTCCGTAGTGAGTTCCCCTGGATAGGGTCCACATTCCGAAGAGGCACGACAGTGAAGGCATGCCAAATTACATCGACGGGTTAATTCCCATGCAACCATTCTTAGTGGAGAGATGGAGTTGGGATGCTTAGAGCTTGATGAATGAAGTGCTTGGCTCATAATTTTTTAGCGGCTTCTTTTGCAAAATAGGTCAGGATAAGGTCCGCCCCGGCCCTTTTGATCGCCATCAAAGATTCCATCATGATTCCTTCTCCATCCACCCAGCCTAATTTGGAGGCCGCTTTCACCAGGGCAAACTCTCCGCTCACATTATAGGCCGCCACAGGGATGTTGAAGGTCGTTTTAACCCGGTAGATGATATCCAGGTAAGGGAGAGCAGGTTTGACCATGATCATATCAGCACCTTCTTCAATATCAAGGCGGACCTCCCTCAAAGCCTCATCCCCGTTGGCAGGATCCATCTGATAGGATTTTCGATCCCCAAATTGGGGTTTGGATTCTGCAGCAAGCCTAAAGGGACCATAGAAACTCGAAGCATATTTTGCCGAATAGGCGAGGATGGGGATCTCCTCAAAGTGATTTTCATCCAAGATTTTTCGGATAGCTCCCACTCTGCCATCCATCATATCGGAGGGAGCGACCATATCGGCCCCTGCTTCAGCATGAGAAAGGGCCATCAGGCCAAGGAGTTCAAGGGTTTCATCGTTTAAAATTTTTCCATCCCTGACCACACCACAATGCCCGTGGCTCGTATATTCACAAAGACAGACATCCGTGATGATCAAGATGCCATCCATTTTCCCCTTTATCTCCCGAATCGCCTTTTGAATGATCCCGTCTCTCGCATAGGCTTCGGATCCTCTTTCGTCCTTTTTCTCTGGAATTCCAAAAAGGATGACTCCCGCAATTCCCAAGGATTTAGCCTCCTTCACTTCCTTGAGGATGAGATCGATAGAGAGCTGAAAATGGCCTGGCATTGAAGAAATCGCTCTTTTGACCCCTTTGCCAGGTCGTACAAAGAGGGGAAGAATAAAATCATCGGGCCTCAGATGGGTTTCTCGAATGATTTCACGGAATATTTCGTTTTTTCTGAATCTTCTTAATCGATATTGAGGGAATCCCATTTTTTTCTCCTCTCTGGGTCTTCAAATGAACCTGAAGAGGTTCAAGTCTCCTTTCATTTTTTACAATATTTTAAATAAATTGTCTATCGAGCTTTTGACATTCTTTTGAGGAACTGGTACATTTAAATCAATCTTTATGAGGAGGAGTTTGAGATGAAATCTTTTCTTAGATTGGGGATCATTCTTTTGTCTTTTTTTATCTTGGGCTGTGGGAAATTGGGGACCTATCCCCTCTCTATTCAGTATCAGCCTGCCAAGGAACTTTTTTCCTTAAAGGAGAAGATCGGACCTACCCTTGGAATCGCTCCCTTTCAAGATTTACGACCCGAAACCCACTATATTGGAACTCATACCTCAATTCGAGAGGTAACCAGCTACTTTAAGAGTGAACCTTTCCCTTTGGAGAAAGCCATTTCAGACTCCCTCCATAAGGTTCTCGCCGGCTCAGGAGTCAAGGTGGTTTCTATTCCGAGATGGGATGGGAAACCAGATTCTTTAAAGGAGATAGAGGCAGATTCGGCTCTTTATATCGAAATTAGAAGATTCTGGGCCGAGGGCAGAGCTACTTTGTTCGGGACGAAACTCAGGAGTTCTATCCATCTTGTGATCCATTTGGGGGTAAAAAAGGAGGGGAAGGTGTTCACAAGAAGTGGAGAGATGGAAAAGGAAGGAACCTTAGCTCGATTGACTCCCGCCAAAGTGGAGGAGGTATTCAATCAAATGCTTACGGATCTTTTTGACTCCTTCTTTTCTAATCCCTATTGAGCCAAATGAAAATTCAGAAGACGAAGATCATCTGCACGATTGGTCCAGCGAGTGAATCCCTAGAGGTTTTAGAACAAATGATCAAAGCAGGGATGAATGTAGCTCGGCTCAATTTTTCTCATGGGAGTTATGAGGAGCACGAAAGAAAGATCCGTAGGATCCGGGAGATTTCTGACCGTTTAGGAAAACCTGTAGCGATTCTGCAGGATCTCTCCGGTCCAAAGATTCGAGTAGGGAAGATCAAAGAAGGGGGATTAGAAGTCAGGAGAGGGGAGAGGCTTATCTTGACCAACCGAGAGGAGAGAGCCGGTGGAAGAATCATCTCCGTGAACTACCCCCTTCTCCCTCTGGAGGTGAAGCCTGGGGATAAGATCCTTCTTGCCGATGGAACCATCGAACTCGAAGTCCTTCAGACCAATGGGAGAGAGATTGAGTGTGAGGTTCAGGTGGGAGGGATTTTAACCTCTCATAAAGGAGTGAATGTTCCGACAGGCACATTGAAGATTTCCACCTTTACTGAAAAGGATCAAGAGGATCTTCGTTTTGGCATACGCCACGGGATCGACCTCATCAGCCTCTCCTACGTAAAAGATGCTTCAGATATTGAGAAGGTGAGAGATTTTTTAAAAAGGGAGTCAGTGGAGATTCCTATTATTGCAAAGATCGAGCGGAAAGAGGCCCTGGAGAATCTGGATCGGATCCTCGAGGTCTCTGATGGGGTGATGGTGGCAAGAGGGGATCTCGGTGTAGAGACTCCCCTTGAGAGGGTTCCGAGTGTCCAAAAGAGAATCATCAAAAAAGCCAACACTCTCGGGAAACCTGTGATTACGGCCACCCAGATGCTTCGATCCATGGTGGATCATATCCAGCCCACCCGAGCAGAGGTCACGGATGTGGTCAATGCCATCTATGACGGAACCGATGCAGTGATGCTTTCTGAAGAGACGGCCAGTGGAAGGTTTCCTGTCGAGACCGTTGAAATGATGGCAAGAATTGCTCGGGCGGCCGAAGAGGAGTTTCCCCATGAGCACTTTTTAAGAAGAGAGGTGGAGGGAAGGGTCAGTCTGGCACAGGCGATCACTCAGGCAGCCTCCATTTTAGCGAGGGACGCAGAGGCAAAAGTGATTGTCACCCCAACAGAGTCTGGAAGTACAGCTCGATGGGTCTCGAGATTAAGACCTCTTCAGCCGATTCTTGCCCTCAGCCGTCATCTTTCCACGGTCAGGAGGCTTAATCTCTGTTGGGGGGTTTACCCGATGCTTGTCCCAGACTGGAAGGATACCGATGATATGCTCGAGAGGTCAAAAAAGATTCCAAAAGAACTGGGTTGGGTCTCCCCGGGAGATAAGATCGTCATTATTGCTGGAGTTCCGATCAGTGTTCCCGGAACGACCAATCTCATCAAAGTGGAGTTGGTGGAGGGACACGAATTTGATTTTAAATGATTATTACGTCATAATTAATTTAAAATAGCTTAAAGGAGGATCCTGTGAAGAAAAGGCTACTCTTCCTTTTCTTTCTTTTATGGGGTTGTGCGACTCTTCCGCTTCATGATGATCTTCGTGTTCCTTCCGGAAAGATCGAAGGACAGCAATTTTTAGGAATTCGATATCCCTTTAAAGTGACCATCCCACCTCACTGGAAAATGACGACCGAGTTTCCGGAATTTCTAAAGAAACTGGGTTATGATGAGCCGGCTCCCACTGATAAAGAAGTCACGGAACTCTATATCTACAATCCATTGACTCAAACAACGATCCAGATCGATTTAACACCGGCCAGTCCGAAAGTTGCATTCACTCAGGAAAAGATTGAAACTCTTACCAGTGCCGCTGCAGAAAGCCTAAAAAGGGAACTCGAAGAAGAGTATGGGAAAGAAATTAATATAAAAATATCCCCAACCCTCCTTTATTCCCTTCGAGGGGTTTCCTATGCCGCCCGCAAAAATGCGACCTATACTTATCAGGAGGTTCGGTGGGAACGGGGATGGATCTATGGATTCTCCGAACCCTACCAACTCTTTATTCTTTACCTGACCAAAGAAGAAGAGGGCTCAAAGGATCGAAAGGAGATGGAGAGAATCTTAGAGTCTTTTGAGATCATGAAGTCTAAAGAATAAAGAGCCGAAAGGAGGAGAAAGATGGGACCGATCGAGCTGAAAAATGCGATTTACTGGGTGGGTGCCATTGATTGGAACACAAGGGACTTCCATGGGTATTCTACTCCTTTGGGGACGACCTACAACGCCTATCTCATCCTGGATGAAAAAAACGTTCTGGTGGATACGGTGAAAGCCCCCTTTTATTTGGAGATGCTCGGACGGATTTCGGAGATTATCGACCCCTCGAAGATTGACTATATTGTGGCCAACCATGTGGAGATGGATCATTCGAGTGCCCTTCCTCAACTCGTCGATCGCATTGGAAACCCTGTCGTCATTACCTCAGAGCGGGGGCAGAAAGGG
>JBDOIB010000084.1:0-1108 GCA_041082155.1 Thermodesulfobacteriota bacterium | reverse complement strand
CTTTACAAAAAATTTAAACGAGAGTCAAAATTCAATCATAAAGAGGAGAAGAGAACCTTTAATATCTCGGAAGAGATGGGAGGGCAACCTCCGATGAAGATTCCTTTGTGTTTTAATCTGGAGGTACAGTTTCCAATCAGAATGGTTCCATTCGGGCAGGAATCGAGGTATTTCCCAATCCCGATATGGATCTTCTGATCATTCAGGCGGTAATCATCAAGTTTGTGTCGATATTCCTGTAGAAATATGGATAGGGTGGAAAGGCATGCGCTACAAGAACCTTTATCATATACTACCACATCTGGGAATATAAATGAAAAGCTTTGTGGCGGAGGCTCAAAAGGATTGATCCATTTTAAATAATCCTTTGGTTCAATTAATATTCTCCCGAGTCGAATTTCCCCCAACCCTTTCAAATAAGCAAGTTTCAAATGAGGAATCCGATCCGGCCTAAAGCCCATCAGTCTGGAGGCTACAGCATCGGCAGAAAGAGCATTATCGCTCACGATCACCATCCCAACAGGTTTTGGCCTTCCATATGCTGGTCCCATTCCCTCCATCCCCACAGTCCCATCGATAATAACAAAATGAGGCCAGAGAACGGTAGCCATTTCTGATATTGCAAAATCAAGTGCTTTATATTTCCTGGAAATCTCTTCATTTGCGGTAAGATGATGTAATCTTGCCTTTTCCCTTTTCCACAGAAGCCCTTTCATATTCTTGATACTGAGAGTGACTTGTGTATGCATATGGGTCTTCATCACAGGGATGGAGATAATGAAATCCACCCTCTTTAACACCGAAGAAACTTTGATCTTTTTAAGAAGAATCCCCTGAGGAATGATTAATTCCATGGGTTTCAAACGATCCAGATCTATGAGTTTTACCTTCTTTTTTTCTGCTATTTCTTTGAACCCTGTTCTCTGAAAAGCTTCCTCGGAGTTGGTTCCAAATATGCAACTTTCTCCAACAATAATCTCCTTAACTTTTTGCTCTTTTAAATGATCGATTGTGGCTGCTACGACTGAAGGGTGCGTTGTGATTCCCTGTCCGGGTAAGGTTAACCGCGCTGCATTGGGCTTGATTAATATTCTCTTTCCTTTTAAAT
>JBDOIB010000073.1:0-1031 GCA_041082155.1 Thermodesulfobacteriota bacterium | reverse complement strand
CGAGAATATCCGGATGATCCACCCGAAGGATCCCCATATTGGCGCCCCTCCGGGTTCCTCCCTGTTTGATTGTTTCAGTCGCTGCATCAAAGACACTCATAAAAGAGACCGGACCGCTGGATACCCCTTTCGTCGAACCAACAACATCATTTTTGGGTCTGAGTCTGGAGAAGGAGAATCCTGTTCCACCACCGCTCTTCTGAATCAGAGCCATGTGTTTGACGGCATCAAAGATCTCTTCCATGGAATCTCCCACAGGAAGGACAAAACAAGCCGAGAGTTGCTGCAGCTCCCGACCTGCGTTCATCAGGGTGGGAGAGTTGGGGAGGAAATCGAGAGAAGCCATGAGTTGAAAAAAGTCGTCCTCGACAGAGGAGAGATCGACTTTGGGATCATAAATTTGATCCGCTCCAGCAATATTCTTTGCGACTCGTCGAAAAAGTTCCTCCGGTGTTTCGATGATTTTCCCTTGTAGATCTTTTTTGAGATATCGCTTCTCAAGTACGGCAAAGGCATTTGAAGTCAAGGGAACTAAACTCATTTTTTTCCTCCAGAGCACTAAATATTGATGTCAATATTTAAGGTTAGCACAATATTTTGTTAAGTCAAGAGAGGGAAATTATTTCATTGGAGGTATAAATTTGCGGAGGTATCGCTCAATGTATTCTTGAGGGAGGTTTGAGTCTAAAAGACCTTTATTGATTCTTTCTATGTATTCCGATTTCGGATGACCTTCTTCTTCGATAGAATCAACATAGACTATACATTCAAGAATTTGTCCCCCAGATTCAACCGGAACTATTTCTTTACGATAGCCTACACGTTCAACTTCACAAAAATCCAAACTGTGTTCATCCGATTCTGATATTTCATAGATGATGCCGTAAACCTCATCTTTTTCTGATTTAATAATATTGGCATATCCTTTCGTGGTGATCATCCAACGATAATCCTTTAATATACCTTTGCCAATGACTCGATGCTCAGGGCAACGATCTTTCATTTGCTTTTGCCACAAATTCGACCCATAC
>JBDOIB010000061.1:0-23833 GCA_041082155.1 Thermodesulfobacteriota bacterium | reverse complement strand
TGAAGAAGAAGATCAAGGAACTGAAAGAGAAGAAAAGATAACTCGATCTATATTGTGTTAGCCTCCAGCTACAGGGGGGAAGATACTCACCACATCCCCTTCCTTTAGAATCTGATCTTCTTTTCCATGAATCCCGTTGACTAAAATAATTTTAGGTATCTCCTTAGGAATTTTGAGTCGTTCCAGCAGATCCCGGATTCGGGTCTTGCCATCAATCTCCATCTTGCAGGAGAACTTCCCGCTCCCCTTTGGAAGGTAATCTCTTAATGTAGCAAAAAGTTTAACCTCAACTTCCATCGGAATACCTTTTTTTATCCTTTCACTGTTCAGCTCAAAATTTCAATGTTTTTATTTAATTATATTTCAAATTTATTCATGATTCAACTGTAATCCCACAGTGAAGGGGGAATCATTTTTGCTTGAGGGGGGATTTCCGAAACCCTGAGAAAGCGAATGGATTGAGTATAACCTGTGTTGATGGATTACATTCAACTTCTTAATAGATCTTTTAATGAGATGTGAATTGATTCAAAATCTTATATTTGACAACCCAAAATATTTGATATATATATTACCAGACTTTGTGAAAAATTTATCAGAAAGGAGGGCCAAAATTGTATAAGATTATTTTTAAAAGGGAAATGGCTGAAAAAACGGTCTGCCATTTCAAGATTGAAGCTCCAAGAATTGCCCGAAAGGCAAAGCCAGGTCAATTTATTGTTCTCCGTGCGAATGAAACAGGAGAGAGAATCCCTCTAACCATGGCCGGGACAGATCCAGAGGCAGGCACGATTGATATCATCTTCCAGGTTGTTGGTAAAACGACGGCTCTTCTTAGAACCTTTAATGTAGGAGATTTTATTCAGGATATCATCGGGCCCTTAGGTCGCCCCACCCATATTGAAAATCTGGGTACGGTCGTTTGTGTAGGAGGTGGTACAGGGGTCGCAGTCATGTATCCTATCACGAAGGCCTACAAAGAGGCTGGAAATTATGTGATTGCCATTATTGGGGCTCGGACCAAGGATCTTCTGATCTTGGAGGACGAGATGCGCCAAGCGAGTCACGACCTCAGGGTGACGACGGATGATGGAAGTTATGGCCATCATGGTTTTGTGACCGATGTCCTGAAACAGATTCTGGATGAGCGGAAGGATGTAAAACTTGTGGTTGGGATTGGTCCTGTCCCCATGATGAAATTTTTAAGTAAGATGACGAAAGAGTATGGGGTGAAAACCATGGTAAGTCTTAACCCCATCATGGTGGATGCCACAGGGATGTGTGGAGCCTGTCGGGTCACCGTTGGTGGAAGGACGAGATTCTGCTGTGTGGATGGACCTGAGTTTGATGGCCACGAAGTCGATTATGATGAGTTAGTAAAACGTCAGCGGGCCTATCTCACCGATGAAAAGATTTCGATGGATAGGTTCATGGCGTCTTTGAGATAAAGGGGGAGGGAGATGGCAGAAAAGGAGAAAAAAGAAAAGATTCCAAGACAGAAAATGCCCGAGCAAGACCCGAAAGTGAGGGCAAAGAATTTTAACGAGGTTCCTTACGGGTATCCACCCGAGATCGCCCAGTTAGAGGCCAGTCGATGCCTCCAATGTAAAAAACCCAAATGTGTAGAGGGTTGCCCGGTTGAAATCGATATCCCTGGATTCATTAAATTAATTTATGATGGGGACTTTGTCGGAGCGGCCCGGAAACTGAAGGAACGGAACAGTCTTCCTGCCATCTGTGGGAGGGTCTGTCCTCAGGAGGATCAGTGTGAGAAGTATTGTGTCGTGGGGAAGAAGGATCAACCGGTGGCCATTGGAAGGCTGGAACGGTTTGCGGCCGATTGGGAGAGGACTCATGGAGAAGTCGTCCTTCCGGAGAAGGCCCCTGCGACCGGTAAGAAAGTAGCCGTGGTGGGCTCTGGACCTGCAGGGTTGACCGTGGCAGGAGACCTCATCCTTAAAGGTCACGAAGTGACAATTTTTGAAGCCCTGCACAAACCCGGAGGAGTTCTGGTGTATGGAATTCCAGAATTTAGACTTCCGAAAGCGATTGTGGAGGCTGAGGTCAATTACCTGCAGCGATTGGGCGTGAAGGTGGAGTGTAATTGTGTCATTGGAAGAATTGCGACGGTGGATGAACTCCTTCAGGAATACGATGCGGTGTTTCTGGGTTTGGGTGCAGGCCTTCCCCAATTCTTAGGAATCCCTGGAGAAAATTATTGCGGGATATACTCGGCCAATGAATACTTAACCCGATCTAATCTCATGAAGGCTTACCTTTTCCCCGAATATGATACTCCCATTGCACGAGGAAAGAATGTGGCCGTCTTTGGTGCGGGAAACGTAGCGATGGATGCAGCCCGAACCGCACTCCGACTGGGAGCTGATGTGGTTCGAATTATTTATCGAAGATCCAGAGACGAGATGCCTGCACGAATCGAAGAAATCCATCATGCGGAGGAGGAAGGGGTTCAATTCTATCTCTTGACGGCTCCGACACGTTTCTTTGGAGATGATAATGGGTGGGTGACAGGATTTGAATGCATCAAGATGGAGTTGGGAGAACCGGATGAATCGGGAAGACGCCGGCCTGTTCCCATCAAAGGATCTGAATTTCGATTGGACTGTGACTTGGCTGTGGTGGCGATCGGCACCGGCGCGAATCCTTTACTGACCACGACCACACCAGGTCTGGAACTTAATAAGAGAGGCTATATTGTGGCGGACCCGGAAACCGGAAAGACCAGCAAAGAAGGGGTATGGGCTGGTGGGGATATCGTTACGGGTTCTGCCACGGTGATCTTAGCCATGGGAGCAGGAAGAAAGGCTGCCAATTCAATTCACGAGTATTTGATGAACAAATAGAATATAGATCATCGAGTGAATGAAAGAGGGTAGAGCTTAAGATTTCTACCCTCTTTTTTTGATTTATGTGGCCATAGGTCAGAGTTCTTTTCGAATTTCTTGAAGCTTCTTCCAGATTATCTCTACCTGAGTGCGAGTCTCCTCCAGAGTCCCTGAATTGTCAACGATGAAATCAGCATAATGTTTCTTTTCTTCGATAGGCATCTGGGAATGGATGATTTGGAGTGCCCTCTCTTGGGAAATTTTATCTCGAGCAATGAGTCTTTGAAGTTGAATTTCTTTTGGAGTATAGACCAATAAGGTTTTATGAAAAAGAGCGTTCCAACGAACCTCAAATAAAAGAGGGACAACGACCGCGAAAATTGCCTCTGGATCTTTGAAGAGGTAATTTTGAATCTCCCTTATCATTTCTTGCCGGATTCTGGGATGAGTAAACTCTTCCAGCCTTTTTCTTTTTTCAGAATCAGAGAAAACAATTTCAGAAAGGATTCTTCGGTTTATGGATCTGTCCTCGAGAAGGATATGCTCACCAAAATAAGACACAATATCCTTCCAGGCAGGTTTTCCAGGTTCCACTATTTTTCGGCTCAATAAGTCGCAATCGATAATAAAGGCCCCAAGATCTTTGAGCATTTGAGCCACCACACTCTTGCCTGTGGCAATTCCACCGGTAACGCCCAAAAGGAGATGTCTCCCTCGTTCCTTAATTTGACTCCAACCAACATCCATTAGGATATCTTTTCTTCCGTTCTTATGTCACCAAGCTCCGGATCACCCTCATATTTCTTAGGTCTTCCTCAGTGTCCTTTCTCGGGGTCTCCATGATCCCCGGCAGGTGCTTTAAGAGGGGATGATTCACAAGGATTCTGAATCCTTCAAGACCAATATACCCCTCCCCAATATGCCAGTGGCGGTCTTTTCTTGATCCCAGAGGGGTCTTTGAATCGTTCAGATGGATGAGACGAAGGCGATTGAGCCCAATCAGTTGATTGAAACTCTCAAGGGTCCTCTCAATCCCTTCGAGATTGGAGAGGTCATAACCTGCCTCAAAGGCATGGGCGGTATCCAGACAGATGCCCACCCTCTCTTTCTCCTCAAGCCGATCCAGAATGGCTTTGATCTGGGAAAAATGATATCCGATTTCGGTTCCCTGACCCGCGGTATTTTCGAGAAGAAGGATGATCTGGTTTTTTACTTTTTCGAAGGCCCTGTTGATTCCATGAGACACGGCTTCGATGGCCTCCTCCTCTGAAGATTCCAGTCGGTGACCAATATGGATGATGAGATATTGAGCGCCCAGGACCTTTGCCCTTTCAAGATCCATAATGATCGATTGAATGGAGCGATGATAGAATTTGGATTGAAAGGAAGCGATATTGGGAAGATAGGGGAGGTGAAGAAAGACGGGATATAGGTTCTTTTCTTTAACCCCAGATTGGAAGGCTCTGATCTCCTTCTCATCCAGTGGATGGGATCCCCATCCTCGAGGATTCCGGGAGAAGAGTTGAATCGTTTCACAACCACGAATCTCGGCTTGTTCAATCACCTTTGAGAAACCTTCAGAAATAGAAATATGAAAGCCAAACCGCATGGTTTTTTCTTGCCTAAAGAGAGATTGAAAGGTTAAAATTAATTATAAAGTTTATCAGAGTTTGTCAATAAAAAATTTGCCCCGATTTTTTCCTTGACAAAAGAGGGTATTTGATTTAGGAAAAAAGAAACAAATTAAAAAATTCACAAAGTCTAACCTGCTTATGTTTTTAAAGTTTTCTTTTTATATCTCGTTCATTATTTTTATTTTTGGTCTTCTCTATAAAATTTCAAACTGGTTTCGATATAAGATTGGAATTCAGGGAGTTGAGATTTCAGCTTCAAGAAGATTTTTCTATGCCCTCCAGGGAATCTTCTTTACCTTGTTCAGTCCAAGGATCCTTACCCTTTTGAAGAGTTTTATTCTGGATGTCGTTTTACAATTTAGAATTTTGAGAGAAGATCCTTTTCGGTGGATCATGCATCTTTTGATCTACGGTGGTTTTGTGCTCCTTCTCTTGATGCATGCTCTGGATAAATGGATTTCTGCAAAGCTTTTCGATCCTTATTACTCCACCATCAACCCCTTTCTTTTCTTGAGGGATCTTTTTGGGATTCTTGTCCTTATCGGCGTGGCTCTCGCCCTCTATCGAAGATTTATATTGAAACTCCCCCGTCTCAAAACCAATGCGATGGATCTCTATGCCCTGCTTCTTGTGATAGGGATCATCCTTTCGGGCATCTTTTTAGAAGCCACCAAAATGATCAGTTATTCCGATTACAAGAGAATGGTGGAGGAGTATTCGGGTTTAAGTGATCCGGATGAACTCAAGGCTCTTGAGGCTTATTGGGTGAAGGAGTTTGGCACAGTCTCGCCAAATCTTCGAGAACCTTTTGATGAAAAACTGTTGGCCAAAGGGAAGGAATTACATCAATCGAGTTGTGCAGAATGTCATGTGAAATACCAGTGGGCCTTTGCTGGATATGGGACGGCTCGATTGATCCGCCCGATGGGGATTGGAATAGATCAGGCTAACATTCCTCTTTTCCTCTGGTATTTTCATCTCTTGGCTTGTTTCGTAGGTCTGGCCTATCTCCCGTTCAGCAAGATGTTTCATCTCTTTTCAAGTGCTCTCAGTCTTTTAATCCACTCTGTGGCAGAAAAAGAGAAACTGAGCGAAGCCAATCAGATCACTCGTCGGGCCATCGAACTGGATGCCTGTACCCACTGCGGAACCTGTACCCTTCGATGTTCGGTCGGTCAAACCTACGAGGAAATCCAGAACGTTCACATTCTTCCTTCTGAGAAGATCTCCGCGATTCGGGCTCTTGCCTCTCAAAAAAGGCTCCGCGAAGAGGAAGTTCGAAAATTGCAAGAAGGAGTCTATCTCTGCACGAATTGTTATCGTTGCACCGTTTCCTGTCCAGTGGGGATAGATCTTCAAGATCTATGGTTTCATGTGAGAGAAATGCTCCTTCAAAAAGGCTTTCCAGAATTTCTCGTGCTCTCCCCTCTCTCCTACTATCGTGGGCTCATGAAAGGGGAGGTGCTCTTAAGAGAATATCAAAAACCTCTCCTTCAAGCCCGGGAGGCTATATTGGCTCAATGCGGATTGATGAGGGAGAAAGATAGAATCATTCCATTGACTCCCCCGGATACTCCCTTTCAAACGGGATTGGGTCTTTCAGCGCAGGCGAAGAATTTTATGGTCTGCTTCGGGTGTCAGACCTGTACCACGGTTTGTCCTGTGGTGGCGACCTATGAGAATCCTCAGGAAGTGTTAGGACTTCTTCCCCATCAGATCATGCAAGCGGCTGGTTTAGGGTTAAGAGATTTGGCCTTGGGGTCCTCTATGTTATGGGATTGCTTAACCTGTTATCAATGTCAGGAACAATGTCCTCAGGGGGTGGCCGTGACCGATGTGCTCTATGAACTTAAGAATTTGGCTATCCAATCTGTAAGAGAGAAGAGAAGATGATGGAATTTGCCTTCTTCATCGGCTGTCAGATTCCTGCACGAGTGACCCAATATGAGATCTCCGCCCGAGCGGTTTTAAACAGATTAGGAGTCAGATTGATCGATATTCGTGAGTTCAATTGTTGTGGTTATCCAATAAGGAATGTGAATTTTAAGGCCTTTATTCTCTCCTCAGCGAGAAACTTTGCACTCGCCGAGAAGAAGAATCTCAACCTCCTGACTCTCTGTAAATGCTGTTATGGGACGTTGAAGAAGGCACACACCCTTTTGAAAGAACACCCTTCTTTAAAGAAAGAGGTCAACCAATTCCTTCAAAATGAAGGGCTTACCTATGAAGGAGAGGCCCGGGTCCAACATTTTCTGATGGTTCTTTATAGAGAGATTGGGATTGAAGGGATTAAGGAGAGGATCGTGAGGAATTATCGAGGTCTCAAGATAGCCGTCCATTATGGATGCCATGCCTTGAGACCGAGTTCGATTATGGAATTTGATCATCCTTTAACTCCTTCTCTTTTTGACGAGCTGGTTAGGGTTACCGGTGCGGAAAGTATGGATTGGTCCATGAAACTGGACTGTTGTGGAGCTCCCCTCTTGGGAGTCAATGATGAGCTCTCCCTGGAGTTTACTTTAAAAAAATTGCAAAGCGGAAAGGAGGCAGGGGCAGAATTTCTCTGTGTCGCCTGCCCTTACTGTCATCTCCAGTTTGACAAAGTCCAAAAAAGAGCCCTTCCTCAAAGAGGCTTAAATCATCCTCTTCCTTCCATCCTCTATTCCCAGCTCTTGGGATTGAGCTTGGGAATGGATGGAAGGACCCTCGGGTTAGAGTTGAATGAGATTCCTATTCTAACCATTGAAAGTGCATTATCCGATATTCCCAGAGAAGGTGGAGAGGAAGATGAATCAAAATAAATTGGGTTCCGTCATGGTCGTGGGGGGAGGAATTTCGGGGATGCAGGCTGCTCTGGATCTGGCCAATTCAGGATTTTACGTCTATCTCGTCGAACGATCCTCCTCCATTGGTGGGGTCATGGCCCAGCTCGATAAGACCTTTCCCACCAATGACTGTTCCATGTGAATCCTTTCGCCCAAACTGGTCGAGGTCGGCCGGCATCTCAATATCGAGCTTTATACCCTCTCCGAAGTGAAAGAGGTTTCTGGAGAGGCGGGGCATTTCGAGGTTAAGATTATTCAGTATCCACGCTATGTGGATATGGCGAAATGTATCGCCTGTGGACTCTGTGCGGAGAAGTGTCCCACCAAGGTGGATAGCGAGTATGATGCGGGGCTCGCAAAGAGAAAGTCAATCCATGTAAAATATGCCCAGGCCGTTCCCCTAAAATATGTGATTGATCCTGTCAACTGTATCTTTCTCACTAAAGGTAAATGTAAGGTATGTGAAAAACTCTGTCCTGCGAAGGCCATCCTTTTTGAAGACAAAGAAAGAGAGTTGACCATTGAAGTGGGAGCGATCATTATTGCTCCTGGATGCGAGGTGTTCAAGCCTGAAGTTTATGATCTCTATGGATATCAACGCTCTCCCAATATCGTGACTAGCCTTGAATTTGAAAGAATGCTTTCTGCCTCCGGTCCTCTGGGAGGACATCTGGTCAGAGCCTCTGATAAAAAAGAACCCAGGAAGATCGCTTGGATTCAATGTGTGGGATCAAGGGATATCCATCCAGGGGCAAGGTCCTATTGTTCTGCCGTCTGCTGTACCTATGCCATTAAAGAAGCCCTGGTGGCTAAAGAGCATTCAAAGGACTTTTTGGATACCGCCATTTTCTTCATTGATATGCGCACCTACGGGAAGGATTTTGAGCGGTATTACAATCGTGCCCGGGAAGAGGCAGGCGTTCGATTTATCAAATCCCGGATCACCCACCTTCTTCCCATTCGAGAAACAGGAGACCTCCTCATCCGCTACATTGATGAAGGAGGCCGAAGGATTGAAGAGACCTTTGATATAGTGGTTTTATCGGTTGGGTTAACTGTTTCCAGGGAGGCGAGTGAGCTTGCCCAACGTTTGGGACTTCAACTCGATGCCCATCATTTTATTTCCACCACCAGTTTTTCTCCGGTTCAAACCTCAAGAGAAGGAATCTTCGTCTGTGGAGCCTTCCAAGGTCCTAAGGATATTCCAACCTCTGTGATGGAATCCAGTGCCTCTGCGGCGATGGCCGAGAGCCTTCTGGCAGAGAGCCGCTGGTCCCTGACCCAGCGGAAGGCTATTCCTCAGGAGGTGGATGTACGGGGAGAGACTCCGAGAATAGGGGTTTTCGTCTGTCGTTGTGGAACAAATATTGCTGGGGTCATTGATGTTCCTGCAATTGTAGAGTACGCCAAGACGCTTCCAGGAGTGGTCTATGTCACCGATAATCTCTTCAGTTGTGCTCAAGATACCCAGGAGAAGATGGCACAGATTATCAAAGAGCAGAAACTCAACCGGGTGGTCGTGGCGGCCTGCAGTCCTTTGACTCATGAACCCCTTTTTCAAGAAACGATGGTCAACGCAGGGATTAATAAGTATCTCTTCGAGATGGCCAATATTCGAAATCAATGTTCCTGGGTTCATGGATCTGAGAAGGAAGAGGCCACCGAGAAGGCAAAGGACTTGGTCCGAATGGCCGTAGCCAAGGTCGCCTTTTTTGAACCTATGGCCGAGCCATTGATTAAGATCGATCCAAAAGCATTGGTCATTGGGGGTGGAGTCTCCGGGATGATCTCCGCAAAGAATTTGGCAGAGCAGGGATACCACACCTATTTGATCGAGAAAGAGGAGGTCTTAGGAGGCCAGGCTCTAAACCTTTATCAGACCTGGAAGGGAGAGGATGTTCAAAGCTATGTTAAAAAATTGATTGAGGAAGTCCAATCTCATCCAAAGATAGAGGTCTTTTTAAAAACAGAGATAAAGGGGGTAGAGGGATTCGTCGGAAACTTTAAAACCCTCATCCAGAGCAATGGCCATCTGAAGACCTTAGAACATGGAGTGACGATTATTGCCACCGGAGCCTCTGAGCTTAAACCCGATCTTTACCTCTATGGAAAGGACGAGAGGGTTCTGACTGCGCTCGAATTGGATCAACGTTTCATTCAAAAGGACCCTTCCCTAAAAAAGTTGCGAAGCCTCGTATTTATCCAATGTGTTGGATCACGAATCAAAGAACGTCCATATTGCTCAAAAGTCTGTTGTACTCATTCAGTCCGAAATGCTCTCCTCTTAAAGGAGATTAACCCTGAGATCCATATCTACATTCTCTACCGAGATATGCGAACCTATGGGCTCCGGGAGGATCTTTATCGAGAAGCTCGTGAAAAAGGGATCTTCTTCATCCGATATGATGATCAAAAAGACCTCGAGGTCACAAGGGATGGAGAAGACCTTCGGATTCGTTTTAGTTCTTATGTTTTCCAACGGGAGATGGAGATTCGTCCAGACCTTGTCGTTTTGGCCACCGCCATCGTGGTGCCCAAAGAGAATCCACTGGCCAAACTTTTTAAGGTCCCCGTGAATATGGATGGATTTTACGTAGAGGCCCACGTAAAACTTCGCCCCATCGATTTTGCCACTGATGGAGTCTTTGTCTGTGGGCTGGCCCACTCCCCTAAACCGATAGATGAATCGATTGTCCAAGGATTGGGAGCAGCCTCCCGAGCGGGGACGCTTCTTGCTCAGAAGGAGATGTTTGGCAATGCGATTGTGGCGAGTATCAATCCAGAGAGGTGTGTAGGGTGTCAGGGTTGTTTGAAAGTCTGTCCTTATGAGGCCATTCGATATCTGGAGGATCAGGAGGTCTGTGAGGTCAACGAGGTCCTCTGTAAAGGATGTGGCACCTGTGCAGCCACCTGTCCTTCTGGAAGTGCTCAATTGAAACGATTTACGAGTCGACAGATTTATCTGCAGATTGAGAAGGCCTTGGTCGCCTAAAAAACGCTAAGCGCTTAGCGCTATGCACATTGTGAAAAAAGGGAGTTTTTTATGTCGAATGATTTTCGACCTAAAATTATAGCTTTCCTGTGCACCTGGTGAGCTTACGCAGCTGCTGACCTGGCTGGGGTCAGTCGGATGCAATATTCCCCTTCGGTCCGAACGATTCGAGTAATGTGTAGCGGGACCATTTCCCCTCATTTTATCTTAAAAGCCTTTCAGAAAGGGGCCGATGGAGTTTTTGTTGCGGGTTGACGAATAGGGGAATGCCATTACCAGTCTGGTAATGTGATGGCTAAAAAGAGATTGACGGTCCTTCAGAAGCTTTTGGAGTTCTCTGGGATTCATCCAGAGAGACTTCGAATGAGATGGGTCTCGTCTGCGGAGGCCGCTGAATTCGTCCATGAAATTACCGAATTTGTGGAGACGATTCAAAAATTAGGTCCTAATCCTATAAAAGAAAGGATAGCCGCTTAAAAAGAGATGAGTCAGAAGATTAGAGAACAGGTGGCCCAACTTTTGGCCGAAAAGAAGATCAAAGGATTTTTGGGACTCAGAGAGGAAAACGGTCATGTGATGCCCTACCTTTTCTGTCACCCCGAGGAGCTGGACTCCCTTTCGGTGGGGGATTGGAAGAGAGCGGGAGGAGCTCGTTATCCCCTCAACCAAATTTTAATCCAACTGGCGATGGCCTATCCCGAGGAGACGTTTGCGGTATTGGTAAGGGGATGTGATGAGAGAGGACTTCGCGAACTGTTTAAGTGGAAGCAATTAGAAGAAGAGAGAGTGATTCCTATCGGAATGGGTTGCCCGGATGAGTTGGCCAAAATCTGTGAATGCGAGAAACCTTTTCCGGATTGTCAAATCGATGGCCCGAAAGGAGAAGGAGTCGCAAGCCAACGAGTCTCCAAGATAGAGGGGATGTCTCTGGAAGAGAGACTTCAATACTGGTTAAAAGAATTTGATCGATGTATTAAATGTTTTGGTTGCCGCAATATTTGTCCCATGTGTTTTTGCAATGAGTGCAGCCTCGAAGAGGACCTTTTCGTTGAGAAAGGGGATATTCCACCGGAGAACCCAACTTTCCATCTGGCTCGGGCCATGCATATGGTGGGTCGTTGTATCGACTGTGGTCTATGTGAAGAAGCCTGTCCGGCTGAAATCCCCCTGAGGGTCCTCTACAAAAAGATGACAGAGGTGGTTGCAGAAGAGTTTGGTTATAAAACGGGTTACAGCACAGAAGAGAGGTCTCCCCTGAATATGATTGAGGTGAAATAGGTGATGGAGTTTAAAACCGTTTTAACCACCTGTCCATATTGTGGATGTGGTTGTGGACTGCTTTTAGAAGTATTAGATGGAAAGGTCATTGGAACCCTTCCTTCGAAAACGAGTCCAGTAAATGAAGGAAAGCTTTGTATCAAGGGGTGGACCGTTCACGAATTCATTCACCACCCGTCTCGCCTCACTCGTCCCTTGGTAAGGAAGGGGGAGGAGCTAATGGATGCCTCTTGGGAGGAGGCTCTGGATCTTACGGTCAAAAGACTCCAAGAGATCAAAGAAAAGTACGGTCCAGATAGCATTGGAGTTTTGACCTCTGCGAAGTGCACTAACGAGGAGAATTATCTTCTTCAAAAATTTACCCGAGCCGTCCTTGGAACGAATAACATTGATCACTGTGCTCGTCTTTGACACTCCTCTACGGTGGCCGGGCTGGCCGCAGTGTTCGGAAGCGGGGCAATGACCAATTCCATTGAAGAGATTGAACGAGCCGATTGTATTTTGATTATCGGATCAAATACCTCTGTGGCTCATCCTCTGGTAGCTACTCGAGTTTTTCGCGCCAAATCAAGGGGAGCAAAGATCATCGTGGCTGACCCGAGGAAGATTCCGCTAGTGCTTATCAGCGATCTTCATCTTCGCCATCGCCTCGGAACCGATGTGGCTCTTATCAATGGCCTCATGCATATCATTCTGAAAAGAGGATGGCACGATCAGAGCTTTATTGATGAACGAACCGAGAATTTTGAAGAGTTCAGAAAGGTGATCGAGCATTATCCTCCTGAGAAGGTTTCGGAGATTACTGGGGTGGCTGTCTCCGATCTTGAACGAGCCGCAGAGGACTATGCCAAGGCTGAGCGGGCAAGCATCCTTTATACCATGGGCATCACCCAACATACCACAGGAGTGGATAATGTAAAGTCCCTTGCCAATCTTGCCATGCTTACCGGAAATCTCGGAAAGGAATCTACCGGAATCAATCCTCTCCGAGGACAGAATAATGTTCAAGGGGCCTGTGATATGGGAGGGTTGCCTAATGTCTTTACTGGATATCAACCCGTGACCGACCCCTCTGCTCGAAAAAAGTTTGAAGAGGCCTGGGGAGTTAAACTTTCGGACAAGGTGGGTTTGACCGCTACCGAGATGTTCCCTGCGATTCTTGAGGGAAAACTAAAAGGGATGATCATTTTAGGTGAGAATCCTATTGTCAGTGATGCAGACAGCCACCATGTGGAGCGGGCCCTTAAGGCTCTTGAATTTCTCGTAGTCATAGATATCTTTCCTACCCCTACCACGGATCTCAGTCATGTGACTCTCCCGGGGGCTTCCTTTGCCGAGAAAGAGGGGACTTATACAAATACAGAACGGAGGGTTCAAAGAGTTCGAAAGGCCACCGAGCCTCCTGGAGAAGCGAAAGAAGATTGGCGAATCATTCAAGAGCTTTCAAACCGCTTTGGATATTCTATGGATTATTCATCTCCTCGAGAAATCATGAAAGAAATTTCTCAACTCACCCCATCCTATGGGGGGATGACCTATGAAAGAATTGAGGGAGAAGGGCTGCAGTGGCCTTGTCCAAATCCGGAACACCCAGGGACAAAGTTTTTACACCAAGGTCGATTTACTCGAGGCAAGGGACTTTTCACCCCTATTGAATATAAGCCTCCGGCTGAAGTGGTCGATGAACAGTATCCTTTCTGGTTGACCACCGGGAGGATTCATGTCCATTACCACACTCGAACCATGACTGGAAACTCTCCCTCCCTTAACCAGGAGGTTCAGGAGTGTTTCTTAGAACTTAATCCTTTGGATGCAAAAGAACTGGAAGTCAAAGAGGATGAATTAGTAAAAGTCGAATCAAGAAGAGGAGCTATTTTGACCAAAGTCAAGATCACTGAACGAGTGAGTAAAAATGTAGTTTTTATTCCCTTCCACTTCTTGGAAAGCAGAGCCAATATTCTGACAAATCCTGTCTTAGACCCTATTGCAAAGATACCGGAATTTAAAGTATGTGCCGTAAGGATTAAAAAGTATAATCCAGAGACAGAATCCGAGCTCCCTCCCCATTAGGTTTTAATTAAGTTTCAGGGAAAATAGAGAAAATCTTAAGTTGGAGGGGAAGAAATATAAATGTAATTTATTTCACTAATTATTTTTTAAATAAAAACAATATATTAGACGCTATTGAATCTAAATGTCTTTTTAAAAAATTTCCTCTTGACAAAAGGAAAACAATCTTGTAGTTTTACCGAGAACAAGAAAGTTTTCACAAATTAACCCATCGCTAAGGGTGAAGAGGGTAGGAAATGTTAATTGAATATATTACGATAGGGATTTACATTGCGATTGCCATTGTATTTGCCTGTTTCGCTGTCCTTGCCTCCCATCTTTTAGGTCAGAGAAAACCAAGCGCCATCAAGCAAGCTCCTTATGAATGTGGAATGACCACCGTGGGTTCAAGTTTTCGAAGGGTCCCTATCAAATATTATATCATTGCCATGCTTTTTCTTATTTTTGATATTGAAGTGGTTTTTCTCTATCCGTGGGCAGTCGTTTTTAAGGAATATAGAGTCTTTGCTTTTGTTTCGATGGCCGTCTTTTTAGGCATATTGATTCTTGCCTATATCTATATCTGGAAAAAAGGAGCGCTGGAATGGGAATAGAAACCTACCTTGAGAAAACCCCCTTTCTTCCCATCTTGGATAAAGTGGTCAATTGGGGTCGAAAGTACTCCATCTGGCCTGTGACATTTGGTTTAGCTTGATGCGCTCTGGAGATGATGGTTGCCAGTATGGCGACCTGGGATATTGCGCGATTTGGTTCAGAAGTCTTTCGGCCTTCCCCCCGGCAGGCCGATCTTATGATTGTCGCAGGCACACTCACCAAAAAGATGGCCCCCATGGTTAAACGAATTTATGAACAGATGCCTGAACCCAAATGGGTCATTGCCTATGGAGCCTGTGCCTGTTCAGGAGGGATCTTTAAAACCTATAATGTGGTTCAGGGAGTGGATCAGATTCTTCCGGTGGACTTCTATGTTCCTGGATGTCCCCCAAAACCGGAAGCCCTCCTTGCCGCCTTGGTAAAACTTCAGAAGAAGATTGAGGGAGAATCCCTCAAGGATCGAAAAGATATTCGGAGTACTTTGGAAATTAAGGGGTAATCTATGAGCGATCTTTATCTGGCCATCAACAAATTAAAAGAGAGGTTTCCAGGTTCTATTCTGGATGTAGAAACCTTTCGAGGAGAAATCACCGCGAAGGTAGCAAAGAAGGATATCTATGAGATCTGTCGGTTTCTCTATTCAGACCCAGAACTTCAATATCATATGTTAACGGATCTCTGTGGGGTGGATTATTATCCGGAAACGCCTCGATTCGAAATTGTCTATCTACTCCATTCCTTTAAACTCAATCACCGATTGAGATTGAAGGTAAGGGTCAACGAGGGGGAATCGGTTTCAAGTGTAGAGTCGATCTGGAAGGCAGCCAATTGGTTGGAAAGGGAGGTCTATGACCTCTTTGGAATCCCCTTTGAGAACCATCCGGACCTCAGGAGGATCCTCCTCTGGGATGGTTATGAGGGGCATCCTTTAAGAAAGGACTTTCCGGTAGAAGGACCGGACTTTGATAAACCCTATACACCAGAGGTCTGAAATGGCAGAGACACGATGGATGACCATCAATATGGGTCCCCAGCACCCTGCCACCCATGGGGTGTTGAGACTTGTGTTGGAATTGGATGGAGAGATCATAGTGAAGGCTATCCCCCATATCGGACACCTTCACCGTGGAGTTGAAAAACTGGCCGAGAATAGAACCTATCACCAGGTCATCCCCTTAACCGATCGTCTGGATTATACCAATGCGATGGGAAATAATCTGGCTTACGTATTAGCCGTCGAAAAACTCTTAGGAATTGAGGTGCCCAAGAGAGCCCAATATCTGAGAGTGATGATGGCTGAGCTTCAGCGGATTGCGGCCCACCTTATCTGGTTGGGCACCCATGTGCTCGATATTGGAGCCACCACCCCTATCTTTTATACCTTTCGAGAAAGGGAAGAGGTTCTGAGGATTTTTGAAGAGGTCGCAGGGGGCAGACTCACCCCCACTTATCTAAGAATTGGTGGGGTGGCAAAGGATCTTCCCGACGGGATTGAGGAAAAGATCAGGAGTTTTGTGAACTCCTTCCCCCAGAGGATCAATGAATATGAAACATTGCTCACTCAGAACATTATCTGGTTAAAGCGGACCAAAGAGGTTGGGGTAATCTCTAAAGAAGATGCCATTAACTGGGGAGTGACAGGTCCTACCCTACGAGGCTCAGGTGTGAAATGGGATGTGCGAAAGGCATTTCCTTATTCGAGTTATGACGAATTTGAATTCGATATCCCCGTAGGGACAGTGGGGGATGTCTATGATCGATACATAGTCCGTCTCCGGGAGATGGAATGGTCTAATTCCATCGTCCGACAGGCTTTAGATCGATTACCGAAGGGTCCTATTCTTGCAGATGATCCTCGCGTGGTATTACCCAATAAAGAGATGGTTCTCACGGATATTGCTTCCCTCATCCGGCAGTTTAAGATCGTCTCCGAAGGATTTAAACCCCCTAAAGGGGAGGTCTATGCCTCTGTAGAAGCAGCCAAAGGAGAGCTGGGATTCTATATTATCAGTGACGGTTCTAACCGTCCTTTTCGTTTAAGAATCCGACCTCCTTCGTTTTTAAATCTTGGGGCATTGCCCAAGATGATCGAAGGAAGTCTGATCGCAGATGTGATCTCCACGATCGGCAGTATTGATATCGTTTTAGGAGAAATCGATCGGTAAAAGATCATCGCAATCAATGAGGGATAGGTATGAGTGGCATTCTTTTTAGTAGTTGGGGCGGGTTGGTCGTAGATAATCGGGGAAAACCCGAGGATCAATGGCAGGGCGTTCCGAATCTCAATCTTCCTGAAGAATTCGATAAAGAAAAAAAGATTAGAGCCTTTGTGGGTTGGGATGGGATTGCCATCCGAGATCCTCAGGTGAACATTGTGGACCTTCTTCGTGCCTATATAGAAGCAGTCCAAAGAGAATCCTGTGGAAAGTGTACACCCTGTCGGGTTGGCACAAGGATTCTTTCTTCTGTTCTTAATCGAATCTCTGAGGGAGAAGGGAGAGCAGAGGATTTAGGCCAGTTAAAAGGATTGGCTGAGATTATCTCAAAGAGTTCGAAATGTAATTTAGGTCAAACAGGCCCCAAACCCCTTCTCCACGCTTTAGAGCATTTTGAGAGCCAATTTTTGGAAGCTATCCAATCTAAAAGAAAGATTCCTCGAGAAGAATATAAGATAAAAGTCACGGCTCCCTGCGAAAGTGCCTGTCCCTCCCATCTCCCCATTCATCAATATATCGAGTTGATCAAAGAGGGAAGATTTTTGGAGTCTTTAGCGGCTATCCGGGAGGCCACCTGTTTGCCGGGAGTGCTGGGAAGGGTCTGTATCAGACCCTGTGAAGATAACTGTAGACGCCAGAATGTGGATGAGTGCGTCTCTATCAAATGGCTGAAACGATTTGTGGCAGACTATGAGATTGAGAAACGAAGGACACCCTCCATCAAGAAAGAAGCTCCCAAGCCCGAAAAAGTGGCCATTATCGGGGCAGGACCTGCGGGTCTTTCCTGTGCCTACTACCTTGCTTTAAAGGGGTATTCCGTAACAATCTTCGAAAGGTTAGGAGAACCCGGCGGAATGGCCGCCGTTGGGATTCCAGACTATCGGCTTCCGAGGGAGATCTTAAGAAGGGAAGTCAAGATTATCGAAGATCTGGGGGTTGAAATCAAATATCACACGCAGGTTGGAAAGGATATCACCCTCTCTCAAATCTTTGAACAGGGCTATAAAGCTATCTTTATCGCTGTGGGAGCTCAAACCAATACCCCAATGGGAGTAGAGGGAGAGGATAAGGGATACAAAGGATTTATTCCTGGAGTGTTCTATCTTTTAGAAATTAATTTAGGGAGAGATCCCTATCCAGAAGGAAAGAAGGTTGTGGTCGTCGGCGGAGGAAATGTTGCCATTGACTGTGTGCGATCCTCCTTCAGGATTGGAAAGCAGGATGTCAATCTGGTCTATCGCCGAACCAAGAAAGAGATGCCCGCCGATCGTGTGGAGATTCATGATGCTGAAGAGGAAGGGGTAAAATTCCATTATCTCTGTAATCCTGTCCGGATCATCGCCAAGGACAATAAGGTGGTAGGAGTAGAGTGTATCCGGATGGAATTGGGAGAACCGGATGAAAGCGGGAGGCGAAGGCCGGTTCCCATTAAAGGTTCCGAGTTCTTCATCGAAACCGATATTCTCATCCCGGCAATTGGACAGGCGATCGATCTTTCCTTCCTTGATGAGAAGAATGGGATTAAGACGACCAGACGTTCAACCATTGCGGTGGATGAAAAAACGTTTATGACCAGCCGCCCCGGGGTTTTTTCAGCCGGAGATTGTGTCACCGGGCCAGATGTCTTGGTGCGTGCCGCTGGCCATGGAAAGCGTGCGGCCGAAAAGATCGATCTTTTCCTGAGAGGGTTGGAGGTAAAGGAGTCCGAGGAGGAGCGTCTGGAAGCTCTGATGGAAAAAATCAAGGTCTACAACAAGGAGGAAAAAATCGGTATCCCCGGGGGCCAGAAAAGAGCAACTCTTCCGATGCTTCCCCCAGAGACGAGAAAATGGACCTTTGAAGAAGTGGAATCGGGATTCACGATTCCTGTGGCTCAGAAGGAAGCGGAGCGGTGTCTCCGTTGTGTCAGAGTGGGGCTATTCGCCGTATAAATATTTACTCATCTTTTATTCTCGGTGGAGTTGGATAGGATGTTAAAGCTGACGATTGATGGTAAGGAGATCAAAGCAAAGGAGAATCAAACCATCCTGGAGGTAGCGAAGGAGAATGGAATCTATATTCCCTCTCTCTGTTACCATCCAAAACTTAGTTTGATCAAATCCTGCCGGATCTGTCTCGTCGATGTGGAAGGCTACGAGATGCCGGTTGCCTCCTGTGCCACACCCGTTCTCGAGGGGATGGTGATCCATACCAAGACGGAACGGGTGGAAAAGATGAGGCTTGAGGCGTTGAAATTATTGCTCGTCAATCACCCCCTGGACTGTCCGATCTGTGATGCTGGGGGGGAATGTATGCTTCAGAATCGGGTCTATGACTTTGGGATTGAAAGGAATGAATACCCTCCCGAAAAGGTAGAGAAACCCTCAGCAGAATATGGAACCCCTCTGATTCGAAAATGGCCAGATCGGTGTGTCATGTGTCTCCGATGCATTCATGCCTGTATCGATGTTCCCGGGGCAGATGTTTTAGAAGTGGCCGAACATGGATTTACTTCCTATATTCAAGCTGCCCGAAAAGAGAACTGTATCTCCTGTGGTGAATGTCTTCATGTATGCCCTGTGGGTGCGTTGACAGAAAATTTAAGCAAAATAAAAGGAAGAATTTGGCAACTTGAAAGGGTTCAAACGACCTGTACCTTCTGTGGATGTGGATGTCAATTAGAGCTCAACACCCTTCGGAAACAAAAAGTGGTGAAGGTGACCACCAAGGGAGAGACCGGAGTCAATCAAGGGAGCCTCTGTGTCCGAGGAAGATTTGGTTACGATTTCATTCATCACCCGGAGAGACTTCAAAAACCTCTGGTGAAGAAGTCCGGTGCCTTTGTGGAGACTACATGGGAAGAGGCCTTGGACTTGATTGCAACCCGGTTGAAAGAGATAAAGGAGAAATATGGCCCCCAAAGTATTGGAGGAATCTCTTCGGCCAGGGCTACCAATGAGGAGAATTACCTCTTTCAGAAGTGGATGAGGGCCTGTATAGGGACGAATCATATTGACAACGGAGCTCGCCTCTCCAGCGGCCCTGCCCTCTACGGGATGATGGAGGCCCTTGGAATCGGGGCGATGACCCATTCGTTTGAAGAGATAAAAGAAGTTGATCTCCTTCTCATCATGGGGACCGATGTCTATGACGATCATCTCATCTTCAGCAACCAGATGAGAAGAGCCATTCAGTTGAATGGAGCCAAAGTCATCTTGATCGATCCACGAAGAACACAATGGGAAAAGTGGGCCGATCTCTGGTTAAGACCCGCTCCAGGGACAGACCTATTTTTGATCAATGGATTGATTCGCCTTCTGATTAAAGAAGGAGTTTTTTCAAAAGATTACATTGAATCCAAAACAGAAGGGTTTGAGGAACTTCGAGCTTCTGTGGAGAGGTTTACACCCGAAACCATTCAGGAGCTCACGGGGGTTTCTGCAGAAGATCTTAACACGTGGGTTCGTCTTTATAAGGGTGCCAAACGAAGGGCCATCATCTTCGGTTCAGGAATTACACAACATCATAATGGTGAGGAGGCGGTTCGAGCCCTCTGTAATCTTGCCCTATTGACCGGTGAAGTCGAAAAAGGAGGGGGAGGTCTCTATCCAATGATTGCCCAGAACAACGGTCAGGGAGCCATGGATATGGGTGCTCTTTCTGAGTTTCTTCCCGGATATGTCAGGGTAGATGATCCAAGAGGGCGAAGGCTTTTTGAAGGGGCCTGGGAAAGAGAGATTCCATCTAAACCCGGATTAACGTATCTTGAACTCTTTGATGAGCTTCCTGAGGGAAAGATAAAAGCCCTTTATATCTTCGGAGAGGACCCCTTTATTACTCTTCCCAACCTGGAGCGACTCAGAATAGGACTTAATCAATTGGAGTTTTTGGTCGTTCAGGATCTCTTCATGACTCATCTCGGAAACTATGCCCATGTGATCCTTCCTGGGACAAGCTTTGCGGAGAAGGACGGGACATTCACCAGTATGGAACGAAGGGTCCAGAGGGTAAGGCAGGCCATCTTCCCCGTAGGGGAGTCGAAACCTGAGTGGGAGGTCTTTTGTGAACTCTCAGGAAGGATGGGGTATCCGATGAACTACAGGAGTCCATCCGATATTATGGAGGAGATCTCCTCTTTGATTCCTTTTTATTCAACTATGAAGTATTCTCAATTGGATCAGGGAGGCATTCAATGGCCTCTGGAGCAGGAGAGGAGAAAGAAGAGATTCGTAGCTGCTCAGCCCAAAAAGCCTATTGAAACTCCTAATGACCAGTATCCTCTCTGGATCATTCCAAGGGGATTTCATTATCACTATGGAGTGGGGACGACTACTAAAAGAGCGATGGGGCTAGGAAAAGTCTTTAAAGAGACAAGGATTGAGATTCATCCAGAAGATGCTTCAAAGGCACGGCTGGTGGAGGGGGACCCGGTGAGGGTGATTTCACCCAGAGGTGAGGTGGAGACGGTCTGTCATCTCTCGGAGGATCTTCCGAAGGGGGTCGCTTACTTTGCAACCTCTTTCTTCCCTGTTTTTGTTAACAACCTTCTCACCTCTGCATATGATTCTAAGATTCCCATTCCCATCTATAAGGCTTTTATAGGGAGAATCGAGAAGCGTTAAAGTCAACAGACGTTGTTAAGGGGAGAGAAGGAATGCAGGTTGTGTATCTTCTCATTGAAATGGTTGTGAAATGTGTGGTGGTTTTCGCCTGTCTGATGATCTGTGTGGCTTACCTGACCTGGCTGGAAAGAAAGGTTTTGGGTCATATTCAAATTCGTTATGGGCCGAATCGATGTGGCCCTTATGGACTCCTGCAGCCTTTCTCCGATGCGATTAAGGCGTTTTTTAAAGAGGACCTCATTCCTGGCCGGGCCGATAAACCCGTTTTTGTCCTTGCTCCCATGATCTCCATCATTACGGCAATCAGTCTTTTTGCCGTCATTCCCTTTGGAAACCAATTTACTATTCCAGGTACGGATTGGGTGGTCAAATTGAGAATCGCCGATGTGGATGTGGGGCTTCTCTATGTGTTTGCTTTGGCCTCCATAGGAGAATTTGGAATCATCTTGGGAGGATGGGCTTCGGGGAATAAATACGGTTTAACCGGCTCCCTTCGGGCTGCCGCCCAGATGATCAGTTACGAAGTAGCCCTTGGTCTTTCGATTCTCGGAATCATTATTCTCTCTCAGACGTTGAGGCTGACCGAGATTGTTCATCAACAGGCTGGAGGGTTCTGGAATTGGAATGTGTGGTATCAGCCTATGGCTTTTATCCTTTACCTCATCTGTGGGTTGGCTGAGATCAATCGGACCCCCTTCGACATGCCAGAGGCTGAATCAGAGCTTGCCTGTGGATTTAATATTGAATACAGCAGCATGAAATTTGCCCTCTTTTTCATGGCAGAGTATGCCCATATGGTGACCATGGGAGCCTTGGCCGTGACCCTCTTCTGGGGAGGATGGCAACCCCCATTCCCATTTCTCAGTTTTATTCCAGGAGTCGTCTGGTTCAGTGCGAAACTCTTTATCTTCCTATTCTTTTTCATCTGGCAGAGGGGAACATTCCCAAGGCTTCGTTATGATCAGATCATGAAGTTTGGATGGAAGGTGATGGTCCCGCTGGCCCTGGCCAATCTCTTGATTACCGGGTTGGTGGTTTCACTGAAAGGATAAGGAGTAGGGAAAATGATCATTCCACTGTTGAAAGGTCTTGGACTTACATTGAGTCGGTTTTTTTCAAAACCCATTACCTATCAATATCCTGAGGAGAAGATGCCTCCAGCCAAACGCTGGAGAGGCATTCAATACTTTGAGAAGAATGACCAGGGAAGAATGAAATGCGTGGCCTGCGGGTTATGCATGGCTGTCTGTCCCTCTCAGTGTATCTACATCGAAACAGGAGAGGATGAACAATTTGGAAGATACCCCATTCGATATGAACTGGATGCCTCCCGATGTATCTTTTGTGGTTATTGTGAGGAGGCCTGTCCGGTGAAGGCCATCTTTATGGGGAAGAATTATGAATGGGTCGAGAGCGATCGTAGGGCATACCTAATGAACACCGAAAAGCTTCTTGAGGAGAAGAAGAATAACCCTTAATCTAAGAGGAACGCTCGGAGTAAAACATGGAAACGGTCGGGACAATCCTTCAATGGTTGATTTTCTTAGGGATGGCTTTTACCTCCATCCTTGCCTCTGTGCTCTTAATTACGAGAAAGAATCCAATTCATAGTGCCCTTTTTCTGATCTTGAATTTTCTCTGTGTCGCTGTCATTTATTTACTCCTCTATAGTCAGTTCATTGCCATCATTCAGGTCCTCGTCTATGCGGGAGCCATTGTGATGCTTATTGTCTTTGTGATCATGCTTCTGGATCTGGAAGAGGAACTTCGATCCAGACTCAGACTCTTCTATTCAAAAGTCATTGGAAGTGTTTTGGCCATTCTATTTCTATTTGGACTCATTTATGGACTGGTAGCCACCTCCCCAACCGGGAAGACTGGTTCTTATACTGCGGAGAAGATGGGTGCTAATGTAAAAGCTGTGGGAGAAGCGCTCTTTACTCAGTATCTCTTCCCCTTCGAGGTTGTATCGATCTTGTTAGTCGTCGCTATTATTGGAGCTGTCATCTTGAGTAAAAAGAAATTATCTTAATGGAGAGTGATTAGACAAGGAGTCAAACCATGACCATACCGCCTGTTCCTCCGGCATTGTATTTAGTTTTAAGCGGGATCCTATTTACCATAGGGGTGATTGGAGCTCTCACCCGACGAAATGCCATCGTGGTATTTATGTGCATTGAATTAATGCTCAATTCGGTCAATCTTTCATTCATTACCTTCTCCCGCTTTCTCCAATCAATCGAAGGAGTGCTCTTTGCTTTTTTTGTCATCGCTGTGGCGGCGGCAGAGGCGGCTGTTGGATTGGCGATTTTTGTGATGCTCTATCGTTCGAGAGAAACGATCAATGTGGATGAGGTGAATTTATTAAAGTGGTAATCCCTTCCTCCTCCCCCTGAAGGGAAGGATGGGGGTAAAAGGAGTTGTCTATGCTTGAGTATGTGTGGTTAGTTCCTTTATTTCCCGCAATCGGGTTCATCCTGAACGGTCTCTTTGGAAGACGTCTGGGAAAGAAGGCCGTGAGCTGGATCGGACCTTCCGCGATTGGCCTTGCCTTTTTAACGTCGATTCTTATCTTTTTCGAACTCATAAGAAAACCCCCTTCCGAGCGTCTCTTCGAAAAAGTCATCTTCGACTGGGTCGTTTCAGGTTCTTTCCATACGGTGATCGGCTATCAGATTGACCCTCTTTCAATCCTCATGGCCCTGGTGGTTACGGGGGTCAGTTTCTTCATCCACATTTACTCAGTAGGCTATATGCATGATGACCCTGGATATATT